>NZ_CP091881.1:7192500-7550000 GCF_022163125.1 Paenibacillus sp. HWE-109 | reverse complement strand
TGCGTGACTGAATTTGCTGATTTGCTTCATTCATTTGTTCAGTTTTCAAGGAGCTTTAATGCGTTACCGTTTAAAGCGTTAATGCATCGCTCTTGCGGTGACAAGAACATATATTATCAGGTTTCAAAACGAAATGCAAGCATCTTTCTTCATCCATTATCTTACATCTTGAAAAGCCCCATGGTTACAGTGTTTCGGCGCCACACCTGGTCTTTTCCAAGCAAACGAACGCCACCAATCCAATCATCAACACCGTTAATTGAAAGATGATCTCTCGCTCCATTATGAACAAGTATACCCAAATCAGTTATGTTTACTCGCCAATTTTCAAAGTCAAGCGGTAGAACTTCACCATATTGCGGAAGCCTTCTGCCTTCACTTATTTGGAGAAGCGGCTCGGTGCATAGCCTAAGATCCTCAAGGATACTCCAAAACTGCAAATCACCAAGTCCATAGCCGCTGAATTCATCACTTATCTGTTGGAACAAATGCAAGATAGGCATACCTGACTCTTTGAGACGTGACAAGATGAGCTGCTGTATGGCGTTCAATCCATTATGCATCGACGGGTAACGGTCGTAATTGGCCTGCAGGGCCTTTTTAAGAAAAGGCAATAGGGAAAGATCTTCTTCTATTAAAGAAGCCAATACGTCAGGCTCAGCAGCGGATATGGCAGTCCAAACCCGATGAGCAAGGCGTAGTTGACCGACTTCAACAGGCACCCATGTATGGTGCAAGCTTGCGATCTGATCCGTTGATAGCTGTCCCAACCCATTAAATATATCGATACCAGGGAACTCCCCTAGGCTTAATAAAGACAATTGAAAAGGACGATTAGCCCTATCGTGCAGACGAGAAAGCAAATAACAGAGCATCAATTGATCATATAGATCATGCTCAAACCATAAAACAACCTCATCTGTCTCTGCTGAGAGGGTGTCCAAAGCTTCCTCTTGCTGTTTGGTCGTAGCGCTGAATAATGCTTCGGGAATGCCATGGCGCTGATTCATATAAGCTGCTCTAAGAGGTAAAAGGGCGCTATCGGACATTCGCATGCCAACAGGCCCCTCATATAAAGACTCACGCCATACTAGAATATCTCCATCGATCCCCGATGCTCGCAATTTATTGCCGAATGCGTCTCCGTTCACAATATGCAGAATTCTGGGCATGGCGTTGTCTCCTCACTTCTATGGTAATTCAGCCTAACCTTCACCAAGCAGCCGCAAAAGTTCCTGCTCATCCTCAATAATCCGAATGCCCAGATCTTGCGCTTTGGTCAGCTTGCTGCCGGCACTTTCACCGGCGATGACGATATCCGTTTTCTTAGAAACGCTGCCCGTAATCTTAGCGCCAAGAGCTTCCAGCTTCTTCGCGCATTCATCGCGTCCCATCGTGGAAAGCGTACCCGTAAGTACGACGGTTTTGCCGAAAAACGGATTGTCGGGACTCGCCAGAACAACAGCAGGCTCCTCGGCAATCGGATTGACGCCAGCGGCCAGCATACGTTCAATACTGGACACCATCACAGGATCACGGAAGAACGAATGAATACTTTCGGCAACAATCCCGCCGACATCAGGGAGGCCGATGAGTTCCTCCGGTGCAGCGGCCATAATCTTCGTTAAGCTGCGATAATAATCAGCTAACACCTTGGTTGTTGTCTTGCCCGAGTTGGGTATTCCGAGAGCATAGAGAAAAGAGGCGAGATCGCGAGACTTGCTCTTCTCCAGCGCGTCCAGGAGGTTACGCGCCTTCTTCTCTCCAAAGCGATCGAGTTTCACGAGATCGTCGAATTGCAGCGTGTAAAGATCCGCAGGATCATTGACACCAAGTTCTTGATGCAATTGTGAAGCGGTCATCTCGCTGAAAAATTCAATATCCATCGCATCGCGCGAAGCGAAATGCGACATTCGGCCCACGAGCTGCGGACTGCAGCCGAGACGATTCAAACAGAAGAGATGAGCACCCCGCATCTCAAGCTCACTACCGCAGGAAGGACAATGCGTCGGAGCGACAATCTCTTCACCGTCATTCTCCTCGGTCACTTTACCGAGAATCTCTGGAATGACGTCATTGGAGCGACGGATGTAGACGAGGCTGCCCAAGGCGTGCTTGAGATTTTTGCGTTCGATATCGCCAACATTGTTTAGCGTACAATTCTGTACGGTGACCCCTGCGAGATCTACAGCTTCAACGCGGGCAAGCGGCGTGATTTTGCCGGTACGACCGACTTCCCATGAAACGCTTTGGAGAATGGTTGTCGCTTCCTCGGCTTCGAACTTGTACGCAATCGCCCAACGCGGGAATTTCTCGGTATAGCCGAGCACTTCTCTCGTGCGCATATCGGTCAACTTCACGATACTTCCATCTATAAGGAAATCGAAGCTGAGCCGTTCTTCGGCAATCTGCTCGAGTTCGGCGCTTACTTCTTCTATTGTACTGAAGTACCGTGTACGGTTGCTCACTTTGAAGTGATTGTCGCGCAGAAACTGAACCATATCGAAATGGTTTTCGAATTGAATCCCATCAGAATAGCCTACGTTGTAAATAAAAGCATTCAGCTTCCGCTCGGCGGTAACTTTGGGATTCAAGTTACGCAGCGCCCCAGCTGCTGCATTGCGGGCGTTTTTGAGTGGATCAGCGCCTGTCTGATTGTAAGCTTCCAGCACCGAGAGGAACATCATCCCCTCCCCCTGCACCTCAATGGTTCCCTGATCATAGGGAATTTCCAGCGGAATGGATTTGATCGTTTTGACTTGCGCCAGAATGCCTTCTCCCACAGTTCCGTTGCCTCGTGTAGACGCTTGAACAAGTTTCCCTTGTTCGTAGGTAAGGTTTAGCGTAAGCCCATCAAACTTTAATTCCACTACATAAGTAGGGTCTGGTAAAGGCTGCTCCGGATTCTTGGCGTTGTAATCGGCGATCAGCTTGAGCACACGGGTGTGCCAGGTTTGCAGGTCTGTGGCATTTTGGGCTTTGTCCAGGCTCCATAGCCTGGATAAATGACGGTGAGGTTCGAAGCCTTTGAGAATGTCGCCACCCACACGAAGGGTTGGGGACGAAGGCAGAATGGTCCCCGTCTCCTTCTCCAGCGCAGCTAGCTTATCATATAAAGCATCCCACTCTGCGTCTGTAATCGTAGGCTGATCCAGCGTGTAATAGTTGTGATTATGCTTGTTGATTTCTTGGATGAGGGTTGTCATTGCCGCGATGGCATCTGTCATTACGGGCTCTTCCTCTCTAATGAGAAATAAGGGATTGCGATTCATACGGGCCGATCTCGTTACTATTGTTTGGTGATCGGCGCGAATTTAGCCAACAGGCGCTTCAAACCAACAGGCGCAGGGAAGGCAATTTGCAGCTCGGTGTCGTCACCCGAGCCTTTGACGGATACAACGGTGCCGATGCCCCACTTGCCATGCGCCACTTTGTCGCTGGCTTTGTAGTCCGGCACCGCCCCGCCTGCGGCCGGCTGCGGAGCCCGGAAAGCAGGCGGCTTGACAGCTGCTGCCGGACTTGGCGCTGCCGCGCCCGTGCTAGGCCGTCCGAAGGAGGACGGCGTGCCCCAAGCTGACGAGCCGGTCGTCCCGCGGCTCGTCGTCGAAGCGCTGCTGCCCCACGAGCTGGTGCTGGAGCCGCCGCGAGCAGACCGTGAGAAGCCACCGCCGATGGCGCTGCCGCCCGAGACATTCTCCATGAGTTCCTTAGGAATCTCCTGGAGGAATCTCGATGGCGCGTTCGCTGCGGTGCGGCCAAAGAGCGTGCGCATGCGGGCGCACGTGAGGAAAAGTTCTTGCTCGGCACGCGTGATGCCAACATAGGCCAAACGGCGCTCCTCTTCGAGCTCTTCGTTATCGGCAAAAGCACGGCTATGAGGGAAGACGCCCTCTTCCATCCCGATGATGAAGACAACCGGGAACTCAAGACCTTTGGCGCTATGCATAGTCATCAGCACAACAGCGTCCTGTTCTTCCGCAGGTTTGTCCTTATCCAGCGTATCGATATCCGCAATCAGCGCCAAATCGGTCAAAAAGGAAATAAGGGACTTGTCCTCATTGCGTTTCTCGAAGTCCATGGTCACGGACAGGAACTCCTCAATATTTTCGAGACGAGCCTTGGATTCGATCGTGTTCTCACGCTGCATCTCCAGGCGATACTCCGACATCTCCAAAATTTTCTCCGTCAACTCCGTCACAGACACGTATTCAACCATCCGGTTGAGGTTATCAATCATTTCCCGGAAATCAGCCAAAGCATGCTTCGCCTTCGCATTGATCTCTAGGGAATCGACTTCCTCCAGCATGGCATACAGCGAAATACCTCTGCGCCCCGCCATCTCAGCCACTTTATCTAAAGTCGTACCGCCAATACCCCGCTTAGGCACGTTAACAATCCTGTTCAAGCTAATATCATCGTCGGGATTGGAAATTAGACGCAGATACGCCAAAATATCCTTGATCTCTTTGCGATCATAGAACTTTACGCCGCCTACGATGGTGTATTGGATGTCTGATTTAATCAGAATTTCCTCGATTACCCGTGACTGCGCATTCGTCCGATACAGAATGGCGTGGTCGCCAAACTTTTTACCGTTAGCCTTATTTTTATTGATTGTACCCGTAACAAAATAACCTTCTTCATGCTCGGAGTCCGCTTGGTAGAGCTTGATGGGGACGCCGCCCTCTTTATCGGTCCACAGATTCTTGGGTTTACGGCCTGTATTGTTGGCGATGACTTTATTGGCAGCTTGCAAAATATTCGAAGTCGAGCGGTAATTTTGCTCCAATAGAATGGAGGTCGCATTCGGATAATCTTTTTCAAAATTAAGAATGTTCGATATATCCGCTCCACGCCAACGGTAAATGGACTGATCACTGTCCCCCACAACACAAATACGCTTATGCTTCGCCGCAATCATCTGACATAGCATATATTGAGCCCTGTTCGTATCTTGATACTCATCGACGTGGATATATTGAAATTTATTTTGATAGTAGTCCAGTACCTCGGGAACTTCATTGAATAAATGAATAGTCGCCATGATGAGATCATCGAAATCCAGGGAGTTGTTGCTTCTGAGCTTTTTCTGATAAAGCGTATAAATTTTCGAGGTTAAGCCGTCAAAGTAGTCGCCGATTTTATCTTCAAATTGTTTAGGAGAGATGAGTTCGTTCTTGGCTGTTGAGATAGCTGCTTGAAAGGTCTTAGGCTCGAATTTCTTCGTATCGATGTTAAGTTCTTTACAACAGGTTTTAATGACGGAGAGTTGGTCGCCAGAATCGAGAATCGTGAAATTCGAAGTAAATCCGATCCGAGAAATATCTCTGCGCAGCATACGTACACACATGGAGTGAAAGGTAGAAACCCAAATATCACTGCCGCTGCCGCCAACTAATTTGCCTACACGATCCTGCATCTCGCGCGCCGCTTTATTCGTAAAGGTCAAGGCCAGAATGCTCCATGGCGCCGCCCTGCGCGTTCCGATGAGGTAAGCAATCCGGTGCGTCAGCACACGCGTCTTTCCGCTTCCCGCTCCCGCCATAATCAGCAGAGGCCCGTCCACCGCTTCGACTGCTTTGCGCTGCTCGGGATTCAACCTTTTAATCGCATCTAAGATATTAACTGTCTCGTTCATAAGTTACCTTCCTGTTCTATCCAAATTCACGTTCACGGTCTGTAGCGCCTGCTCCAAATCACTATAAATAATATTGCCTACGACAATGGTATCTGCGACATCCGCAGCCTGCTGCGCTTTCTCCAAACTATCAATGCCTCCGCCGTATAGCAGTCGAGCATTCTCCAGCACCTGGCGTGTCCGCCGCACTACTTCCATATCACCAAACACACCGCTGTACTCCAAATAAACAATGGACATATGAAAAAGCTTGTCCGCCATGCGGGCGTAAGCCGTCACGTCCTTGATGTCCAAGTTGGTACGGGCTGAAGTCAGCTTGGCTGCTGTAGCTTCCCGATTCAAGATGATATAGCCTTCAGCTATAATTTCATCCCAATTCAGCATAGCTCCATATTCTTTCAATGCCTCATGATGCTGCCCGACAATCCACCTGGCATCATCGCTGTTCAGCACAACGGGGATTAAAAAGAGATCAAATCCAGGAACAATCGCCTCTTGATCCGAAATTTCGAGCACACAAGGAACCTCATATTGCCGAATTCTTGATAACAAATCTACCGTATTATCGAACGTTACCCCTGTAGACCCGCCTACCATGATGGCATCCGTCCCCGACAGGCACAGACGATCAAGCGCTTCGTCCGAAATAGGCCGATCTGGATCAAGCTTAAATACATGCTTCCACTTACGTATATCGACGATCAATTGTTTCCCTCCGATTAGGGGCAATAATGCCATACTATCAACAGTCTATGCTACGCGTTCAGGCGTGTCAAATGACAAAAGACGGGCTAATCGCCCGTCTTTTCGAGGAATATGTACCTAGTGTTGCCTCTTGTACGTTCAAGCCTGATTTCCAGCTAAATACGCACAAATGTTCTGGATTTATTTAACTTCGATATTGAGGATTTTTTGTACATTAATATCGGTGTGATCGTTTTGTTGAAGCTCCAGTTTAATCTCATGTTTACCGGTTGCCAAATTATTGAGCGTTAATGGACCCGCTTTGCCAATCATAGCTTTTTGTTTGCCATCGACATAAAGATGCAGATGTCCTTCGCCTTGCACCGCTTTTTGATCCATATGATCGGCTGTGATTTGGAAATTCGTCGTTTGGTACGTGATTGTTACGTTTCTTCCGTCAATTTTGGATACTTGGGCATCAATCGCAGGTTTCGCAGTAGAGGCGACCGTTTTGACGCTGCTTTCTGTCTTTCCTTGTGTCACGGTTGTTGGGGCTTTGGCTCCTGCATTCGTACTGATCACTTCTTCTTTGGAACCACAAGCTGTTGTTAACGCGCCAAGCACTACTAAAGCTGCTGCGCTGTATACCCACGTTTTTTTCATCATCTGCGATACACCCTTTTCCCATAAGTTTGGACATCCCATGTTCCTTATATATGTGTGACAAGCCGTTTACATACCATGATTATGAGAAAAGTGGGACAAAATATAAAAAAAACGCCCACAGCTTGGAAAGCTGCAGACGTCTTGGCACAATAATGCGATCTAGTCGCTTAGAAGCTGTATTTGCTTCCTTCATGTTGCTTGCTAACATAGGAGCTCTCGCTCGCAGTGCTCGAAGTTGGGGATAGCGCACTCGTTTGGCTGCGGGAAGTGATGCTGGCATTCGCTGCTTTGCTGGTTATTGGCGTGCTCTCGGAGGAGCCATAGGCAGCTGAGGCGGAGTAGCCTTGCGTTTGACCATAGCCGGATTGTGATTGTCCGTAGCTGTGATCTTGAAAGCTTTGCCCTTGTTGGCTGCTGAAGCTTGACGGTTGGTGAGCAGCAAAGTTTTGCGGTTGATTGTTGTTATACACGGCATTCGGATACTGAGACGCACTGATCATAGGTTGAATTGGCGCTTGATGCAAAGCCGCAATCTGGTTCTGCTGCTGACTTTGCTGCTGGTTCTGTTGCTGGTTGTGCAGCTGTTGTTGGTGTTGTACCTGCTGCGAGATCAAGGATTGATCTTGCTGTTGATAGCCAGCTGACGCGCCTGCGTTCAAGTTCTGCTGAACAAACGTTTGCAGCTGCGCGGCAGTTTGACTTTGCTTTTGCAGCTCTTGTTGAATCTGCTGCTGCTGTGCAGGCTGAATTTCATACGCCCCCAGCTTTTGCAACTCTTGGAAAACAGCGGCTTGATCCTGCAATGTTTTTAGCAATAGCGTCTGAAAAGTCTGTCTGATTTGCGGGTTAGCGGCTTCCAGAGCAGCCGTCGTGTATTCACGTGCACTGCGCTTAAGTTCAGAAAGCACGAAGTTCGCGAAATCCTGCTCTTGCAAGTGCACTTGCTGCTGTGATTGGTGTGATGGTTGTTGTGAATGCTGCTGCTGTTGATAAGGGCTTTGATTTTGTTGATACATGCTTCTTGCACCTCCTCTTATGTACGAATTAATGGGTAATGCCGGATTGTTGCTGCATGGTATTGATTAGGATGCTGATGTTTTGCAGCCGCTCTTGCGAAAGATGTGTCAACGTTTGTTTCAATGATGAACTCTGGCTGTTAGCTGCACCTTGTACGCAAAGCTTTGCTAACAATTCCTCATTTTTCAACGTATCCGCTAGGTACGAGAGCTCTTTACCGCTAATGCTGTGGTTCCCTTGGCCTTGGTTGTTGTACATGAATTGTTACCTCCTTTCCGTTCCTTGATTGTAGGTTTCCCAGAAAATACCGTTTTATGTGCCATTGGAAAAAAAAGCTAAAAAACTGCCCCAAGCAGCAAAGTCGCTGTTAGGAGCAGTTTCATTTGGAATTATGAGGCGGGCTGAGCCGGCTTCCCTGCGTAGGCATCCGCCAACTTCTGTATATCAGCCATTGTGAGCGGATACGCCCATTGACCGCCTTGCTTAGCTAACCAGACTTGGTCTTGGTCCAGCTTCCCTTCATACACGTCGGTAGTGTCTTTGCCATCCACGTTCAGGGTAAGTTCCACTTTAAGCTCTCCGCCTGCAACCGTCTTCTGAGCCGCAGGCTGTGGGAGTGCCGCACTATGAAGGAAAATAAGCTCATCCAATAACGGATTGGCATCCGAGCCTTTCAGCTCTTTATCTCCAAGCTTCCAGTTCGCTTCAGCGGCAACTTTGTCTTTATCCGTTTTGGCAAGTGTCCAGGATTGCCCTTTCCACGTTACTTTGGCGGATTGCACCTTGTCGTTCTCGAATTTGAACGGGCTGGTGTCGGCAAAATCAAGCGGAGCTTTGCTAAGACCGGAGAGCGACTGATCACTCACCTGGTAGACAGCGGGTGAACCTTCAACCTGTACATAAGAGAATCCTTGAATAGGAAGAGCCGTTCCAACCTTCAAGCCCTTTTTGGAGCCATCCTTCATCATAACCTCATAGGTAGCTACAGGTTTATCCAAACCATATGTGGCTGCATCGCTTGCCTGAGCTTCCACTAGTTTGGTCGAGGTAACTAACCCTAGCGCGTCCAGCCACGAATCCACTTGATTCGCATTGATTGGCACTGTGGCAGGCTTCTTCATGTCCCAGCCCTTGTCGTTTCGTGCCAACTCAACCGATTCATCTGCTGCTTGGACAGTGAGCGATTGTACATCTTCTTGCTTCAGGACGACAAGTGATTTCGGTTCTTCTTTTTTCTCTTGAAAGAAGTTTTGGCTGGAGGCGTACCAGAACCCTCCGATGCACACAACGACTAACAGAATGGTAGGAATAAACCGTTTCATCCTCTTCTCCTCCTCCACCAGATCAAGCCGCCAATCACCAAGAACAAGAGAGGCAAGAACACGATAGTCAGTAGGAAAATGGTATTCGCCTGGCTAGGCGTAATCATCGCTTGCTGGAACGCATCCCCTTGGCGAGGGCGGATCGTAATTTGATCCTTTTGTTCCTGCAGCCAACCGATACTGTTCATAGCAAAATCTTTGTTGCCTTGATTCTGAATATCTTGATCCAGCACGAATGTCGAACCGCCTAGAATAATAGCTTTAGGTTTATTATCCTTATTGGCAATCGCATACCCCAGGTTGAGCGGACCTTTCACATCGGTGGCATCCTGTTTGGTTTTGGACTGCGCGAGCAGGTTGATGTCTGTTTCACCATAAGCTTTATCTGTCGTTTTCAGAAGCAAGGATTGCGTGTAATCTGGCGCACTTTCATCTGCGTTTAAGCTCGCAGCCAGCGAGAGCATCGTGACCAGATTGTTGCTGGACAGTTTATTCGTAATCTCGTGCGAACCGTAATCTGGAATAATCGTTAACGGATCATAAAGTGACGTTTGTTTCGTTTCAATGGCAATCGCATGCTGATCGACAATTCCATACGTTTTCATGATCGCATCAATATTTTTCCACTTAGTCGCCATGTCTTTATTAAAGCCGAGTGCCAAATAGATTTTGCCTTTATCCTTCAGGTAAGCCTGAATCAGCTCGGCTTCCTTATCGTTCAGATCATTTTGCGGCCCAAGCAGCATCAGCATCTGCGCATCATCCGGTATTTTACCCGCGACATAAAGATTAAGATCCTTCACCACATAATTGGCGGCTTCCAGACTGCTTTTCAAAATCGTCATGGCCGTTAGCGGATATTCTTGATGGCCCGAAAGTAAATAAACGGTGTGTTTCTCTGTGGAAGTTAGGCTTGTAATCGCCTGAGTAAATTTCTCTTCTCCAGAGAAGGTGTAGGAACCATCCTGCTGGCCCACAAACAGCTCATAGAAATTAATGTTCTGCTTCTTATCGCCTATTTCAAAAACAAGCGTACCGCCTTGATCAACACCATACTGCTTAGCCATAGACGGCTGTTTGAGCATATCGTATTCATCATACGTAATTTTACTGCTTTGCTTCTTATACTCCGTGATCATATCGGTCACTTGCCGTGTAATAAATTCATTGCCATCGCCGCTATTCGTGAAAGCAATGATATGGATATCTTGATTTAGATTTTTGAGTGAAGTGACCGTTTGCTCTGAGAGCGTAAAGTTCTTATTTTTCGTCAAATCGACCTGAAAGCCTTTCAGCGAGTGAAGGAAAATGGTCAGAATGATGAAAATGCCGATAACGGCGATTGATAAAACAGTCGCATTAGTTCCCCGTATCCACTTGTTCATTCCGCTCACCTCCAACGCTTTCTTTCAAGGACTTGTATGCTAAGAACGAGGAATACCGCTGTTAATGTGATGTAAAAGACGATGTCTCCGCCATGCAGGACGCCTTTTTGCAAATTCGTCAGGTGGCTCGTCAATGAGAATTGACCGACATAATCCTTGAGTTTGCCTGTCATGCCACTGCTTACCCAATCCAGCAGCCATAACAAGAGCAAAATCACAAATCCGGTGATCCCCGCAACCATCTGGTTGTTGGACAGGCTGGATGCGAACAAACCGATCGCCATCATCGTACAGCCCAATAAGAACATGCTCAGATAAGACAGCCACATGACAGGCTTATCCAAAGTTCCAAAGGAGGACATGATGAGCGGATAGATTAAACTGATGCCCACGAGTCCAACTTGCACGATAAACGCAGATAAATATTTCCCGAGCACAATTTCGCCGATGCCGGCAGGCGAAGTGAGAAGCAGTTCATCAGTCCCTTGACGGAACTCATCGGCGATGAGGCGCATCGTTAACAGCGGGATGATGAACAGATACACGAAGGATGTATTGCCTACAACGGAACGCGCATCAACAATCGGAGGTTGGCCGTTCACGAAATTGATATAGAAGAAAAAGCTCGATAGCAGCACATAAAAAGCAAACGCCACGTAAGCTACCGGCGAAAAGAAGTACATTTGCAGCTCTTTGGAGCAAATCGCCCAGACTCTACGCATCGGTATCCACCTCCTCTTTCGAGACGGCATCCGGTGCCGCTGCCGAGTCCGTTGCCGAGTCCGTTGCTGCCGGTTCATCTGTCGTCAGCTTGAGGAAGATATCCTCCAGGCTTAGGCTTTCCCGCTTCATTTCGAGAATCGGGTAGCCTGCGCCGGCCAGGCGGAAGAACAAGTCTTCCCGGATATCGGAGCGGTCCGCAGAAGTAACGAGCAGCTTCACGGACGCTGCAGGCGCGGATGCGGCGTCAGCGGATGCGGAAGCTTCGTCTGCGACAGGTTCGTTCACCACTGGCGCATCAAGCTCCTTAACTTCGCCAACTGCCTCTAGGCTGCGCAGCTCGGTCAAGATCCGCTCGCGAGGTCCCTTGACCTCGAGCGATACTTCGAACGTCTCGCCCATCGTGCGGCCGAGATGCTCAGGGCGCTCGTCGAGGACGACGCGCCCTTGGTTAATGATTAGAACGCGGTTGCAGATCGCGTTAATTTCAGGCAGAATGTGCGTGCTCAGCAGCACTGTGTGGTTCTCGCCCAGCTCATGAATCAGCTGGCGGATTTCGATGATCTGCTTCGGATCGAGGCCGGAGGTAGGCTCGTCCAGGATCAGCAGATCCGGTTGGTGCAAAATCGCTTGCGCAAGTCCCAAGCGCTGCTTGTAGCCCTTGGAGAGAGAGCGAATGATTTGCTTCTCGCGACCTTGCAGTCCAAGCTTGTCGATCGCCTCGCCGACGCGCAGCTTCTGCTCCCGTGCAGGCACATCGCGAAGATTCGCGATGAAGCGCAAGTAGGCTTGCACCGTCATCTCCGGATAGAGGGGCGGTGTTTCCGGCAAGTAGCCGATTTTGCGGCGCGCTTTCTTCGGGTTGTCAGCCATGGAGTGGCCATCTACCCAGATTTGTCCATGTGTCGGATTCAAATAGCCGGTAATCATGCGCATTGTCGTTGTTTTGCCAGCACCATTCGGCCCTAGGAAGCCAACGATTTCGCCGCGCTGCATCGAGAAATCGATGTTATGCACGCCACGAGCATTTTCGTACAGCTTGCTGACTTGTTTGACCTCAAGCATCCAAGATCCCCCATTCATTCTTTTCGTTCCATATAACCATCATCACTATACTTGTGGAACAATAAACCAACCTTAAACAAATCTGAAAAATAGATTAAAAAATTGTGTCTAAAATGTGAACGAAAGATGAGGAAGAGAGTTATTAGCATGCTGAATCATCGATTCCAAGGAATCAAACTGTCATCGCATGTGTTTACATAATAAAAACCCCCTAGCTGCTAGGGAGTTTTTATTGTTAAAATCCTAATATTTTGGCAATCTTATCAAGTAATCTTTGTTGTGATGTTACTTGTTGAGAAATTTCATCATACCGTTGGTTCACTAGCTCCGTTGAAGCCGCAAGCATTTCTCCTCGGGTATTTTGCTCCGCAACTTCCGCAACCTCAGCAACCTTCTGCTGAACGGTTTCGATCACATTTTGCAGTTCTATTACCTTTTGCGTTTGGAACTGATTTCCTTTACGCAAGTTATGCACTTCCACCGAAATGCTTTCATAGCGTTGGTTCAATAACTCCTTGGTGGACGCAAGTATTTCACCCCGGTGATCTCGCTCCGCAGCTTCCGCAACCTCAGCAACCTTCTGCTGAACGGTTTCGATCACATTTTGCAGTTCTATTACCTTTTGCGTTTGGAACTGATTTCCTTTATGCAAGTTCTGCACTTCTACCGAAATGCTTTCATAGCGTTGGTTCAATAACTCCTTAGTGGACGCAAGTATTTCACCCCGGTGATCTCGCTCCGCAACTTCCGCAACCTCAGCAACCTTCTGCTGAACGGTTTCGATCACGTTTTGCAGTTCTATTACCTTTTGCGTATGGAACTGATTTCCTTTATGCAAGTTCTGCACTTCTACCGAAATGCTTTCATAGCGTTGGTTCAATAACTCCTTAGTGGACGCAAGTATTTCACCCCGGTGATCTCGCTCCGCAACTTCCGCAACCTCAGCAACCTTCTGCTGAACGGTTTCGATCACGTTTTGCAGTTCTATTACCTTTTGCGTATGGAACTGATTTCCTTTGTACAAGTTCTGTACTTCTACCGATATGCTTTCATAGCGTTCGTTCAATAACTCCTTGGTGGACGCAAGTATTTCACCTCGGAGATCTCGCTCCGAATCTTCAGCAACCTTCTGCTGAACCGTTTCGATCACATTCTTCAGACCTTTTGCTTCCACGGCTACAAACTCAATTTCCCTATGCAGGAATACTAATGTGGCAGCAACTTCATTCCTTCTGTCCTGTTCGAACAAATTAGTTATATGATGCGTGAGAATCTGGATCAGATTGCGCAGCTCCGTTACTTCTTCAGACAAGCCCGAAACTTCGATAACCTTTGATTTTAGCGTCTCGATCATGTTGCTAAGTGCCGCAACTTCAATGCTTAATTGATTCAACTGAGCGTTTGATTGATCCAGCATAGGCGACAAAACCCCACCACTTGTTAATGACGATATACCCACTTTTTGATTCAGATCGTCGACTCGCTCCCTTCCATCCACCGGGGATTTATTTGCTCTCATTTTTTGCGTGAGGAGCTGTACCATGTGACTTAATTCCTTGGTTTCCTTACTTAATTGAAAGTTGGGATTGCTCAGAACTGAAGGCGAAATTGAAGGGTCTGCGGAGGGAGATAAAATAGAACCAGGAACAATAGCCGGTGTAAGGGATAAAGGCTTTTCATCATGAAGTGCATGAACTACTCTCTGGGACATTTCCCGTAAATGCTCTTTTATAAATCTAAGCGGTTTATTGGCTTCACTCAACTTGGCAATAATCTCAAAGATTTCAATTGCTTCTTCTGTGTACCTTAGGGATCCACCAATAGCTTTAGTCGGAAGAAAATCCCGAAAATAATTAGACCATTCCACCACAGCTGCTCGCGGTTTTCCGATTTTACCAGCGATCTCAGTGAACTTATATGTTCTTTTCATTGTTATCCATCGCCATCCTTTCTTCTTATGTCCATTAGGCTTAGGCATTAGCTGTAACATAATATTCAGGGTGTTAAACAAGTGACAGTAACTAAAGGAAATTCCTTGTATTTCGTCATAAATCCAGAGAACGTGCTCCCTCTGTGTTTCCTACCTTGCCTCGCGAATAAACGAGTCTTATTCACTTTTCCCAAAAGTGAGCAACACAGCTTCGTCACCCTGAGAGATGAGCCTCTTCAAAGCGACAAAACCTATTAAGGGAGGGAACTCTAGGGAGCTATTTCGGCAAATAGCAGGGATGCGAGAGTTTTAGCGGAACTACAGGGTCCTAATTTCGAAAAAAACACTGAATTTCTCAAGAAACAGCAAAATAACGCCCTGTAGTTCCCTCAACCTCACGATAATGACACTTTTCGCCAGAATAGAGGATCGACGTTCCCTTTTCTCCGCGCGTGCAACTGGGGTAACACCTCTAATTTAAACAGCAAACCCAGCACCTAAAAGGCACTGGGTCTCTTATCCATCTATAAATCTTTACTTCACCAATTGGCCGCGCGTAACACCAAGTTGGTTCGTAGCTTTCAATGAACGCCACACTTGCGTTCCGCTTATTTGTCCGTTGATCGCCCGGCGGTACAAATCAAGAATTTCTCGGACTTTGTCCGGTGTCTCTTCCAGGAACTCGACTCGGAAAGAGCGAATGCCCAGGTCCATGAAATGGCTCAAATACTCGGCGCCCGATTGATCCACGGCATTATACACCGTATTGCGGCAGCCTTCATCGACACGAACAGGATGAGACATCCCCACGCGATCCTGCAAGGACACGCTGTGGTCTTCACAAGGACGGCCACAGTTCGTAAAGTCAGTCCCTTCGCTCAGGAATGTGCAATATACACAATGTTCCGTATGGAACATCGGCATATGTTGATGAATGACGACCTCCAGCTTGGAGGCTTCGGCGCGGCGCAGCAGATCAACCATTTGTTGAATGTTCAGATCGTACGACGGCGTCACTTTGGCAAGACCCGCTTCAAGGAACAGCGCAGCTGCTTTGTGGTTCGCCACATTCAGCGAGAAGTCTCCGATAAGCTGCGGTTGCGGGGCATCCGGATTCTCCAAACGATGTTTCAAGAAGAAGTAAGCGGCCCCTGTATTGCGGATCAATACCGCATCAGGCTTGAGCTTGAGTATATTGTTAAAATAGCCCGTTTCCCCTGGCATATGAATACGTGGCGTCACCAGCGCAATCTTGCGCCCAGCCGCATGAACGGCTTCAACGGCCGCAGGGAACTGCTTAATAAATTCAAAATCAGCGTAAATCAGTTGCACATCATCCGTCGTTTCTAACACAGCCTTCACCTGCTCGAGGTTGCGGCAAAGTGCAGTAAGCTCCACGGCGCTGCGATCCGCCAGGGACAGTGCAGGCGCATTAACGGCGGCTTCATGACGCTCCGTGACAGACGGAAGCACGTCATCATAGACGCCGACTTCGCGTTTGATATATGAGCGAGGCTTCTGGCGCTCGTCTTCCATTAATTCGACAGCGCTGCGGCGCATGCTGTTGAGTTCACGCATCGGCACGATCAGCTCACCCACCAGTTGGACGTCCAGCTGGCTGAGCTCATAAATCGTGCCGCCAAGGCGACCGAACTGCTCGGTGAAGAGCTGTTCGTCCATCGGCCGCTTCTCCGCGCGCACCAGCGGCAGTTCGGATTGTACGAAGACGGTATGACCGCCTTGGATATCCGTCCACCAGCTTTTGAGCGGCTCGCCCTCTACGCCGGTAATTGTGACGCTGACCGGGAACGTGCGGTAAGGCTTATCGGTCTCGAAGGTCTGACGCAGACGTTTATCCAAATGCGGATCATTCGTCTTCCAGATGCGATCGCCGACATGCAGACGGTTTAACTCGACATCGTTGCGTCCCATAATAATCTCGATAAGTCCGCCCTCAGCTTCACCTTCGAGCTTCTCTCCCTTGCGGCGCAAATCATAGATTCGCCCGCCTTCTTCCTTCTTCGTTGGATCGCCCGCATCGAAGACCACACCATCACCGCGTTTAATCGGCGCCTCCAGTTCACAAATCACGCCATCGCGCAAAATTTGCTTGATGCGCCCAACGAAAACCCCACGACTCTTAGGGAATGTGCCGTCAACCAACTGCTTGTTGTTGGTTCCATTCAGGAAGCCAACTGTAAAGCCGCGCGAGAAGCTTTGCTGCAGTTCACGAACCTCATCTTTGGACGGACGCGCATCTTCGCCATCGAAATAGCGATCGATCGCACGGCGATATTTGCTCACAACATTAGCGACATATTCAGGGGTTTTGAGACGCCCTTCAATTTTGAATGAACGTACACCGGCTTCGATCAATTCCGGCACAATTTCAATGGCCGCCAAATCTTTGGGCGACAACAAATAAGTTACATCGCCCATCGGTTTCTGCACGCCATCCACCATTAAGTCATACGGCAAGCGGCAAGCTTGCGCGCATTCTCCCCGATTGGCGGAACGTCCGCCCCACATCTCGGAAGTTAAACATTGCCCAGAGTACGAAACACATA
Source organism: Paenibacillus sp. HWE-109 (assembly GCF_022163125.1). Lineage (NCBI taxonomy): Bacteria > Bacillati > Bacillota > Bacilli > Caryophanales > Paenibacillaceae > Paenibacillus > Paenibacillus sp. HWE-109. Next base: position 7,533,006 of record NZ_CP091881.1, on the reverse strand, counting down.
ACGCCCCGTGCACGAATACTTCCATTGGAAGCCTCGCTTGATCACCGATCTGCTTGATTTGCTTCAAATTATTTTCACGGCCTAGAACAACGCGTTCAATGTCGAAAGGCTTCGTGAACTCAACCGCCTCAGGCGATGTAATCGTCATTTGTGTAGATCCGTGAATCGGGAAATCAGGGGAGATCTCGCGAATCATTTTAACCAGACCCAGATCCTGCACAATAACGGCATCAACACCCGCATCTATACAAGCTTCTATTAACTGCTTAGCCTCGTTCAACTCTTCTTCGAACACAAGAATATTAAACGTCAGGAAGCCCTGCACGCCATATAGATGAAGGAACGACATAATATCCGGCAGCTCGGCCATCGTAAAGTTATGCGCCCTAGCGCGTGCGTTGAACTTCTCCACACCAAAAAACACGGCATCCGCCCCATTGGCTACAGCCGCTCTCAAACAATCCCAATCCCCCGCAGGGGCCAATAATTCTATATCTTCTCTGCGTATCGTACGCATGGCAGCAAATCCTTTCAATACTTCAATTAATAGAGCCCTCGGGTAAGCCTCAAAGTCTTCTCTTTAGTGTAACAGAAAGGATAGGTAGGAATCTAGGGCATAAGCCAATAACAAAGTTACCCAGAATCCGACACAGACTAGCCATTTCCAACTGTTTCCTGTAATTATGAAGCCCCTTTAGAAGTTAACAAACTTACCTATGAATGCTATAATGTCAAGGATAGTGACCATTACAGTAATCGAGGGATCCCTTTGGCTTTGTCGAAAATTCGTATTTATCAAATGATGACCGGACTAGGCCTTTGCCTTCTTATTATGCTGGGTATCCTACTATTTTTACCAAAAATAGATGAAACTAAGCTTCTCTACGCCACTAGCGGAGATGTTTATGATACAGCGGCGTATGGAAATTTTCAACAAACCTTGCAAGCTGGTGTGGACATTAGCAAACAGCCCTTATCAACCTTATCCACCAGCCAGCTGCGCAAGTACGATGCGGTTTATCTGGACCCTTCTCTAGCTGAGGACGCCCAGTGGGCAGAACAAGTTGTGAAACTTACAGGATATGTAAAGCAGGGCGGACATTTACTAATTGAAAATGGTTTCTCTAGCAGCTTTCCACTAGACTTCCTTGGGGCTGAACGTCTAGTCGACTTACAGAAGCTGCCGTTAGCAAATACAGAAACGCCTCTATTTACATACCCGCAGGTACCTGTTAATCTGCAAGGCTTGCAACAGACTTTTCAACTGTTCAGTCAAAGTTATCTCAAGCATCATACCCTGAATGACATGCCCGGTTTCCATATGGGATACGGCTTTGTGCCTTCTACTGGACAATCAATTGTCGCCATGAATGCAGCTGGTCAATCCATTTCTCTTGCCATGCAAAATCGGATCGGAAAAGGGGCCGTAGTGATCAGCAGCAACTTTCTGCCAAATCGCTACTTTCCAACTGGCTTTGATATGAAAAGCGGCATGGACCCTAAGCTCGGCTTCACGAAGTTGGCTGCTAAGTATCAAACGGAAGGCAAGTCTACGCCAGGCACGACTTATTTCAATAAAAGAGCTTTACCCATTGAGCCCTATTTCAGTTTCGATTTTGCCGCTGCCAACATGCAGTATCGCAGTGAGCTGCTCTCTTATGCAGCGAAGGAAACGCTGGGCTACAGTGTTCGCAAAGTGCTTGGCCCTTATGGACGGCCTGCAATGGCATTTCAGAATCACTTTGAGGCGATGCCGGCGATTCAACAGAAAGACGGCATCGCTTGGGCGGAACTGCTCAAGAAGTATAACGAAATTCCCTCGTTCACGCTTGTCCGCAATGCCTTCTATTGGGGGCAATGGCGCGAGAGCGTGACGGTGCAGCTCAATACAGGAACGAACGCAAAGCCGCAGTTCGTCGGGGAGCTGCCCGGCTCCGGCTACGCGAGCGGACTGCACGTGATGTCTGCCGGCAAGCCGCTGCGGCAGGCGCTGTTTCCCCAGTATCGCGATCTTGCAAGCGCGATTGAACTGCCTTACCGCGCGTATCCAGCCGCCGCGGACCTCAACGGCGACGGCCGCACGGACCTCATGGCCGGCAGCGCGGATGGATTCGTGTATAAGTACACGAATCTTGGCCCTGCGGCGGCGGCTTACGCGAGCGAGCCGCCGCCTGAGGGCTTGGCGCTGCCGGACACGTTCGGCGCGCCGGAGAAGATCTTGCTGGAGAGCGGCGAGCCGCTCCAGCTTGGCCCTTACAGCACCGTTCACGCGTCTGACGTGAACGGGGATGGCCGCGCGGACCTCGTCGTATCCGACGAGTCCGGGGCGGTACGGCTCCTGCCGCAGCTTGCTGGCGGCAGGTTCGCGAAGCCCGCGGCGCTGCTCGCGGGCGGGAAACCGCTGCAGCTGCCCGCAGGGCCTGCAGCACCGCTTGTCGCCGACATCGACGGCGACGGCAAGCTCGACCTCGTCCTCGGCGGAGCCGATGGGCGAGTCAGGCTCTACAAGGGCCGCAGCGCAGCGGCCCTTGATCTAACGCCAGGCAGCGAGATCATCACGCTGCCGCATCAAGCCACACACGCCGCGCCAGCCGCGCGTGACATGAACGACGACGGCCGACTCGATCTCGTGGTCGGCAGCAGCGACGGGGACCTGCAGGTGTATCTCCAAGGCGCAGGCGGCACTTGGACGCCACAAGGTCCCCTCGAGGGCGCAACCCTCAACCAAGTCGGCAATCACGCCTTGGTTGCCGGGCACAACTCCGTCCCGCTGTGGGTGGATCTCAATCACGACGGCAAAGACGACCTGGTCGTCGGAGGCATCGAATTCGGGTCCCCCGTCTCGATCGACGACCCGCAGTTTCCTTATCCTGCGGAGCTCAAAACATTTATCGACTATGCGCGTGACAATCATTTGGATCTTAATCCGCATGTGTTTGTACATAATTTCAAAAGCTCAGCACAAGAGAAAACCGAACTCACCTTGCATAAGCAAGCCTTTGACAAATTGGGAATCCCATGGCTGCATCCAGGTACGAATCAGCATACATGGCGCGTGAATAACGAGGTCCATGAGCAAACGTTGACTAGCGAACAGCAGCAAGGCATGTGGTATAACTTTGGATTCTTGCCTTCCGAGTCGCCCGTCATTGCCCGTCCGGATGCCATCTGGTCGCTTCCTTTTCTCTTGCAGGATTCACAAGGCGCAACAGACCAAACGATGCTGATTCACACACCGACACCGGTGCTGCGAACTGGCGATTACGCGACGACCGACGTCTTTGATTCCATGGTCAAATTGGATATGCCGATTGATTATTTCGAGCACATCGAGTACCATTTTCCCGTACCATCCAAAATTGCTGATTTGACGGAGTTCGCTGACTACTTTGACAAGCTTCGAACGAAGCATGATTATAACTTTATGACCGAAACACAGATGGCCAAATCCTTTCTAGCCGCAATGAAAAGCGATGTTCAGATCAGCCAGTCCTGGGTCTCCTATTTATGGGACAAACTGAAAGATCGTCTAGCGGGCGGAAGTCCACATTTTCATGCAACCCTAACGCCGAATTCAGCTCAAGTCCCAAGCTTAGCTGATGAATACACCTCAACATTGGGTGTCGTTATCGAAAAAGGTGACAAACTGGCGTTGTACTCTCTGCAAAGCAGTTCAGATACGTATACAACGATAGATCATAAATTGTACCTTGGTTTAGCTAAATCGGCTTCCATCGGAATTGGACCTCAGCAAGATCAATTCCATATCGTACGTTCAAATGTTCCCTTTGCCCTGACACACCAAGGATCTACTTATCAGCTTAAGCTGAAATCAGCAGGCCTCCAGCAGGTGAAGCTGTACAGCCCTACTGAATTAACTTTCAATGCGTCCGATCTCCAAGTGGCCTATGATGCGCCGACGCAGACGTATACCATTACCCGATACGGGGATTTAGCGACCCTAACTTTCACTAGCCAAAACCAATAATCAGGAGGCTTTCCAACATGTCTAATGAAGACTTATTAGCGCAGCTTGAACAGCATATTCGCGAGCGTTACGAAATTGCCGAGGACGACGATGATTTTGATGTGGATGTCCATCTGTTTGACTATGGATTTATCGATTCTATCGGCGCTACCGCCCTCATCGCTCATATCGAAAAAACATACAGCATCCAAGTAACGAACCAGGATCTCATGCTGTACTCCATGAACACTGTCAGCGAAATTGCCGATTTTATTTCCAAGAAGACTGCGAGGTAACCCATTCATGATGACATGTAGAATTTCTCTAGAAGGTCTTGCTGAAAGCCAGCACGGACAAGTTAAATATGCGGCAGCCTTCGCCGATGAACATATCCAAGATATCGCGCTGGTTGATGGTCATATTGTAATTAACCACAACTCTCCGAACGGGGATGAGGGGATTACCGAGCGAGTTCAACGTCTGATTGAACGTTTCTCTCACGGCGACTTTGGTTTTAAAGAAAATATTTTATTCGAAAATAAAGTAGATACGCCTTATGAAGGCGACATTATTGCCGAACTCGTGGAGCGCAAAGCCATTAAAGTCCTGGAACCCGGTCTTTTCATTTTCCGTGAACCATTCTCCAGCTTGATGCGGTTTCTCGACTATTCCTTCGTGACGAAGATCGCCAAACGCTTCGAAGGCATGCAGGAGGAATCCTATCCCGCTGTCATTCACAGCCATACGTTGAATAAAACCAACCATTTCACATCTTTCCCTGAGCATATCCACTTCGTAACTCATTTGCGCGAAGATTTGGATGTTATCGAGTCGTTCTCCCAATCGATCCGCGAAGCTGGCGGTTGGAACCAAGAGGCCCCGATGGCGCTTGATAACAACATGGTGAAGCCGAATTTCATGATGAACCCTTCCACATGCTATCACTGCTATGAAGGCTTAGAGAATGAAACCTTGGAAGGTGACGGCATCGTCGTAACCGCCATTGCCAAGTGTCATCGCTTCGAATCCAAAAACCATAGCGATTTCGGCCGTTTGCTCGACTTCTCCATGCGCGAAATTATTTTCGTCGGGAAGCCGGACTTCGTCAAAGAAAATCGTCTGAAATCGATTGAATATTTGAAAGAACTCGCCGTGGAGTGGAACGTTGACAGCATGATGGAAATCGCCAATGATCCATTCTTCACGAATGATTTTCAAGTGAAAGCGTCTTTCCAACGTAATCAAGAGATGAAATATGAGCTTCGCTTGACGATTCCTCACGTGAAGAAATCGATTGCCTGTTCTTCGGTCAATTTTCACAGCAATACGTTCGGGAATGCCTTTAATATCAAAATGGGCAAACGCAACGCCGTTACGGGCTGTGTAGGCTTCGGCATTGAACGCTGGGCATTCGCATTCTTGGCGCAGTATAGTTTGGATGAACAGCTTTGGCCTGCTGCCTTCCGTGAGCAGTACCACGCTTGGCAGGAAAAAGCGCTATAAACTAATCTCACCTTTCCTTTAAATATCGTAATGATGTTCCACCAATCCAAGATAATGAGTGATTCTATTGAAAGCAGCTGCATTTTTCAAAAAAAATAGCTTCGTGCTGGGTCTGCTGCTAGCCATCATCGTATCCGATCTGCTGATTTCCTGGTGGAACCCGATGGTTAGCTCACGCCGATTCTACAAAAATGATTTCACCAAAACGCTTTACCACCATGACTGGTCTCAAACGGGACCGGTTTTCTTCGGTAATTCGTCTGTTACAGGTGCTTATATCGAAGAAAAGTCAGAATCCCATTTGGTAGAGATGGGACTTTCTTATGGCAAGCTAACTGATCTGAAGGACATCTTAGAGAAGGACCTCTACCAAGTTCAGAATGAGCTGGTCATCGGCATCGATGTCCATACGATGTTGGATGCTCTCGAAACAGATCCCACCTACCCATGGTTCAAACCTTGGTATCAGCCGTACGTGTATACGTATCGAGATTATTTTCGGGACTCTGGCGAAGAATTCGCTCGAAATCTGCGCAAGGGCAATCTTTCCTACGAACCCCGTTGGATTGATAAAGAGTTGTATCCCGGTCGTAAGGACGATGCGTTCCTGAAAACCAAATGGACCGATTACGATCAACGTTTCGGGGCCATGAAGTTACCGGATTTCAAAGAGAATCTGAATGCTCTGACTTGGATTCTACGCTATGCTGATAAGCATAAACTGACTCTGCGAGTGATTTGGATGCCTTGGAACAAAGGGTATGCCGATCCGCCTTATGTCGCATCCCTCAAGCAAACAGTCAATGCGCAATTGCAAGCAGCGAATGTGCCGACACTCGATCTGATGCACACCTATGATCCGCGTTATTTCCATGATCTCGTGCATTTGAACCGCGAAGAAGGCGCTCCGCTATTTACGAAGGAGGTAGACACATGGTTAAAATCCTTAGGAAAACCATCGAAGTCCTGATCTATCTCGTGATGCTCTATTTGGTTTTCATCTATTTCACCGGCAAGGGCTTATTTATCTACGAAAAGTTCTAAGATAACAAGCTTTCCAAGCGAGGAGTTCTTTAGCCATGTTTTATATGCATATGAACGCGATTATCGCCATGATTGGCATGATTGCTGTTCTGATGCTCACTCGGAAGTGGGCCGACAACAAACGCATTCTGATGATTATATTCAGTCTTTGCTTTTTGCTGCTCTTCAGTCAGAAGCTGCTTGTTTTTTATGCTGCATTTACGGTTATCAACTATGCTGGTTTTGTTTATTTGTGTCGCACGACGGTCTGGCGTAAAGCTACCTTCATATTCGCGATAGCCGCTAATGTGATCGGGGTCTTCCTCGGTGTCCGCCTTTTCGTCACGGGTATTTTCCATAACCCGCTTTTTGATACCATCATTTATCTAGGCCTTATCTATAACGTTCTCAAGGTCATCGACGCTTATTATTTCGCTTACTTCTTTGGCAAAGAGGGGCAAGTGCCGGCGATTGACTACGCAAACTATTTGCTGTTCATTCCAACCTTCACCTCTGGACCTATTCTGAAATTCCGTGATTTCATGGCGGACAGCAAAAAGCCTTATACGGTGAACGCTGCGCTCTTCGAGGATAGTGTGAAACGAATTATTCTCGGCTTATTCAAAAAAATCGTTGTCGTCACCTGGATGACGAGCATCTTTGATCAAGTGCTGAAACAGGATCTGCATACGCACCAATCGTTATTTTTATTAATCTGGTTCTATATCCTTATCTACATGGATTTCTCCGGCTATTCCGATATGGCCATCGGTTTCGGTCGTTTAATGGGCTACACGATGCCAGAGAACTTCAAGCGTCCGCTCTTCTCGCCTTCCATGACGCAGTTCTGGCGCAATTGGCACGCCACGTTAGGCGACTTTTTCCGTGATCATATCTTCATGTTCTTCTCTCGTACTGTACCCACTCGCTGGGTTGCCTCTGGCCTGTCGGTGCTCATCATGGTGCTGATCGGGCTGTGGCATGGCTTCACTTGGCTATACTTCTTCTACGGGCTCTATCATGGCCTCATTCTTGCGATCGAAAATCTACTCAAGATTACAACTGTGAACAAGAAGAAGGTATCCAAAAGCTATTTCTATTTCCGTTGTTTTGTAACACAGGCGTTAGTTACTTTCTCCGTTATTATCTACAGTTCCAATTACGAGACCGTACTTCGCATCTACAAAGGCTTGCTTCATTTTACTGGATGATAGTGGTATAATTTGTTTGGTTGTTTACCATTTATGGAGGTGTACCTAATGAAGTTAGGCGTTTTTATGGTTCTTTTCGGTGGAAAACCTTTCGAGGAAGCTCTAGATTACATTGCAGCAAAAGGCTTGGATGCTGTTGAAATTGGCACAGGGGGCTATCCGGGCACAGCACATTGCAACCCAAGCGAACTCCTTGCCGATGCAGGGAAGCTTAAAGCCTTCAAACATGCGGTCGAGTCCCGCGGTTTAACGATCAGCGCACTAAGCGCACACGGCAACCCGCTTCACCCGCAAAAACACATCGCCAAAGAATTTCACGATGCTATTATACAAACAATTGATCTCGCTGAGCGCCTTGAGGTCCCTGTTGTAAACACATTCTCTGGCTGCCCTGGCGACCACGAGGACGCGAAGTATCCGAACTGGCCGGTTGCACCATGGCCGAACGACTTCCAGGAAATTCTGGACTGGCAGTGGGGAACGAAAGTCATTCCTTATTGGACGGAAACAGGCAAATATGCAGCTGACCGCAATATCAAGATTGGGCTTGAGCTGCACGGCGGTTTCTCGGTACATACGCCAGCCACACTGCTTCGTCTACGTGAAGCAGCAGGCGACGCGATCGGCGCCAACCTGGATCCGAGTCACATGTGGTGGCAAGGCATCGATCCTGTACAAGCCGTTCAAATTCTTGGCCGCGCAGGCGCGCTTCACCATTTCCATGCCAAAGATACATCCCTTGATGTGAATAACGTGAATCGTCACGGTGTAACGGACATGCAGTCCTACACGAACATGCTGGATCGCGCATGGCAGTTCCGTTCCGTTGGCTATGGCCATGATATGAAAGTATGGGCTGATATCATCAGTGCGCTTCGTCTTGTTGGTTATGATTATGTCGTGAGCATCGAGCACGAGGACGGCTTGATGTCTGTGGACGAAGGTTTCTCCAAGGCTGTCCAAAATCTTCAACAAGTTCTCATCAAGGAACCGCTTGGTGAAATGTGGTGGGTATAATCCCACAAAAAAGCCCACAGGCTCGATGATCTTGCGATCTCAAGCCTGTGGGCTTTTATCTTGTTTAACTCCGATTTACCAGCCGCTGATCATGACGTAATCCATGATGCCGAATACGATCAAGGAAACTCCTGCGAATCCTAGAGCAAACAAATTTCTTCGCGGGTTGATCAACTGTCGAATAACTGCAATTAAAATGACCACCGTGAAGATCAAAACGTAAATATCAAAGCTTGTATACGTGCTAGTCGTTGCTGCTGCTTCTGCCAATAACATGGTGAAACCTCCTTATAGTAACTCGGTGCAAGGCACACGTCCTGCTATTTTAATTCTATGTTAGCTTGATTGGGCACTAGATGCAAGTGATTACAACGATGTGTAACAAGTTTGTCACCTTTTGGATGAATTGGCCTTTCCTCATACGTATAAAATGTCCATCTCTTCGATTATTTATAACAAAAATAAACCCGAAGTTCCACAAGGGAATACGGGTTCCATCCTGGACCACAGACCTTATTTCCCCCCCATCAAATAACAAGCTCGTATGAGGAAATGAAATCTGAATGCGGACCCTCAGTTGGGTCTTGTTCTTTCAGTGCCAACTCTTTCTCCTGCCAAGCTAAAAAACGGAACGGGTCGATCCCCAAAGCAGCAACAATCTCTTGTAATTCTAACGTTGGTTTCATAACAGCCTCCAAATATGTAGATAGATTAGAACTGTCTGTATCTCTCGATTATCAATAGTGGGTACGGGACAATGGAAATTTCAACATATCTTCTTATTTCATTATAAGTCTACTATCTTGTTCCGCGATAGAGGGTTAAATTGTCGAATTCAATTAAGTCTTGACAAATATCATGGTAACCTAGTCGGAATTGTGAAAAAAGACACACTTTTGAATCGGTCCAAATAAAAAGCATGGCTTCCGACTACTTGCGTCAGATCACCATGCTTTTATTGTGTACAGCTAAAATTAGCCCACCGATTCTTCCAAAACAGCTAGTCGCTTCGCGTAGTTCTCAGACCGCTCCCGATCTCTCTCGAGGATCGGTTTCAAATACTGACCGGTATACGATCCGGCCACTTTCACAACATCCTCCGGCGTCCCGGTAGCCACGATCAAGCCGCCTCGGTTCCCACCTTCGGGGCCTAGATCGATTACATGGTCTGCCGTCTTGATGACATCGAGGTTATGCTCGATGACGAGCACCGTTTCACCGTTCTCTACGAGACGGTGAAGGACCTTGAGCAGACGATCGATATCGTGGATGTGAAGCCCCGTAGTGGGCTCATCCAAGATGTAGATCGTCTTGCCTGTGCTGCGGCGATAAAGCTCCGCAGCAAGCTTCACACGCTGGGCTTCGCCGCCTGACAGCGTAGTCGCCGGCTGGCCCAACGTCATGTAGCCCAGCCCCACATCGAGCAGCGTCGTCAACTTCCGGTGAATCCGCGGCAAGTTCTTGAAGAACTCGCAACCGTCCTCGATGGTCATCTCGAGCACTTCCGAAATGCTCTTGCCTTTGTATTTCACTTCCATCGTCTCACGATTGTACCGCTTGCCTTTGCACACTTCGCACGGCACGTAGACATCAGGCAAGAAATGCATCTCGATCTTGATAATGCCGTCCCCGCGACACGCCTCGCAGCGTCCGCCCTTCACGTTAAAGCTGAAGCGGCCTTTCTTATACCCGCGCACCTTGGCCTCATTCGTATTCGCATAAACATCACGAATATCGTCAAAAACACCCGTATACGTCGCTGGATTGGAACGAGGCGTACGGCCAATCGGCGATTGGTCGATATCGATTACTTTATCGATTTGATCAAGCCCGACGATTTCTTTGTGTTCGCCTGGTCGTACTTTGGCACCGTTCAAATCACGGGCCAACGTTTTGAACAAGATTTCGTTAATAAGTGTGCTTTTGCCTGAGCCAGACACACCCGTGACACATGTAAAGACACCCAGTGGCACTTTGGCGGAAACATTGCGCAAATTGTTTTCCTTAGCGCCTTTAACTTCAATCCACTTCCCATTGGGCTTGCGCCGCTCAGCTGGAATAGGAATGAACTTCTTGCCGCTCATATACTGGCCTGTCAGAGAATTCTCATCTTTCATGAGTTCAGCAGGCGTTCCCTGGGCAATAACTTGTCCCCCATGGATACCAGCGCCTGGGCCGATATCGATAATGTAATCCGCTGCCATCATCGTATCTTCATCATGCTCCACGACAATCAGCGTGTTCCCAAGATTGCGCATATGTTCAAGCGTCTGAATGAGACGCGTATTATCCCGTTGATGGAGCCCAATGCTAGGCTCATCCAAGATATAGAGAACGCCCATCAAGCTGGATCCAATCTGTGTTGCTAAGCGAATCCGCTGCGCTTCTCCGCCTGACAACGTGCCAGCTGCACGATGCATCGTCAAGTAATCCAGACCCACATTCACAAGAAAGCCTAGACGCGCTCTAATTTCTTTGAGAATCAGATTGGAGATCGTCAATTCTTTCTCATTCAGGTTAAGTCCTTTAAACCATTCCTCTGCCTCTCCAATAGAAAGCGAGGTTGCATGAGCAATGTTCTTGCCGTTAATGGTTACAGCTAACGTCTCTGGTTTCAGACGTTGTCCCTTACACTTAGGACAAGGCTTCGTGCTCATATAGGTTTGTATATGCTCGCGAATCCCCTCCGAGAACGTATCTTTGAATCGGCGCTCTAAGTTGCGAATAATCCCCTCGAAAGGCACTAACGCTTCCTTCGTCGCTCCCAAATCATTCTCATAGCGGAAGCGAATCTTCTCGCCGCCCGTCCCGTAGAGAATAACCTTCAATTGATCAGCGGTGATCTCGGATACAGAAATATTACGAGGAATCTTATAATGCTCGCAAACGGCCGCCAGAAACTGAGGATAATAATTGGACGTACTGCCTGCCCAAGCTTCGAAGGCACCTTCTTCGATCGTGAGCTTCATGTCCGGTACAAGTAAATCCGGGTCAACGATCATTTGGCTGCCCAGACCATCACATTCCGGACAGGCACCGAAAGGACTGTTAAACGAGAACATTCTTGGCGCCAGTTCTTCCACACTAAAGCCGCATTCCGGACATGCTAGATTTTGGCTGAACATCAATTCTTCTTTATCTATAATATCAACGATGACACGGCCATTAGCCAGCTTCAGAGCTGTTTCTAAGGAATCGGCAAGACGCGTTGCTACATCTTCCTTAATCACAATACGGTCAACTACGACATCGATGGTATGTTTCTTATTCTTATCCAGCTCAATCTTCTCAGCTAGATCTAGCGTTTCACCGTTCACGCGCACCCGCACAAAGCCTTGTTTCTGTACATCCGTAAACAACTTGACATGTTCACCTTTGCGACCAGAAATAAGTGGAGCAAGGATCTGGAGCTTCGTGCGCTCTGGATACTCCATAATGCGATCTACCATTTGTTCCACGGTTTGCGAGGTAATCTCGATGCCGTGAGTTGGACAATGCGGACGACCAATACGCGCATAAAGCAGGCGTAAATAGTCATAAATTTCTGTGACCGTTCCAACCGTGGAGCGTGGATTACGACTCGTCGTCTTCTGATCAATTGAAATGGCTGGGGACAATCCTTCAATCGAATCGACATCCGGCTTATCCATTTGCCCAAGAAATTGTCTGGCATATGCAGACAAAGATTCTACGTATCTGCGCTGCCCTTCCGCGTAAATCGTATCAAAGGCAAGCGACGACTTCCCCGAACCACTTAAGCCGGTTAAAACAACGAACTTATCACGTGGGATCGTGACGTCGATATTTTTGAGATTATGAGCTCTAGCTCCTTTAATGACGATTTGGTCTCTAGACACGTTACCCTTCCTCTCCTATGTGAAGCCGACGCCAAATTAGGCGTCAGCTTTCATTTCCATAATGGCGTCACGCAGTTGTGCCGCTCGTTCGAACTGCAGATTCTTCGCAGCTTCTTTCATTTCGCCTTCCAGACGCTCGATCAATGAAGCGCGATCTTTCTTCGACATCTTCGCGCCTTTCACATCAGCCAAGTAATCGGCTTTCTCTTCCGCCACTTTCGTAGCTTCAATGACGTCGCGAATCCTCTTGGCAATTGTCTGCGGCGTAATGCCGAGCTTCTCGTTGTGCGCCTCTTGCAAGCTCCGGCGGCGCCCTGTTTCGTAGATGGCCTTCTGCATGGAATCCGTGATCTTATCCCCATACATAATGACTCGGCCATCGGAGTTACGCGCAGCACGGCCGATCGTTTGAATCAACGAGCGCTCCGACCTCAGGAAGCCTTCTTTGTCAGCATCTAAGATCGCAACCAAGGAAACCTCTGGTAAATCAAGTCCTTCTCTGAGCAAGTTAATCCCTACAAGAACATGGAAAGTTCCTAAACGCAGATCACGTAAGATCTGCATCCGTTCAAAGGTCTTAATATCTGAATGCAAATATCGGACTTTAATCCCGATTTCTTTGAAGTAATCCGTCAAATCCTCCGACATTTTCTTGGTCAATGTCGTTACAAGCACTCGCTCGTCTTTCCGTATCCGATCATGAATCTCGGCAATCAGATCATCGATCTGACCTTTTGTTGGCCTCACCTCAATAATCGGATCCAACAAGCCCGTAGGACGAATAATTTGCTGCACCATCTCTGGGCAATGTTCCAACTCGTAAGGCCCTGGTGTTGCTGATATATATAAAATTTGATTAACTTTCTCCTCAAACTCCTCAAAACGCAGCGGGCGGTTATCCAGCGCAGAAGGCAGACGGAAACCATGGTCAACCAGCACTTCTTTTCTTGCTCTATCGCCATTATACATTGCGCGGATCTGTGGCAATGAGACGTGCGACTCATCGACCATAAACAGCATATCGTCCGGGAAATAATCAATTAATGTATAGGGTGTAGCCCCCCGCTCACGGAAAGTTAGTGGTCCCGAGTAATTCTCAATACCGGAGCAGAATCCCATCTCTTGCATCATTTCCATGTCGTAACGCGTCCGCTGCTCCAATCGTTGAGCCTCGAGCAACTTTCCTTGCTCCTTCAACTCAGCAAGTCGCTCCTCCAGCTCCCGTTCAATATTCACGAGCGCGACTTTCATCGTATCTTCGTGCGTCACAAAGTGAGACGCAGGGAAAATCGCGATATGTTCGCGTTCGCCAATGATTTCACCGGTCAGCACATTAATTTCTGTAATTCGCTCAATCTCGTCGCCAAACAACTCTACTCTTACCGCCTGTTCGCCATGCGATGCCGGGAAAATCTCAACGACATCCCCCCGCACGCGAAACGTCCCGCGGACAAAATTCATATCATTTCTCTGATATTGAATGTCTACGAGTTTATGAAGAATCTCATTACGCGATTTCTCCATCCCTACACGCAAAGAAAGCAGCATATTGCCATATTCGATTGGCGAACCCAAACCGTAAATACACGAGACGCTCGCAACAATAATAACGTCGCGTCGTTCGAATAGGGAACTGGTCGCAGAATGGCGAAGTTTATCAATCTCTTCATTAATGCTGGAGTCTTTCTCGATGTAAGTGTCAGAGGAGGCAATGTAGGCTTCTGGCTGGTAGTAATCATAGTAGCTGACGAAATAGGAGACGGCGTTATGAGGGAAAAATTCTTTGAACTCACTGCACAATTGTGCGGCTAGTGTTTTGTTATGGGCAATAATCAAGGTCGGGCGATTCAACTTGGCAATTACTTGCGCGGCTGTAAATGTTTTCCCTGTCCCTGTTGCTCCTAACAGCGTCTGGTGCCTTTTTCCAGATTGAATACTTTTGACGATTTCCTCAATAGCTTGAGGCTGGTCGCCTTGTGGAGAAAAATCAGATACGAGCTCGAACTTCTTAGAGCTAACAACAAGATCATTCATCACTTATCACCTACACTTATTGAAATAAATCGAACTTTTATCCTATTCATTTTCCATTTGTAATATCCGATAAAGAAGTTTATGGAACTTGCACGATCATTTATGAAGGAATTTGAAGCCGTTCCTCATAAGAATGTTTGTTCTGGTTTTTCCATTATACCCTTTTTGAATCATGGATGCAAACAGCAATATCTGTTAAAGCCTGTCGCCATCAGGATGAGACACCATAGAACTTATCAGGCTGCTTGTAGAATCCCTATTCTTTTTATGCTAATTAGGAGTGGTAAAGTCATGGATTTGACAACGGTTTTAGGATTAGTATTAGGTCTAGTAGGTTTAATTGGCGGCTACGTATGGGATGGAGGGCATATTAGTTCCCTAATTATTCCAAGCGCTATGCTGATCGTGTTCGGCGGGACCTTTGGAGCTGTAGCTATCAGCTTCCCCCTCTCTATTTTATCCAAAATTCCTAAAGCACTGGGCATCGCCTTCAAAGAAGCCAAAAAGGATCCAGCCGCAACCATTGAAGAACTGGTAGATATGGCCTCGATTGCTCGCAGAGAAGGTGTACTGGCTTTGGAACAGCGTGCTCAAGAGCATCAGAATCCCTTTTTGAAAGATGGTTTGCTTATGGTTGTGGATGGTACCGATCCTGAGCTAACCAGGCAGATCCTAGAGCTTGAAATGGATGCGATCGAGCATCAAGTTGACAATATGTCCAAAATCTTCGAAGCTGGCGGCGGCTACGCGCCTACTATGGGGATCATCGGAACGGTCATGGGGCTTATTCACGTTCTCGGCAACCTCGATGATCCGTCCAGCTTGGGACCTGCGATTGCCGTTGCCTTCACAGCAACCTTGTACGGCGTTATGAGCGCCAACTTGATCTATCTTCCTATTGCCAACAAAATCAAAGTACGGGGCAAAGAAATGGTCTCCGAAATGGAACTGATGCTCGAAGGCATTCTTGCCCTGCAAGCTGGTGAAAACCCTCAGTTAATTAAGAAAAAACTAAATTCCTTCCTCCACGATAAATCAAGGTCCAAAAAAGCAGTGGTAGAGGAGGAAGGCAACAATGGCGCGGAGAGGTAAGAAGCAGGAAGAGCATGTTAATCATGAGAGATGGCTCATTACCTATGCGGATTTAATCACCTTGCTGCTCGTATTCTTCATCATTATGTATGCGATGAGTAAAGTGGATGTTCAAAAGTATGCCGTTTTGGCGCAAGTATTAAACATGCAGTTCCAGAAAGCTGACTCGGTTCTAGATAAAGGCCACGGGATCAGCGGTCAAATGACTCCTAAACAGGGGGACTCTGACAGCAAGGACAAAGATTATACGAAGCAAAACTTAGACGAACAAAAGGAAGAGAAAGATAAAACCAAGCCTGATCAAAGCGAGAAAGAAAAGCGCGAAAAGGAACTCCAAGATCTCTTAAAACAAGTCCAAGCTTACATTAAGGATCAAAATTTGGAGGCTCAGGTATCCGCTAGCGATACCGAGCGCGGTGTGGCGATCACACTGAATGATTTATTCCTTTTTGACCTGGGCAAAGCGGATCTGAAACCAGCCTCCTCGCCCATTCTCCAAAAGCTTGCTTCCCTCTTCCCAACGCTAAATAGCAAGGTAAGCATTGAGGGGCACACCGACAACTTGCCTCTGGCTCCCGGTTCGCCACTCAAAGACAACTGGGGCTTGTCCTTTGCCCGTTCCCTTTCTGTCCTTCGTTATTTCAGCGATACGGCCAAGCTTGATAATAATAAATTCATTGCCACGGCTTATGCCGATACAATGCCCAAAGTCCCTAACACCAGCGATGAGAACCGCAGTAAAAACCGCCGCGTCGAAATCATTGTCCTCCGTGATGGACTGGCTCCAGCAACTGTTATTAAATAACGTAAGAGGCTATCCCAAAAGCAACGATCGTTGATGACCGGGACAGACTCATTCGTTGGGAAAAAATGAAAAAAGGAGCTAAGCGACTTGTATCGTCGCTTAGCTCCTTTTTTGGCGTCGGTAGTCGCCATTCGAACAAATAAGCACTTTCAACTAGCTTATTTTCAATGCAGAGAAACACTCCATAATGGTGTGGCGCCCAAAGCGCAGCAAGCACCTCTTACGAACTCAGCAAGCTTTATTTGATCAAAATCGAGCGTTTGGAAAATCTAATGAATCCCCATCCCGTTATATCATGCTTATGATCTTATGATCATTATTTCGCCTATAAGCTGCTCGATAACGCCAATTCAGTTCATTAGATCGCCGAAGAGGCTGTTTTCTCGTCTATAAGCATCATACAGTTCTTTAGAGAGCAGCAAATGAATTGTGGGGGGCGGAGAGCGATAACGGTATTTGAAACAGCCCCTCATTCAGTTGAAGATGCCCTTTGAGACCTTTACATCGATTTCGTTGAATCATTGGATAGCAGCCCGGTCAGTTTCCCGCGCAAATAGGAAAATAAATGCACTGGACGATGCTCTGTGAAGTAAAGAGCCTCTTGATCAGGTGCCAGAATAATGCCTAGCTGGTGGTGCTCGCCTGCATACAAGGCACGGTGCAGGAAGCGTACTTCACCCTGCTCATTCAACACTTCCAGCCTGCAAAACGCTGAGTTCAATCCCATCGCGACATGTAAATCGGTTTTTGTTTTGATCTTGTGACCATTCACTTTATGCAGAATTTCGCCTACTTGAATGCCAAGCTCTTGCGCTGGGCTCCCAGGTACAACCGATAAGACCATAAGCCCTCGCTGTGAATGCACGTAGAACGGAATTTGCTTCGCTTCCAACCATTGATTGTAACGGATCAATCCTTCATGCAAACCAATGCTCAGCACCGCTGCTACAAGCATAATCGGCGACCAGTACTGGGCTGCCATTGCCGCACCGAACAGGATAAGACCATAAAGATAGAGCATACTTGCACTAAAGCGAGCCTGTCTGCGCGGCAGCTTCGAAATCGTCAGCTCCGTGAAACCGATCATCGCCGGGAAAGCAAGCAGCGTCCATCCGGAGGCAAGGTTCGATCCAAACAGGGTTTCCCATGGAAGTCCTGCGGAATTGCCTCCTGCTAGCGGCACCAACAGGAACAGTGGGACGGGCCAGAAGCCTTGCAGTTGCTGGGCCCCGACGATCTGCCCACGTTTCCCCTCAAGGAAAAGAGGGCTTGCCATCCGCGCTCCCTGAAATCCAACCAGAAAGCCTTCCAGCAGATGAAGAACGGCTACGATCACCAGCAAAGAAGGGATATCTGCGCCTGCAACTATCTTAAAGACGGGAAATGCCTCCTGGATAGCTTCGCTTGGCAGCCAAGACAACAGAACTTGGGCGATCCCCAGAATCCCCACAGCATAAGCCAAACAGATAAATCGGACACGAAACAGCACAAGAACTGCCGTTAACACCCACAACAGAATAATGACATCCGCCTCAATGCTAACCCCGACGAAAAGCATGACAACTGAAGCGCCGATACCACCGATCCAACCCCAAAGAATGGTGCGCCAAGTCTCATTCAGCAACGAATGAAGACGAGTGTGAAATAACTTGCGTTCCATCTGTATTTGCTTACGATAATGCAAGACGATAAATAAAATGCCTATATAGTAGAAAGGATTCACAAACAACTGCCCAACGGCCTGCAGCAGCCTGTCCAAAAATTGAGTCAACACATCCATAAGGGCTCCTCGGATAAAAGAAATAGGAAGGCTGCCTAATCTAAGCAACCTTCCTATCTCATTTCGACTACAAACCGTACTTTTCCTGCCATACCTAACGAATTTCCATTATCTGACCCACAATTATTTCCCGAGCTGCTTCTGAATCTGACTGACCGCCGCTTTCAGCTGCAGATCATTCTTAGGTTCACGGATTTGCGTAAGAATCGATTTCTCGATCTTATTCGCTGTTTCTACGTCAACTTCACCTGTCATAGGCAGATCGTTCGTCCGTTGAAATGCTTTAACTGCTGTAACTGTCTTATCGTTGAAATAACCATCGGATCGCTCTGGATTAAAACCTAGACCAGCAAGCATAAGCTGCAAGTTTTTCACGTCATCGCTCGTTGTATCCTGTTTGAGAACGCCTTTTTTGGAAAGCGGAGCCGCTTTAAAATAACCAGGCTGCTCAACAGGGATATCCGGCGAGATGCCCGTTTTATGAATCCAGTTGCCATTCGGCGTCAACCATTTATACACTGTCATCTTAATATTGCTGCCATCGCCCATTTCCTTCTCGAAAGTAACTTGAACTGTCCCTTTTCCATAGGAGGTTTCGCCAACAATTTTACTTCCAACAGCTTCTTGGAACGCTCCTGCCAAAATCTCTGACGCGCTCGCGCTTCCTTTATTGATCAGAACCGAAATTGGATAATTCTTGCCTGTACCCGTGGAAGGCGTAGGCTCCCGCTTTCCGTCGCGGTTCTCAACTTGAACAATTGGCTTGCCGCTCTTCACGAACGGATTCACGATGTCTACAACGACGTTCAAGAGCCCGCCTGGATCATTCCGCACATCGATGACTAGACCTTTCATCCCTTTGGCTTCGAGGTTTTTCAGCTCTTCTGCGAAGCGCACAGCCGTGTTGGATGAGAACTGACGAATCTCGATTTTGCCAATTTGATCCTGCATCATTTCACCATACACGGTTTCAACATCAATGTTATCTCTCACGACAATCACTTGGACGGGATCTCCCGCACCTTGACGCAACAAATCCAGTTTGGCTTGTGTGCCTTTGGGACCTCGAATCTTCATAACCGCTTGGTTCAGCGTTAAGCCATCCAACTTGTCCCCGTTCACAGAGACGATGACATCTTTCGCTTGAATCCCAGCTTTCTCTGCTGGCGAGCCTTTGATCGGAGAGACGATCACGAATTTGCCATCCTCAATCGAAACCTCGGCGCCAATCCCTTGAAACGATGAGGTGATGCTTTCATCGAACTGCTTCGCTTCTTTCTGATCCATATAGACAGTGAATGGATCTTCGAGAGACTCCAGCATACCATTGATAGCGCCGTTGACTAACTTATCATGATCAGGCTGCTTCAAGTACTTGCTTTCGATGAGTTGAAAGGTTGTTGAAATCTTGCTCAGTTCCTTGCTCGAAAGTCCAGTAGAGCCCGAAGTCGCCGCAGCCGTACTTCCCACAGGCTTCTCGCTGCGTCCCCACGAGAAGGAAGAATCCACAATGGTTAGTGTGACAATACTACTCGCAAACATAGCTAACAATACGAATACAATGACCGTGCGACCTTTGAATTGCAAAGCGTGATACACCACCTTTTTCCTAAACCCATTTGAGTTCGCCTGTTTGTAGTATATGACAAGCTATTCCCATTTTATAACCAAGTTGTCCTAGCGTAAGTACGGTTTAGGATCTCTAGGAACTTCATTGAGTCTGACCTCGAAATGTAAGTGATTTCCTGTCGATTGTCCCGTCGAGCCAACACCGGCAATTTTCTGCCCGCGTTTAACGACGTCTCCGACTTTGACATAGATACCGTCATTCATGATATGTCCATACAACGTCCAGAGGCCATTACCATGGTTCACAATAATGCAATTGCCATAACCGTTCATCCATGAGGCATAAATAACCGAACCATTCTCTGCAGCCAGAATGCCAGTCCCTTTCGGAGCCCCCAAATCGATGCCTTTATGACTCTCTGCTTTACCCGTTACCGGATTAATCCGATCAACGAAATCAGAGGTTAGAGGCGCTTGAGCCGCTAATGGATAGCCCAATTTCCCACCTGTGTAGGTAAAAGGAGATTTAGCTTTGCTGGCAGCCCGCTTCTTCTCCTGAAGATCGGCTTCCTGCTTCGCAATTTGCGTAATCTGCTTATCGCTTTCTTCTGAAATATCTTCAAGAACTTTCTCCTGCTTGGACAAGGAGGCAATCTTAACTTCTTTAGCCTTCTCCTTGGCTTGCAGTTCATCTCGAAGGGCATCCGCATTGGCGTACAGAATCTTCACCTGTTCAAGCTGCTTCTCTGTTTCTTCTTTCTTCAGAGTGACAGTTTCTTTATCTTTCTTATTCGACTCTAGTATCTCTTTATCTTGATTCACAATCGACTTCAAAGCTTCTATACGATTCAAGAAATCATTAAAACTGGTCGCGCTAAGCAGCACGTCCATATAAGAAACAAAGCCATTCATATACATTAAGCGAACACGGGATTTGAGCATGCTGTCGCGGCTTTCCACGCGCGCAACCGCTTCGTCCAACTGCTTGGCATTCAGTTCTAAATTATCCGAAACTTGATCAATCTGCTCATTTAAATTCGTCAGTTTCTTGCTAGCTTCATTGACCTGATTAAGAAGGGTATTCATATCCTTCGTCGTCTGATCTTTTTCCGTTTGTACCTTGGTAATTTGGTTCTGTGCGTCACTCGCCTTCTGCTGCGCTTCCGCTTTCTGTTTCTTAAGCTGAGTCAACTGCTGATCGATCTTCTCCGTTGTAGAAGCGGCATATCCCGCATATGGAACCGCGAGCGAAGCCGCAATCCCAAGTGTCAACACCAAGGGTAGAATCTTCTTATTCAAGCACGTAGCCTCCCCATCATCAATAACCTGATGAATCATTATGAATCTTATATTCTGCGAATCTCTTAATCTTTGAATCTATGAAAACATAAATAAAAGCTTTAAAAATCGGCTTTCAGAACCGAGAAGGTTGGATGAAAATGAGGGCAGGAGGAACGGAGTGTAGCGAGCTACATGAGTACCACAGTGCCCCATTTTCATTCAAGATTCGATGCCGAGTACGCTTCCAGAAAAGCCTCGTTATCAAAGTCGGTTTTAAAAGCCACCATTTAAACGCGAAGGAATTTGCGGACGGAGATTAGGGAACCCCAGATTCCAATAACCATTCCAATCCCTAACAATAGCACCGCCATCGTAGGAGCAATCCTTCCAAAAGGCGTCAATTCAATCATAAGCAGATTCAAGTTCAACGAACTCAAATGAAGCAGCTTCCAGTAGCCCCCCAGGATCAGCGCGGCCGGAATAACCGAACCGATGAAACCAAGCAAGGCGCCTTCTATAAAGAACGGCCAACGAATAAACGAATTCGTCGCCCCCACCATTTTCATAATCGAAATTTCTTTGCGACGGGCTAAGATCGTAATTTTGATCGTATTGGCAATCAGGAAAACAGCTGTGAAAGACAATAAAATCACGATGCCAAAGCCAACCCAGCGGGCAATTTGCGTCACTTTAAATAAAGCTTCCACCGTGCCTTTGCCGTAGTTCACTTTATAAATGGGCTTAGGATCTTTGCCGATGTTCAAAGCGCTGATTTGATCAGCAACCGCGGCTACATTTCTCGGGTCATCCACTTCAATCGTGAAAGCATCGTTCAGCGGGTTGTTGTCACCCTCGAATCCATCCAGCAAGGCTTTCCCGCTATCGCCAAGCTTCTCGCGCAAATACACTAATCCTTCTTCTTTGGAAACGAATTTGGTCGATTTGACCTCGTTGATCCCTTTGATTTGGGATTGTAACGTATCTATTTGCTCTTGCGAAGTATTGACCTCGAGATACACATTAATTTCTACCTGATCTTCAATCTGGGCAGCAATATCATTCACATTCAATGTAATAAGAACAAAAATTCCTAGAATCAATAAAGAAATGGCAATAGAGCTGATCGAAGCAAATGTCATCCAACCATTTCGGACCACATTTCTTGTGCCTTCTCGCAAGTGACGCGCAGCCGTGCTAATCTTCATAACCGTATTCCCCCCGTAGCTGGTCGCGAGCAATAAGGCCATTCTCGATTGCAATAACTCGTTTACGCATCGTATTCACGATCTCTTTGTTATGCGTAGCCATGACTATCGTCGTGCCGCGGAAATTAATTTCCTCCATCAATTTCATAATGCCCCATGATGTTTCGGGGTCGAGATTTCCTGTCGGTTCATCGGCGATAATGACGGATGGGTTGTTAATTATTGCCCGGGCAATCGCTACGCGCTGCTGCTCGCCTCCAGAAAGCTGTGACGGCAGCGAATTCGCCTTGTCCTTGAGCTTCACAAGCTCGAGCACTTCCATCGTGCGTTTCTTGATTTGTTTCTTAGGCGCTTCAATAACTTCCATAGCGAAAGCTACATTTTCAAGAATAGACAGCTTGGGAAGCAAGCGATAATCCTGAAAGATGACGCCAATATTGCGGCGCAAATAAGGAATCTTGCGTTGTTTCAGCTTTTCTAGATTAAACCCATTGACGAAAATCTGCCCTTTGGTCGGCCTTTCTTCTCTATACATCAACTTCATAAATGTCGATTTACCTGCGCCGGAAGGTCCAACAACATAAACGAACTCGTTGCGGTCCACTTTTACATTAATCCCTCGCAATGCATGAGTGCCGTTGGAGTACGTTTTCCATACGTCCTGCATTTCGATCACAATATCACATCCTAATATAGGGATCTTTGAGCGGAGCTCAAAGTCTCTCTGCTTTATTGATAGCCTATATCCATTCGACACAAAAGCGGATATTCCTTCTAAAAACGCATTGAAATTCATGCGGAATACCGTCATTATAACATGATTTGTACATAATTCACCCGAATAAGGATTTAGTAATAAAATGATGCCAAAGAAGATACATATAGTAGTACATGCCCGTAACTCATTCGTATGTAAAGGAGCCACTAGACATGTCATACCCTTTCGCAAAAATTACCCTCTATGCATCGATTCTTGCCGGACTGCTAAGCGCCTTTGGCATAGCTCTCTATGTCTACGGATCTCAGGCTACTCTACCAGCGAATTTCTCTGTTGCAGGCTGGCGTGTCGGAGGTATGCCCTATGAAGCCTTCCAACAACAATTACAACAACGACTGGAGCTGCTCACTGCCTATCCAATTCAAATAGAAACCTCTTACCCTGATATTCCCAACAGACAATTAACACTAGGTCAGCTAGGTATTCATTTTCAAACTGAAGCGCTCACAAATTCCCTTGAACAACTGTTCCAAAGTTCCCCTCTCCATCGCATCCAAGCTCGCTGGACCTTGCGCCATGCCGCTATCCCATTAGAGGTTTCCGTCAATGAAACACAGCTCAGTTCAGAGGTAAAAGGGGCTTGGCAAACGCTCTATGCACAGCAACCCGCTCCAGCCAAAAGATTAGTGACCCCACAAGATTCAATTCTCTATGAACCCGAGCGAAAAGTGCTGCGTGTCGACTTTGCCCACTTATCCGAACACTTGCTAGAAGTCACGCCATCTGTCTCCACCATTCACAATGCCGCTCCCATACGACTGACTCTTCCTCTATATGAGGAAAGTCCGCCCACTACCGTTGAGAATTTGAAGCAGCAAGGCATCGATGGTAAAATATCAGAGTTCACGACCTCTTTTCCAACGTCAGGGGAAGGCCGTATTCACAACATTCGCTCGACAGCGGAATCCATTCAGGATTTGCTCATGGCCCCAGGAGAAACCTTTGACTATAGTAAAATCATTGCACAAACCGAAGCCAAATATGGCTACAAGGAAGCCCCGGTTATTCTCAACGGCAAGCTCGTCCCGGGTATTGGAGGCGGTATCTGCCAAGTGTCAACGACCCTGTATAATGCTGTTCTGCGAAGTGGCCTTGAAATTATAGAAAGGCGCAATCATTCACTGCCCGTTAGCTATGTCCCGCTTGGGCAGGATGCCACTTTTGCCAACGGTTATATTAACTTCAAATTTCGCAATAATACAGATACGTATTTATTAATACGAACCATTACGACAGACCAGGCGGTTACCGTAAAGCTTTTCGGACATATGTCACCAGGAATCACATACGATATCGACTCATCTATAGTGGAAACCATCCAGCCACCAATCAAATACTTGCATAATCCGAGCCTCCCGCTTGGAGCTACTAGGTCTGTCAGCATCGGTAAAGCTGGCTATAAAGTAGAAACTTATCGCACAAAGAAGGAAAACGGCATACTTGTGAAAAAAGAACTAATCTCTAAGGATCAGTATTCACCAGTTCCTACCTTAATCGCAGCCAATCGTGGTGATATCAAACCGGAAGAAGGCCTGCCCAATGAATCCAAGCAGCCAATCCTCGAAGATGGGGTAAAGGGACCTTCCTTTCGTTAATTACTAAGGTCATGTGACTGTAGTTACTAGGTCACTATGACTTTTTTTTATTATGATGAGAGTACGGAATAGCAAACAGGAGGTTAAACGATGAGTAAAATCGATTATTTCAAAGAATTAAACTATCGACTGCGCGGACTTCCCGAGAAGGAGCGCCAAAATATATTGTCTGTCTATGAAGAATTATTTCAAAAAGCGCTTGAAAACGGGAAACAGGAGGACGATGTGGCTGAATCGCTAGGCTACCCGCGCATACCTCAGTGGGATGGGCAGAAGGAAGCGCCAAGCAGCCAACAAGACCCAGCAGGCAGCACATTCACTGAGCCCGTAGAGAAGAAGGCAT
Organism: Paenibacillus sp. HWE-109; assembly: GCF_022163125.1. NCBI lineage: Bacteria > Bacillati > Bacillota > Bacilli > Caryophanales > Paenibacillaceae > Paenibacillus > Paenibacillus sp. HWE-109. The sequence goes on along the minus strand of NZ_CP091881.1, from coordinate 7,507,946 downwards.
ATACCAAGCAGGAGCCAGTTCCAGTTCCAACACCAACACCAGCACCAGCACCTACAAAGGCCCCTGAAACGAACGGATTTCCGCCGTATACGCCGCCTTATCAAACGAACCCGTATGCAAATAATGCCCCCTATCCTTATCCGGTGAAGCCGGAAACTGGAATTAAGGCAATTATCGTGAGCATTGGGCTTGGCTTTTTCAACCTTATCTTCATCGTTGGACCCTGGTTCGGTATATTCGCGACCTTGATCGCGTTATTTGTTTCAGGGTTTGCGCTAATTATCGCACCCATCATCGAAGTTATCACTACCTTTACGGGAGCCTTCGACAACGATATGCGCTTTATCGGATTCGCCATGCTCGCTTTGTTTGGCTTGGGAATCATTTTAACGACGTTCAGCTCCTGGCTGTTCAAAGTTTTCTTCAAACTCACTTGGACATATATCCAATTCAATGCCAAATTGATAAAGGGGGCGTAAGCCATGAAACGTGGACCTAAATTTTTCTTACTGATTGGTTTTGCCTGCTTGGCCATTGGGCTTATTGGAGCAGCTGTCTCTTTCAAAAGCGTCGACCTGAACGAGGGAATAGCCAACATCGATATCGAAAAGAAAATTTCCGCCGCTAACATCGATACGTTAATTCTCCAAAATGATATCTCCGGGATCACCTTTGTTCCGAGCAATTCGGATGAAATTAAAGTGCACTTGGTAGGAACAGTAGGGGAAAAGGCTGCCAAAGATTGCGTCATTGATGCAGCTACGGAAGGAAATAACGTGTGGCGGGTAAATGTTGCTACGCATAAAAAAAATCAAATTAACATTGGCATTAGTTTGTCCGAGCTAAAAAGCCTGATTGCCAGCCACGGCAAACAGCTAAAAACAGAAATCTCGCTTCCCGATAAAATGTTCAAAGCTATCACCATTTCTTCCGATACAGGAGCTATTAATCTCAAAGAAATCAAGGCGGCAAGCTTGGAAGCATCCACAGATACAGGCAATATTTCTATAGACCGTTATGAAGGAAAGCAGCTTAATCTACGAACGGATACAGGAAACATTACCGTCGACAATGGTCAGGGCAATGTGGCTTTAAGAACAGATACCGGTAGTATTACAGCGAAATTAAACGATATCGGTGATTCCGTTTCGCTGCAATCGGACGTAGGCAGCATTCGCCTTAAATTGGATCCCGCTCCGAAGAACGCAAGTTTTGATTTAAGATCGGATATAGGCAATGTTAATCTAACTATTCCAGGTGTCAATATGGAGCGCAACGAGAATAGTGGGCGTCATTCGGCCAAAGGTTCCATCGGTGACGGCAGCAAACAAGTGAAAGTGCAAACCGATACGGGTTCCATCTCAGTAACCAACAACTAATAATAAAGCCTTCATTCCCATCGAAACCGATGAGTTTGAAGGCTTTTGTTTATTTGCTTTTTTCTAGAAAAGCTTGCAGCCACTCGTTGGATTGAACCAAAACTTGCTCCGCACGAGCGATCGCTTCTGTCACTTGGTTGCTTGCTGTTCCACCAAAGACATTACGCGCATTGACCACTTGCTCCGGTTGTAAAACTTGATAAATATCGGATTCAAACAGTTCTGAGAACGTTTTGAATTCCTCGATGCTCATATCGAGCAAATATTTGTGGTTCTGGATGCAGTGCAAAACGGTTTTACCGATCACTTCGTGCGCTTGGCGGAAAGGCAGACCTTTGTTAACAAGGTAATCTGCGATATCCGTAGCGTTGGAGAAATCTTGGTTAACCGCTTGTCTCATACGATCCGTGTTGACCTTCATCGTAGCGACCATCGGAGCGAACAATTGCAGCGCCCCTTGCAGGGTGCGCACGGTGTCGAACATGCCTTCTTTGTCTTCCTGCATGTCCTTGTTGTAAGCCAGCGGCAGCGACTTGAGCACGGTCATCAGACCGAACAAGTTGCCGTAGACGCGGCCGGTTTTGCCGCGGACGAGCTCCGCCACGTCCGGGTTCTTCTTCTGCGGCATGATCGAGCTGCCGGTACAGAAAGCATCGTCGAGCTCGACGAACGCGAACTCGGTCGAAGACCACAGCACCATCTCCTCGCTGAAGCGAGAAAGGTGCATCATGATCATGGACGCGTTAGAGAGGAACTCCAGGATGAAATCGCGGTCGCTGACCGCATCCAGGGAGTTCTCGTACACGCGTCCGAACCCGAGCTGCTCCGCCACGAAATGGCGGTCGATCGGGAACGTCGTGCCGGCGAGCGCGCCAGCGCCAAGCGGCAAAATATCTACGCGCTTGTAGCTGTCCTGCAAGCGCTCCAAGTCGCGCTGGAACATGCTGACGTAGGCCATCAAGTGATGTGCGAAGAGGATCGGCTGCGCACGCTGTAGATGCGTATAACCCGGAACAATCGTATCAATGTTGTTTTTGGCTTGGTCGATCAGTGCTTCCTGCAGCTTGATCAGATGTCCGACAAACTCAACAACCCGCTTGCGCAGGTAAAGATGCATATCCGTTGCCACTTGATCATTGCGGCTGCGGCCCGTATGCAGCTTGCCGCCAACAGGACCAATCAGGTCGATTAGTGTTTTCTCGATATTCATATGAATATCTTCATTCTGAATCGTGTACTCGAGTTCGCCGCGGCGGATCATACCTTGGACTTGCAGCAGGCCGTCTTTGATCTTCTCTACGTCTTCAGCAGGCAAAATACCGCATTTGCCCAGCATCGTCACATGCGCCAAGCTGCCTTGAATATCTTCCTCAGCCAACTCTTTATCAAATGTAATCGATGCTGTATATTCTTCGACCAATTGGTCGGTTTGCTTCGTAAATCGTCCACCCCAAAGCTTTGACACGTTGCACTACCCCTCTCTAATGGACAGCCCAAAGGCTTTCCACAGTGGGAAAGCCCTTGAAAGACTGCGAACTTATTTCTTCGCGTTTTGCTCCACGCCGGAAGATACTTTCAAACGAAGCGCGTTCAAGCGGATGAAACCAGTTGCATCGCCTTGATCGTATGCTTTCGTCGGATCTGCTTCCATCGTTGCAATATCTGGGTTGTATAGGGATACTGGGCTTTTGACGCCAGCGCCGATTACATTGCCTTTGTATAGTTTCAAACGCACTGTACCTGAAACGTTCTTTTGGCTTTCTGCCACAAGCGCTTGAATCGCCAAACGCTCAGGGGCAAACCAGAAGCCGTTGTAAACCAGTGTCGCATATTTCGTAATCAAGGAATCACGAAGGTGCATCACATCACGATCCATCGTGAGGGATTCCATTTTGCGGTGAGCCGTGAAAAGGATCGTACCGCCCGGAGTTTCGTACACGCCGCGGCTCTTCATGCCAACGAAACGATTCTCAACCATGTCCACACGACCAATGCCGTGCTTGCCGCCGATTTCATTCAAAGTTTCCATCACTTGCAGCGGAGTCAATTTGGCTCCGTTGATCGCTACACAGTCACCTTTATCGAACTCAAGCTCAATGTATTCCGCTTCATTCGGAGCGTCTTCTGGAGCTACGCTCAAGACGTACATGCCTTTGTTGTCGTCATGTGCAGCATCGAACCAAGGATCCTCCAACATGCCGCTCTCGAAGGAGATGTGCAGCAGGTTGCGGTCTGTGGAATACGGCTTCGCCGCCGATGCCGTCACCGGAATGCCATGCTTCTCGGCATAGGCGATCATCTCTGCGCGGCCTGGGAACTCCTCGCGGAATTGCTCCAAACGCCAAGGCGCGATAACGGACAGCTCAGGCGCCAGCGCCGCTGCTGTAAGCTCGAAGCGCACTTGGTCGTTCCCTTTGCCGGTTGCGCCATGCGCAATCGCTGTTGCGCCTTCAGCGCGGGCGATCTCGACCATGCGCTTCGCGATCAACGGACGCGCAATGCTCGTGCCGAGCAGGTATTGTCCTTCATACAGAGCGCCCGCTTGGAACATCGGGTTGATGAAATCCTTCGCGAATTCATCGCGCAGGTCGTCGATGTAGATTTTGGATGCGCCGGTTTTCAGCGCTTTTTCTTCCAGACCGTCGAGCTCATCTTTTTGCCCGATATCCGCTGTGAAAGCGATGATTTCCGCGTCATAAGTCTCTTTTAACCATTTCAAAATTACCGATGTATCCAGTCCGCCGGAATAAGCGAGTACGATTTTTTCCTTAGCCATGTCTACTAATCTCTCCGTTTCTAATTCTGTTGATTGCTAGCAATTATATCATTGTCGCGGCCATAATAGCCTTTTGCGCATGAAGACGATTCTCTGCTTGGTCAAAAATGATCGAATGCGCGCCATCAATAACGCCCTCGCTCACTTCTTCCCCACGATGGGCTGGCAAGCAGTGCATGAACAAGTAATCTTGTTTCGCATACTTCACAAGCGCTTCGTTGATTTGGAAATTTTTGAAAGCGACTTCGCGTTCCTGCTGCTCCGCTTCAAAGCCCATGCTTGCCCATACGTCGGTATAGACGATATCGGCATTCTCAATCGCTTCGCGCGGATCGCGCGTAAGCAGCACGCTGCCGCCGGATTGCGCAGCATTTTCCTTGGAAATCTGAATCACTTCCTGGTCCGGGTCATACCCTTCCGGTGAAGCAATCGCGAAGTCCATGCCCAGTTTGCTCGCGCCCATCATCAGGGAATGAACCATATTGTTGCCATCACCGATGTAAGCAACCTTAATCCCTTTCAAGCGGCCTTTCTTCTCCAGAACCGTTTGATAATCGGCCATCACTTGGCAAGGGTGCGCATAATCAGTCAGCCCATTGATAACTGGAACCGTTGATCCACGCGCAAGATCGATCACTTTACGATGTTCATAAGTACGAATCATAATGCCATCAAGGTAACGCGACAACGTTTGCGCCGTATCCCAAACGGTTTCTCCGCGTCCAAGCTGCAGGTCATTTTTGCTTAAAAATAACGCCTGACCTCCGAGCTGGTACATCCCAACTTCAAAAGATACACGCGTACGCGTCGATGATTTCTCGAAAATCATCCCCAGCGTTTTACCCGCTAAGACAGCATGAGGCTCTCTGGCCTTCTGCTTGCGTTTAAGCTCAATACCATAGTGAATTAAGTATTCGATTTCTTCCGGTGTATAATCAACCAAAGCAAGAAAATCTTTGCCCTTCAGTTGGGCAGCCATTTCTTCTTGTAAGGTACTGTTCATTTCATCCAACCTCTCTGCGTTTAACTCTGTCTAAATGCTGCTGATGGTCGATGCCTTCTGGGAGAGGACACCGCACACTACGTCGAGTGCTTGATCTAAATCTGCTTGCGGTATCGTCAAAGCCGGCACCAAACGAATCACGTTCGGCCCTGCCGGAATAACCAGCACACCTTGTTTGTGAATCTCACTGATAATGTCTCCAGCTGGTTGAGTGCATTCGATACCGATAAGAAGTCCAACACCGCGAATCTTCGCGATTAATGGATTGCCGGCAAGCTTGCTTTCCAGCTTCTTCACCGTGTACTCGCCTAATGCTGCCGCGCGTTCAGGCAATTTCTCCGAAATAATCGTGTCCAACGCCGCATGAGCCGCAGCCGTAGCAATCGGTGTTCCACCGAATGTCGAGCCGTGACTGCCAGCGCTGAAAGCTTCAGCCAAATGCGCTTTGCCCAGCATAGCACCAATCGGGAAACCACCGCCAAGACCTTTGGCCAAAGTGAAAATATCCGGCTCCACGCCGTAGTGTTCATATGCGAATAATTTGCCCGTACGTCCGATACCTGTTTGGATTTCATCCACAATCAACAGCAAATTCTCTTGTTTGCACAGCTCGGCAATCTGCTTCACGAATTCCGGATCAGCCGGCAGAACGCCGCCTTCGCCTTGAACCATTTCGAGCATGATCGCACATGTTTTATCATTCACGAGACTGCGTACAGCCTCGATATCGTTATAAGGCGCATAAACGAAACCGCCAGGAAGCGGATGGAAGCCTTCCTTTACTTTCTCCTGACCTGTGGCGGTCAGTGTAGCCAACGTACGTCCGTGGAACGACATGTTGAACGTGATAATCTCATACCGACCATTGTTGAGCACCTTCTGCGAGTAGCGACGCGCTAATTTGATCGCTGCTTCATTCGCTTCCGCACCCGTTGAACAGAAAAATACCGCGTCCGCACAGCTGTTATCCGTAAGCAAAGTGGCCAACTTTTCCTGATTCGGAATATGAAAAAGATTGCTCACATGCCAAAGCTGATCCAGTTGTTCAACTAGCTTCTCTTTCACCGCTTGAGGCGCGTGTCCGAGGTTCGTCACCGCGATACCGCTCATCAAATCGATGTACTCCTTGCCTGTGTCATCCCACAGTCGGCTGCCTTCCCCCTTCACCAATGTAATCGGATATCTGGCGTAAGTTGGAAAGAGCGAGCTTTTTCCCGTTTCTGTCATGTACATTCCCTCCTTAGTGGTTATTCCAATGCGCACTTTTGTGCGTATTGATTACGATTCTTTAAGTGATGTCCTATAGATAATTGCTGCTATTTCATCAGCCTTACGGCTTCTCGCATACCGCTTAAAGCGTGGATTCGCACACTTTAAGCGCGTAAATCATGCTAACGCACAATCCGTGTACCAATACCGGTGCCTTTCAGCACTTTGCTCAGCACATTCGGCTCAGAACCATTCACGATAACAACTTCCTGCACCTTACCCTGTATACAAGCAATCGCTGCACGGACCTTAGGGATCATGCCCCCGTAGATCTCACCGCTTACGATCATGTCTTCAATCTCTGCTACACTTACAACCGGCAGCACCTGCTTCTCGCCGTCCACCGTCTTCATGATGCCTGGAACGTCTGTCACAACAACCATCTGCTCAACACCGAGATGAGATGCAACAGCTCCAGCTGCCGTATCCGCATTGATGTTGTAACGCTGCCCGCCATCTGCGCCAAGTCCCACCGGTGCAATGACAGGTATATAGCCCATATTCACGATTCCCTGAATCAATTCAGCGTTAACCTTGGTTACATCGCCAACCAGACCTACCTCGTGACTATTCGCCACCGGCTTCGCTTCGATCAAATGTCCATCTACACCGGACAACCCGAGCGCTGCTGCACCCGTCAATTGAATGCGGCGGACAATTTCCTTATTGATCTGGCCGGAAAGCACCATCTCCACAACGTCCAACACCGCTTCACTCGTCACCCGCAGACCGTTCACGAATCCAGACTCAATGCCGAGCTTCCCCAGCGTCTCCGAGATGGCAGGTCCGCCGCCGTGTACGATGACAGTCACGATGCCTTCCTCTTGAAGCTGACGCATATCTTCAAAAAAGCTGGACGGCAAAGCCGCAAGCGTGCTCCCGCCGCACTTCATCACAAAACAATTGTTCTTCACAGCCGTTCGTTCCCCTTTGCTTTCTTATGTGCGATAAGCCGCATTGATCCGCACATAATCATATGTCAAATCGCAGCCCCAGCCTGTTGCCTTGCCAGTGCCCATATGCAAATTCACGTGAATTTGAATCGTATCTGTTTTCAAATAAACAAGCGCCGCTTCCTCGTCAAACTTCACTGGACGAGACTGCTCCAACACCGCGATATCGCCAAGACGAATATCGACCGTGTTTACGTTCACCGGCTGGCCGGAGTAACCGACAGCAGCAATGATCCGACCCCAGTTGGCGTCAGCTCCGTATACAGCCGACTTCACCAGGCTAGATCCGATGATCGACTTGACGATCTTGCGAGCCGCCTCATCGCTCTCCGCGCCGACTACCGTCGTCTCGATCAGCTTCGTCGCGCCTTCGCCGTCGCGCGCAATCGCTTTGGCGAGGTATTCGCCAACGTACTGGAACCCTGCCGCGAACGCTTCCCAATCCGGATGCTCCGGATTCAAAGCTTCGCCGCCGGCCAGCCCGCTAGCCATCACCACGACCATGTCGTTGGTGCTAGTATCTCCGTCAACGGTGATCATGTTGAAGGTGCTGTCCGTAATCCTGCTCAGCAATTGCTGCAGGTGTACGCTCTCAATCGGCGCGTCGGTTGTCATGAAACCGAGCATCGTCGCCATGTTCGGGTGAATCATCCCCGAACCCTTGGCTGCCCCGGCAATATGGACTTCCTTGCCGCCTACCACAACACGGACACACGTCATCTTCTGCGTAAGATCCGTTGTCAGGATCGATTGGCAGAAGTCTTCGCCGCCGTCTGCTTTCACACGGCCCGGCAGCTGCTCGATGCCGCTGAGCACCTTGCCCATCGGCAATAACTCGCCGATGACGCCTGTGCTCGTCACGCCGACGTGATGTTCCGCCACGCCTAGCGCCTTCGCGCTGGCGGCTCGCATCGCGCGCGCGTCCTGCTCGCCTTGCTCGCCGGTGCACGCATTGGCGTTGCCGCTGTTGACGATCATCGCCTGCAGCTTACCGCTGTGCGCGATGCTTTCTTGCGTCACGCGAAGCGGCGCCGCCTGGAATGCATTCAGCGTGTACACGCCCGCCGCCGCTGCTGGCACTTCACAGACGATTGCGCCCAAATCATAGCGCTCCGTCTTCTTCAATCCACAGTGCAGACCGCCTGCACGAAAGCCTTTCGGCGTCGTAACCGTGCCCTCTGGCACGACAGTAAAGCTACCTTGCTCTAGCATGTTCGTTCTTCACCTATCCTCATCTTCGCGTTATGGATACACCGGTGCGAACAACAGCCCTGTCGTTTCGTCCCAGCCCTGCATAATATTTAAGTTCTGAATCGCCTGACCTGCGGCGCCTTTCACCACATTATCAATGACCGAAACAATGGTCACACGTCCTGTACGTTCATCCACAGCAAAACCGATGTCACAATAATTCGAGCCGAAAACTTCTTTCGTAGAAGGCAGTTTGCCATTCTTGCGAATACGCACAAACTTCCTGCCTTCATAATACTGGCTATACAGCTCTACGAAATCTTCCAGCGTATGCTCCCCATTCACAGAGGCATACATCGTAGCCATAATTCCACGAGTCATCGGCACAAGGTGCGTGGTGAACGTCGTAATCACCGGCTTGCCGGCAATCCGACTAAGCGCTTGCTCAATTTCCGGAATATGCTGATGTTTATTCACTTTATATGCGGTTAAATTCTCATTCACTTCGGAATAATGAACACCCAAACTCACGCCTCGGCCAGAACCGGAAACGCCGGATTTAGCATCAATAATAATCGTTGAAGGGTCGATCCAACCCGCTGCAACAGCAGGTACCAGACCAAGCAGCGTAGCTGTTGGATAACAACCAGGGTTCGCGATCAGATCGCTCCCTTTCACTTCGTCTCCGAACACTTCGGACAGACCGTAGATCGAACGAGCCAGCGCCTCTTCGGAAGCAGCCGGTTTTTTGTACCATTTCTCATAATCCGCAGACGACTTCAATCTCAAATCTCCGGAAATATCGATCACTTTCAATCCAGCTGCCAATAATTTCGGTGAAAGCTCTGCACTCACACCCGCTGGCGTTGCCAGGAAAACAACATCTGCTTTACCTGCGATAAGGTCAACATCCAATACATCAAGCACATCCAGAACGATTTCCTGCAAATGTGGAAAATGCTCCGCAAGCGGTGCTCCGGCATTCGAAGTCGAGATCACCGAAGTTACTTGAACTAACGGGTGCGCCTGCAATAAACGAATTAACTCTGCACCACCGTACCCTGTGGCGCCAATAATAGCCGCTCTTATGCCATGACTCATTTGAATTTCCCCCAGACGTCCTCAAAATATATGTATTATTATACAGTCGTATACATAATAACTCAATCAATTTTTTCGTGCGTTTTTTGACAATAAATCGGTTTTTTATCACGTCTTTTCAAGGACTTTTTGGATTTATCGCAAAGTCCTGCGCAAACCGGTTATCTCCGCAGAAATATACATAATATGCATCAAATTCACGCATCAATTGCATAAAAAAACCTCGAAAACAGCGTCATATTACGGATTGCTTCTATTATCCCAAAACGAGCAGTAAACAAGCAAATTTTGTCTATGTGAGCTAGACGATTTGGCTCGAATGTGGGTAACTATTAGCCTTATCCACAGCTTATCCACAATTTGCCCACAAGTTATTTGCAATTGAGTATAGTTATACACAAAACACACCCGATCCCCCGTCGCTTCCCCCAATCCAAAAAAAAGCCGCACTCGAGTGCGGCTTTCCTCCACTATTCCCTAAGCTAGGCATGTCTCTTGAAACCCTCGCCCAGCACCTCATTCGTTTCACTCAAAATGACAAAAGCTTGCGGGTCCACCGATTGCACTAATGTTTTCAAACGGCTAACCTCGTTCTGTTTCACGACCACCATCATAACCGTGCGGGATTCCCCTGTGAATCCTCCCGATCCATTCAACTCGGTAAGTCCCCGATCCAAATCATATAAAATCGCTTTGCGAATAGCCTCCGTATGATCCGAAATGATAAAGGCTACTTTGGCATAGTTGAAGCCTAGTTGTACGACATCTATCGTTTTCGTTGTGACAAACAAACCGATCATGCCATAAAGCGCATTCTCCGGTGTGAAAATCAAAGCTGAGCTTATAATGACTAAACCATCAAAAACGGCTACTGAAAAACCTAGGCTTAAACCGGAGTATTTATGGAGGATTTGAGCAGCCAAACCCAATCCACCCGTCGAACCCCGTCCGCGAAAAACGATGCCTAACCCAAGTCCGACTCCCATCCCTCCATAGACGGCCGCTAATAAAGGATTCTCCGTAGGCACACCTAGATGGCTGGTAACAAGCACGCATAGTGGAAAAATAACCGATCCAACCGCAGCCTTCACCCCAAACTGCCCACCCAGCAACCACAGCGCCAATAGGAAAATGGGTATATTTAATGCCCACTGTGTGATCGCAGGGTTCAGATTCGTCATATGCTGCACGATGGTTGAAATCCCCGAAACCCCTCCAGTGGCAATCTGATTTGGATTCAAGAAACTATTAAAACTCGCAGCCATGATAAGCGAGCCAATAACTAATAACGTATATTCCAATACGGTATGGGAAGGACTTCCGATCCGTATCCTCGGTTCTTTTCTGGGCACGAGCAGCCCTCCTCTCACAAAAAATCCTACACCTTCTAAGGTGTAGGATGATCGTCTATGGCTTCAGGTATGCGCAGTTTTCCTGAGCGCAACACAATGCGCCCTGTTCCAACTACACTTCACTATCCGGCTTCCGAATCTGATGACGTAGATAAGCATCAATGAACGTATCGAGATCTCCATCCATTACCGCGCCTACATTACCTGTCTCCGCCGAAGTTCTGTGATCTTTGACCATGCTATAGGGATGAAACACATAGGAACGAATTTGGCTGCCCCAGCCAATGTCAGATTGCTCGCCGCGAATCTCAGCCAGATGCTTTAAGTTCGCTTCGATCTTCTTCTCATACAGCTTGGAGCGGAGCATTTTCATCGCTTTCTCGCGGTTCTTGATCTGCGAGCGCTCTTGCTGACAGCTCACCACGACACCGGTTGGCATGTGCGTAATCCGCACGGCCGAATCCGTGGTGTTGATGTGCTGACCGCCGGCGCCGCTGGCACGATACGTATCGATTTTGAGATCCTCGGTGCGGATCTCAACCTCTGTATCGTCCTCAATCTCCGGCATGATGTCGCACGACACGAAGGACGTGTGACGCCTTCCTGAGGCATCGAACGGCGAGATGCGGACGAGCCGATGCACGCCCTTCTCCGCCTTCAAATAGCCGTAGGCGTTGAAGCCTGTGATCTGCAGCGTGACGCTTTTCACGCCGGCTTCGTCGCCGGGCAAATAGTCGAGGACCTCGACTTTGTAGCCCCGCTTCTCCGCCCAGCGGCGGTACATGCGCAGCAGCATCTCCGCCCAGTCCTGCGACTCGGTGCCGCCGGCACCGGGATGCAGCTCAAGAATAGCATTCAGCCGGTCATACGGCTGATTCAGCAATAAACCAAGCTCGAACGTTTCGAGCTTCTTCTTAAGTGCGGCGATGCCATCCTCAATGTCGGCCGCCAACCCCGCATCGGCTTCCTCTTCCTCGAGCTCGACCATGACCTGCAGGTCATCGAACGCGTTCGAGAAGCCATTGAATTCATCAACGACACTTTTGATGACGTTGAGGTCGGCGATGGTCTTCTGGGCACGTTCGTTATCGTCCCAGAAGTCCGGCGCCCCCATTTTTTCCTCAAAATCACCGATCGCTTCCAACTTATGATCTAAGTCAAAGAGACCCCCGTAATTCGGTTAGTCGCTTCGCTGTTTCTCTCAAGTCTTGTTTTACTTCTGGTTCCAGCATGTCTTACACCTCTTTATTCTCTTGTGCCCCTACAATTCGGGTTAATTAGCCGCAGCCCGGTAATCCTGCTTAGCTGCCTTGGCCATGGCACTGTTTGAACTTCTTCCCGCTGCCGCAAGGACATGGGTCATTGCGCCCGATACGCTGCTCTTCGCCGCGCACCAATGGTTTCTTGCCGCCAGCTTCGTTCTTCGTATCCACCGCTTGACCTTCGGCTACCGCTTGGCGCTCCAGGTTGCTTTGAACGTGAGCTTTCATGATGTACATCGCGACTTCTTCGCGGATGTTGTCAATCATCTCCTGGAACATTTCGAAGCCTTCAAATTGGTATTCACGAAGCGGATCCGTACCGCCGTATGCACGAAGGTGGATACCTTGGCGAAGCTGATCCATGGCATCAATATGATCCATCCATTTGCTGTCTACCGCACGAAGAGCGACAACCTTCTCGAATTCACGCATGAATTCAGCGCCGATTTCTTCTTCACGCTCATCGTATCGTTTGCTGACAAGAGCTTGAATAAATTCAATAATCTCTTCTTGCTCTTTGCCCCACAGATCTTGATCCGTAATTTGTGCATCATCATGCAGCAAATTGTTGTTCACGAAGTTAGCCACTTCTTGAATTTCCCACTCTTCCGGAATCTGCTCCTCCGGACAGTGCGCTTTCACCACGCGCTCAATCACAGAAGTAATCATACCTTCGATGACTTCACGAATGTTGTCGGACTCCAGAAGCTCGCGACGTTGTTTATAGATAATACCACGCTGTTGATTCATTACATCATCGTATTGCAGAACGACTTTACGTACGTCGAAGTTGTTGCCCTCTACGCGTTTTTGCGCCGATTCTACTGCGCGGGAAATTAATTTGCTCTCGATCGGCTGATCTTCTTCCATCCCGAGGCGGTCCATCATCGCCATGATATTTTCCGCGCCAAAGCGTTTCATCAGTTCATCCTCTAGGGAGAGGTAGAACTGGGAAGAACCAGGGTCACCTTGACGGCCTGCGCGTCCACGCAGCTGGTTATCGATCCGTCTGCTTTCATGACGTTCTGTACCTATAATATGCAGTCCGCCTGCGTCATGTACGCCTTCACCAAGCACAATGTCCGTACCGCGGCCCGCCATGTTCGTCGCAATCGTCACAGAGCCCGGTTGGCCTGCGCGTGCTACAATTTCAGCTTCCTCCGCATGATACTTCGCATTCAATACTTTGTGCTGAACACCTTTCTTCTTGAGCATATCCGATAAGACCTCGGAATTCTCAATTGAAACGGTACCGACTAGAACCGGTTGATTCAGCTTATGACGCTCTAAGATTTGCTCAACAACTGCTCTGAATTTACCCATTTCTGACTTGTACACCACATCCGGCATATCCTTACGGATCATCGGACGGTTCGTCGGAACAATGATAACTTCAAGACCATAAATCTTCTTCAGCTCTTCCTCTTCCGTCTTCGCTGTCCCCGTCATCCCCGCCAGCTTGCGGTACATCCGGAAATAGTTCTGGAACGTAATCGTTGCGAGCGTCATGCTCTCATTCTGAACTTGCAGCTGCTCTTTGGCTTCAATCGCCTGGTGCAGCCCATCGCTATAACGACGGCCTGTCATAATACGGCCTGTAAATTCATCAACAATCATGACTTCGTCATCTTGTACCACATAATCCACATCGCGTTTCATAATGAAACGTGCTTTAAGCCCTTGGGTCACGTGATGATTAATATTCACATTCTGATGATCGAATAAGTTCTCGATACCGAAAGCTCGCTCCGCCTTCGCTACCCCTTCTTCTGTAAGTGCCACTGAGCGCACTTTAATATCTATCGTGTAATCTTCTTCTACTTTTAATGTGCTCACGAAACGGTCAGCCGCGTAATACAAATCCGTAGACTTCGCAGCTTGTCCGGAAATAATCAACGGTGTTCTCGCCTCATCGACTAGGATGGAATCAACCTCATCGATAACCGCAAAATAAAGCGGCCGCTGAACCATTTGTTCTTTGTAAAGCACCATGTTGTCACGAAGATAGTCGAAACCATATTCGTTATTCGTTCCATACGTAATATCACAAGCATAAGCAGCTTGTTTCTCTTCGTGAGACAAATCATGCAGATTTACCCCAACCGTCAAACCAAGGAACTCGTAGATTTGGCCCATTTCGCCGCTATCCCGCTGTGCCAAATAGTCATTGACCGTAACCACATGAACCCCTTTGCCAAGCAAAGCGTTCAAATATACAGGGAGCGTTCCAACGAGCGTTTTCCCTTCCCCTGTTCTCATCTCCGCGATACGGCCTTCATGCAGCACCATACCTCCGATAAGTTGAACATCATAATGACGTTTACCCAGTACACGCAAACCCGCTTCTCTAACTACAGCAAAAGCTTCCGGCAGCAAATCATCCAGTTCCTCGCCTTTTTCCAAGCGGTTTCTGAACTCAACTGTCTTGCCTCTTAACTCTTCATCGGATAGCGGCTTAATAGTAGCCTCAAGCTCATTGATGTAATCAACCGCTTTAAGCATCCGTTTAATTTCCCGTTCATTGGAATCACCAAAAATTTTCTTCACTAGTCCTAGCATCGGTGAACCCCTTTCTATTGCATTCGTATCCTTAAATTGTACCACTTTTGACAGCCTTGCCGCAACAAACGCTCATGCCTACTTACTTATAAACTGTCCATATCCTGTAAAAAGATCAGCTTCTTGCTTATTTAAGTAGTATTGATTCGAAGTTTAAAATGAATGCATATAAAAAAGCTTAATTCGACAGAATCGAATCAAGCTCATTTTGAGGGAAAGTATAAGGGCTAAATTTCTTAAATAGCTGGTTCTATAAGTCCGTATTTACCATCGTTACGTTTATAAACGACATTTACCGTGTCTGTGTCCATATTGGAGAAAACAAAGAAGCTATGCCCAACCATGTTCATTTGAAGAATTGCTTCTTCCACATCCATCGGTTTCAAATCAAAGCGTTTGTTCCGAACCAATTCAAAATCTTCTTCCTCATCCACATAGGTGACAGCGGAAGTTTCAACTTTAAATAGGTCACGCTTGCCGCCCTCTTGGCGAATTTTGCGGTTTGTTCTCGTTTTGTGTTTGCGAATTTGGCGTTCCAACTTGTCCACAACTAAATCAATGGAAGCATACATATCTGTATTGCGTTCCTCAGCTCGGAGCAGCACGCCCGTCAGTGGAATGCTAACCTCAATGGATTGCAGCCCTTTAATCACGCTTAATTTCACTTGTACATCAGATGTAAGGGGGGCTTCAAAATACCTCTCAAGTCTGGTCAATTTCTTGTCCACATAGTCCCTAAGGGCTTCAGTTACTTCAAGGTGTTCTCCGCGTATGCTAATCATCATAGTTAAACATCTCCCTTCCTTACTTACAGTATACTACATTCCACCCTCATCTTCATAATTCCTTTAAATTCCGCGCTAAGTTGTGCAAAAAAAACACCCTAGGATTATTTCCTAGAGTGTGCTCTTAGATGTATACAAGCGGTACCTCGTACCGAATGGTTATAGTCTGCTTACGTTAGCTGCTTGTGGTCCACGTGCGCCTTCTACGATGTCAAACTCAACAGCTTGCCCTTCGTCCAGCGTTTTGAACCCTTCGGATTGAATCGCTGAGAAATGCACGAACACATCCCCACCATCTTCACGTTCAATGAAACCATAACCTTTTTCCGCGTTAAACCATTTCACTTTACCTTGCATAACGTACACAATCCCTTCGTCTTAAAAATGTAAGCCCTTACTTTTTGACTATATCACCCCTGTGCTTGACCTGTCAATTTCAAAGTTAACAATAAATTAAATATTTAGAAAATTCACGTATATACAAGTCGTGGATAAGTGAAAAATTTGTAGAAACTTGTCGTGGCGGGCTTCTTTACACTTTATTAACAAAGTTATGCACAACTTTGTACACATTATCCACAGGACAAATGAGGTTTATTTAGAACAACTCGCTACAACGCGGTTGGTTTATACACACCCAGATTAATTGCGGAGTTACTTGTCCACAGTCATAATAAAATACCTAGAATACGAAAAGCCTCTTGCCGCGACAAGAAGCTTTTCCGTTCTATATAATTCTTTCCATATCATTTACGGTAATGAGCTACCACTTTCTCCACAGCATTTACAACATCTTGAATATCGGAATCTGACATCGCAGGAAACAACGGAAGTGAAATAATTCCTTCGTATAACGCTTCTGCAGTAGGGGTAATCCCCTTTTTATAACCAAGTTTTTTATAATAAGGATGATAATGAACTGGGAGATAGTGAACATTAACTCCGATATTCTCTTTGCGTAACGCGTCGAACACTTCTTTTCTTCCTGCGGTAAGCTCATCTAGTTTAAGCTGAATGATATAGAGATGCCAACTTGAATCGTGATCTGGCTTTTGAGCAGGGGTAATAATGGTAGAATTCTTAGCGAAAGCTTCGGAATATTGCTTGGCAATCTCCTTCCTTCTCTTGACAAAACCATCAAGCTTCCCTAATTGTGAGCTTCCTAAAGCGGCCTGGATATCTGTCATTCTATAATTAAATCCTAATTCATGCATTTCGTAATACCAATCACCTTCATTCTTTAACTCAAGCAAATCTTGGTCACGTGTAATACCATGACTGCGGAACAAAAGAAGCTTCTCGTATAATTCAGCCGAATTTGTTGTAATTACGCCACCTTCACCAGTGGTTACGTGTTTCACCGGATGAAAGCTAAACATAGTCATATCCGCAATCGCCCCCACTTTGCGCCCTTTATATTCGGCACCAAGGGAATGCGCGGCGTCTTCAATCACGATAATCTTCCGATCCCGTGCAAGATCCATAATCTCGTCCAGATCAACAGGCTGCCCCGTGAAGTCAACTGCAATAATTGCTTTCGTTTTAGAAGTAAGAACATCTTTTATCTTATATTTATCGATATTATACGTATCTGCTTCAATATCAGCAAATACGACTTCCCCGCCGCAGTAACGAACACAATTCGCGCTAGCGGCAAAGGTCATAGGCGTTGTAATAACCTCGTCGCCTTCACCAATTCCGGCAGCAAAACATGCACCATGAAGCGCCGCTGTCCCATTCGAAAAGGCAACCGCATATTTGGCCCCCACGTACTGAGCAACCGCTTCCTCAAACTCTTTAATTTTGGGGCCTTGTGTCAGGAAGGGGGATTTCAGTGTTTGAACAACCGTTTCAATATCTGCTTCATCGATCCATTGTCGGCCATAAGGAAGTAATGATGTTCGGACGGGTTGTCCACCTAGAATGGCTAACTGGGTATTTAATTTATTTAGCAAGCGGAACACCTCCGATAGTTATGAAACGGGCTGAGATGCAGTCCATGACCACACATCAGCCCCTATGATTACAAAATGGTTTTAATCCATTCTTCTGTTAATTTCAAGCCTTCCTTCAAGGACGTTTGCGGTTCCCAGCCGAGCAGTTGTTTGGCTTTGGAAGAATTACATAAAAGCTTTTGAATTTCGCTTTGCGGATGAATATGTTCCACGTGTTCGATTCTGCTCTCGTCTTCAACGATCAACTTCGCCAAATCATTCACTGAGATATCATAGCCAAGACCGGCATTAACGATGTGTCCATCTACTTTATTCGAATACCCGGCTTCTACAACAAACCTTGCGCAATCATCTACAAACAATAAGTCCCGAGTCTGAGTTCCCTCGCCATAAATGTGCAGCGTCTCACCCTTCAGCTTTTTCTTAATGAAAATGGCAACTACACCACCCTCACCGCCAAACTTTTGAAAAGGGCCATACGTATTAAAAGGGCGGACCACAACTGCCGGCAAATCATAAGCATAGAAGTAAGACAGCACCATATTTTCCGCTGCAATTTTGGCTCCAGCATAAGGAGATGCCGGCTTGATTGGATGTATTTCTGTTATACCTGTTTCATCTAGACAGCGATCATAGACCATACAAGTACTCATAAATACTATTTTTACTTGATGCTTACGACATTGTTCCAGCACATAAAAGGTACCTAGTGTGTCGTTATTAAACGTAGTGCGCGGATCATCAATGCTATCCTGTACGTTAATACTAGCGCCCAGGTGATAGCAAACATCGAACTTATTTTCAAACAGTTGAGCAAGTGTTTCTTCACTCTTAATATCGCCATGTACGAATTTTTGAAAACCCGGATGAGAGGTGAACTCGGCAATATTGGATTCTTCACCGTTTGATAAATCATCCAATACCCAAACTCGTTGACCGTCGTCTAATAGTCTTTTTACAACCCATCTGCCAATAAAACCGGCACCGCCCGTAACTAAAACATTCATCTATATCGTCCTCTCTCGGATAAAGCCTCATCTGTTATAGAGCGCAAATTTATAAAATCATATCTAGTGTTACAGCCGTCCCTCTTGATATATCCTTCTTAACCGTTTTGCCTAAAAGTAAGTCAATGTATTTGGGAGGAAGCCCAAGGCCGGGACGTATGACACGTAGATTGTCTGTTGTAAAAGTTTCACCGACTTTCATATCCTTAACCACGTACAGAGACCTACGGAACTTCAATGAGTTTTTTTCTTTCTCGCTAACGCCATACGATATCGCACCTAGTCCCTGCCATGCGCGCTCCGTTTCTTCAACCAAGCTATGCATTTCAGCAGGCTCAAGAGAAAATGCGCTATCTACTCCACCATCAGCTCTGCTCAAGGTAAAATGCTTCTCGATTACAGTAGCTCCTAATGCAACACTTGCTACCGCAACACCAACACCTAATGTATGATCAGATAAACCAACTTGAATATTAAATAATTGCTGCATATGTGGAATCGTTCGGATATTCGAATTTTCAGGTGTAGCCGGATAAGAACTCGTACATTTTAATAGAACTAGATCCTTGCATCCCGCTTCACGTACAGTTTTCACTAACTCATCCAACTCAGCAACACTTGCCATCCCCGTTGAAGCAATAATTGGTTTACCCGTTGAGGCAACTTTACGAAGAAGCGGTATGTCTGTATTTTCAAAAGAAGCGATTTTGTAGCACGCCACATTAAGTGACTCAAGGAAATCAACAGCCGTTTCATCAAACGGTGTACTAAATCCAATCATACCAAGCTCTGTACAACGATCAAAAATCGCTTTATGCCATTCCCATGGCGTGTGCGCTTGTTGGTATAGGCCGTAAAGGGACTGCCCATTCCATAAACTCTTAGCATCCCTAATAAAAAAGTCAGCTTGATCCGAATCAATAGTCATTGTATCTGCTGTATAAGTTTGTATTTTCAATGCATGGGCACCCGCTCGTGCTGCTGCATCTACAATTTCAAGTGCGCGTTCTAATGATTGATTATGGTTACCGGACATCTCCGCAATGATGAATGGTGGGTGATTGGGACCGACTTTTCGGTTACCAACAATAATTTCAGGATTTTGCATGATAACGCACCCCGTTGTTTGTGATAAAATTTGATTCTTTAACTGTACGCAATCAAAAGCTTTTCCTTTAAAGCAGCCCACTGATCGGAAAAACAGGCAAAAAGCACAATGTCCTCATATTTATTATTTTTCCAAACATGTCGAAACAACTTACCTTCCTGTGTAAACCCTAGTTTTCTATGAAACCTCAGGCTAGCATCGTTAAATGCAATGACTTCTGCACACACTTTACGAATATGTAAATGCTCAAAGGCTTCTACAAGTCCAAGGAAACCCAAGGCAGTACCACTTCCGCGTGGAGCTTCATTATCACCTATATAAAATCCCCAATTACACATACCGTTGATACGATCAATATCTGTAAAGTTTACTACACCAATCGGTTTGTCGATGTGCTCAAGGACATAATATTTAATGGAATCACTTTTCTGAATACGCGAAAACCACGTACAATGGATTTCCCAGCTAATGAGCTCCTCTGAGTACATATTTGTACGAACACGATCTGAGTTTCGCCATTGTAATACCATCGCCAAATCATCTTCCAACATTGGTCGAATACGATATGAATTGAATGGATTCACTGCTATACCCCACAATCGGATTTTAACATAAAACTTCCCTAGCTAAAATAATTTCAGCTATACGAGTAGAACCTCCGGTTTCAAAATTATCTAAAATAAGATATCCCGTACGACTCATACTCTCTAATAGCTCTGGAACTAATAACAAATGGTGAAGTGCATCTGCTATTGAGTGAGTACTAACATCGTTGTAGTGACCCAAATGATATATGGCTCCTACTTTAGCAACTGCATCTGTCACTTCCACTTGATTCTCAGCGGTTGTTACAGTCAATGTAGGCAAACCAACAGAACACCTCTCCCAAGTAGTGGATCCCCCCGCTCCTATAGCCAGATCTGCTTTTACCATCAATTCAGCAATATTATTGATCTGACAATGAAAATAAGTGTTCGTTATTTGGGAACATAACTCACGAATGCGCTCTCTGTTTGGATTCGAATTCCCTACAACTACATCCACAGTAAGCTCATCTCGATTCAGTAACTTAATCGCTTCTAATGCTTTTTCCGTTTCATTTGTCGGATCACTACCTCCGAAAAAAACGAATATTCTTCGAACAAATCCATCCCTCACGTGAGGATTCTTCTGTGCTTCAATAAACTCTTCACGTAATAAAGCATAGCTAGGTCCAAGCAGTTGTACACAGTGTTCAGGAAGAAGATGCGCATAACGTGTTTCCATATTTTCATAGAAATTCTGATCAAGCAATAGATCACAATCGTGTGAGCGATTTGCTAAATCATCGATAACCATAATTTGTGATATGCATGACCGAATCTGGCTTTCCCATCTGTTATCAATAGCATAGTGATCAACAACTAATAGGTCAAACTTCTTTTCAACAGCGTTTACGACTTCACATGTTTGAACAACATCTGTTTCCCACGTTTCACCAAGCCATTGTTCATACAGTTCTCTTTCTCCATGACGAGAAAATCTTTGTGTGGGAAGAGGCAGTTTGTGAACAATAAACCCATTTTCTTGGATAATAGAGCAAATATTACCGGGAAATTCGCGACAGATGAACTGTACGGACGCACCATTTTCCCGCAGCTTGTTGGCCAAGGTCAAGCACCGCATCACGTGCCCCGTTCCTATTTGAACTGACGCATCAACCCGAATAACTACTCGCACTAGATCAAATCCTTTCTTAAAAAAGAGAAAGAAAAAAGCCCGCTAAACAGGGGCTATATTTTTTTATCAACTATTAAACCAAGATTTTCTCTGAAAACAGCAACTGCATCCATTACCTTCTTGGAAGGAAGCTCCTTCACTACTTCATTCGAGCTATCGTTGATAATTTGAACGTAGTACTCATTAAGTTTGTCGTGTAGAACAAATCTTAAGTGCGAAGTATTCGAATCCAACCATTTGTTAAGATCCTCGACTTCTTTAACCACTTCTTCTTTGCTATACTCTCGCTCTTGTTGTTTATCGACTACTGTCTTATGTTCTTTGGATTCAACTGTTTTCTTTTCAACAGGTGCAGTGGCGGGTTTATCCCGCAAAATCGAATTTTCATTAAAAGCTTGAATCTCCATAATATCCCCTTTTCTGCCGATTCACCGAGACCATTCATCTTTTTTTGTCAAGAAATGCTCCATACGGCATTTGTTTTAAATAAGAATCGTATTTATTAGAATTGGATTGGGATTGGGACTGGGAGTGGAGATTCTTAGCTGATTCGATCTTCTGGTCCAACTCTTGTATAGTACCTTTCACAATTGACCGTAATTCTAGTTCTTGTGTTTGCCATTCTTCGTATAAAATTGAATATTGATTGGCGTTCGAAGTACGCTGTAAGTTTTTGTCCAGCTGCTTTAACAGCTCATCTCGAATAACAAACAAATCATCTACTTCGTCGAAAGTCTCAGGCATTACAGGTGATTTAAATATCCGAAGAAGCTCACCAGTCTTGCCGATCAACTGATGAAACAAATTCTCTGTTAGTTCCATAAGGCCAGCTTCCTAACTTCTTTGACTTCGAGCTAATACTATCGCTTGTTTCCAAGTATCACGAAACTCCACCAAAAATCCTTCCACCTCATCTAGAATAGTCACGTCTTTTGAGATGTTAGCCTCAATTAGCCTTCTCTTTAGGTAATCATAAAGAGCTAAAAGCTGTACTGAGATCGGATACTTTCTATCAAGTGTAATTATCAATTCATCGATAATATCCTGTACTCGGGTAATAAATTGATGTGCTTGATTCAAATTCTTATCCGAAATGGCTTGTTTAGCTTTTTTGGTAAATGTAATCGCTCCACCGTAGAGCATTAGAGTAAGTTCTTCTGGCGACGATGTATCCACTTGGTTTTGCTTATAGCTTTGAGCGGCTGGTTGAATCATCTGGTCCCTCCGTTATTTAGACTGGAAAAAGTTTGCTAGTTGAGACCCTTGGGAGTTTAATTTGCTTAGCGCTTTTTCCATCTGAGCATACTTGCTATATAAACCTTGTTCATAATCCGTCAAAGCATATTCCGCTTTGGAAATACGGCTTGTATAGTCATCAATCTGAATATTTAAATAGCTTCTTGTTGGCACAATTTGAGTTTTTTGCGAAAGTCCACTAATCATATCATTCTTTAAAATTTCGTATAGTTGCGTCCCTACGCCAGCATCGTTACCAGATACCAATTTACCATCAGCTTTACGGGCTCCGTCTTTAGTAAACAATGCAACAACTTCGTCTGGTGAGTCTGATAATGCCTTTCTTAATTTATCTTCATCAATATATATTTTACCCTTTTCCAGATATGCTAAGCTGCTAGCGCCTCCTGTAGACCTGGCAGTAGTAATACCGATATCTGCCAAATTATTGATCTGCCCATTAGGGATACCGGAAACCGAATTCGCTAAGGCTCGTCTCATCTTCTCGATACCTTCGCCTAAAATAGAATCACCTTTCAGCAATCCCGATTTGGCTTTCTCTTCCCATAGTTTAATATCGGAATCAGACATTTTTTCTTTTTGTGCACTAGTTAGAGGTGTGTAGGAACGATATTTGGTTTCACCTAATTTATCGTTTATTTTAGAGATGATATCGTTATATTTATCGAAAACACCTTTGATTGTTTCAACAATCTTGTCTGTATCCATATTTACAGTTCCATTAACTGTGTATGCATTAGCCGGGGTCCCTGGATCAACCATTAAAGAAAAGTTAATGTTGCTTAATGTAAAAGAGTTGGTTCTTATAGTCACCTCACCAGAACCGTTTAAATCTACCTTAGCGTCTTGGCCCTTAACTAAAGTTGTTTCATACGGCGTGCTGCCTGTTGAAAGCTTTAATTTATCATGCAAAAGATTTGTTCCGTCTTCATCTACGATTTTGATAGTGGAAGCCTCGCCTGTCTGAGTGCTTACCAGCGTTATCTTATCTGAAATTTTATCGTATACCGCTTTCACACCAGAAAGCGACGTTTTTTCATTTATCTTGGAAACAATTTTATTTAAACTATCTCCATAGGTAATTTCAACATTTACTGCTCCCAATTCACCTGTAACCTTCAATGTAGCATCAGCGTCAGCTAAAGGGTCTGTTGCGGCAGCTGCACCACCAAGCACAGTTGAACTGCTAGAGGTGGTTGCATTCTTAGCAATTTGCGAAACTTTCAAAGAGAAGTTTCCATTAAGCGCGTTTGATGTTGGTGTAACTTTGACTTTATCCGCGTCGGCTGTTGACATATTTGATTTCTTAGCGAGAATATTAGTTTGAAACGTCAGCTTCTGCGCTTCTTTCATAAACGCGGAAACATCGGTATTCATACTACGGTAGGCATCGCGCTGCCAATCTAAATATGTTACTTTTTGCGTCATTTTATCGATTGGCACACGCTTCGCTTGCATCATTTGACTAACTAATGAATCTACCTCTAGCCCTGAACCTAGTCCACTAACTCGAGTTGGCATTAGGATCACCTCTTTCAAGAATTTTTAATTACTATATATATCGGCAGAAACTTGATTTTGAATTAGTGCTTTTGCTGAATATGTTGATTAATTGTGTTCCAATCAGGATTTTTTTGCATCAAAGCTACAGCATCCCTCCAAGGAAATATACGATCAGGATTGTGCAAACTATTATATATTCGATTTATTAAATCCCAGTCCTCTGGTGTATCCAATGTCCATCGATAATCAGGAACCTTCGTTTCATTGACATATGAGTGCAGTAAAAACTTATCTGGATTATTATAAATATAAGGAGTTACATGTTCACGATCATGAAGAGAACTTGATTCCTTGTGAGCGGTTTCTAATGCCTCGAAAGTGAATATCTCTGTGTCTAATCCTCGCGGATACGATCTCACCAGTGTATTACTTACATAATCAAATTTGTGAGTATTGAGAAACTCCTTTATCACGCCTGATGAGGTCTCTGGATCCACCATTGGGCAATCAGACGTAATCCTTATAACATTGTCAGCTTTAGCAATAACCGCAGCTTCATAGTAACGGGACAGTACATCCGATTCATCCCCCCGATAAAAGGCAACTCCGAGGCGCCTCGCCTCATCTTCTATAACATTATCTTGCTTGCCAACTGTAGTTGCTACAATAACATCTGCGACATCTTGAAACGCCTGTGCCCGTTCAACGACATGTGCTAATACCGTTTTATCGGCTAATACTTTTAGTACTTTACCGGGCAATCGCGTGGAACCCATTCTCGCTTGAATAATAACAACATTTTTCATACAAGCCCCCTATATTAACCCTTCTTCAATAATCCACCGTCGCAGAGTTTCTCTATCAATGGTTTCTTCTTGGTGGGAATTAATAGACTGTGCGGACATTTTTGTAGCTCCTGAGTATGGATCAATCGGCATTTTTTCATTAAAAGGGGATGGGATAATGTACATATCATTTGTTTCCCAACCATGTAAAGTTTCATCATGAGTCATCAATTCTTCATACCGCTTTTCACCAGGACGCAAGCCGATTTCATTACGTTCAATGTATTTCGATATCTGATGTTTTTTAGTAACTTCCTCAACAAGCACATCAACCAAATCAGATAATTTAATTGTTGGCATTCTCAAGACAAATACTTCGCCGCCCAAAGATAACTCATTAGCTTTCAACATTAAGGTGATAGCTTGTGTGGAAGTCATCATATAACGTGTCATGCTCATATCTGTTACAGTTACCATTTGATTCTCAAGAATCTGTTTACAAAACAATGGAATGACCGAACCTCTAGAACCCATAACATTGCCAAATCTAACAGAAGCAAAAACCGTCTGCTTAGGTCCCTTTTGGTACTCGGCTGCAGAGATTAAACGCTCCGCCATCAATTTAGTAGCCCCATATGTATTGGTTGGTGAAATAGCCTTGTCTGTCGATGTAAACAGTACTTTTTTCACCCCATTTTGGATTGCAGCTTGTATCATGTTTTGAGTGCCGATTATATTCGTCTGTACAGCTTCAAATGGATTGTACTCACAAAATGGCACATGTTTCATAGCTGCTAAATGAAAAACATAATCTATATCTTCCATTGCGCGTTGTAGCCTCTGAGCATCTCTAACGTCCCCAATTAAGAACCGCAATTTAGCTTGTTGATCAACAAAATACCTTTGCATTTCAAATTGTTTATATTCATCACGGCTAAATATTCGAATAACCTGTGGATTATAGCGGAGCAAATAACGTGTAAGAAGTTGTCCGAGTGTTCCCGTACCGCCAATAATTAGTATTTTCTTTCCCTCATAGTTCATAATTCACGCCTCCGAATCAGTTCTAGCTGCAGATGTTGCTTTCCTATGAAAGGATTCCCGTGCCTGTTTAACCACATACCCTTCTACTATCTTCAAATAATCCAGGAATGTAATGTGCTTAAATCCTTCGATGTAAGCTCCACCTTCTGTCGCATTATAAAATGTCTCTAAACTGCCGCGGGCCTGCTCTTCAAACCATTTCTTATACAAGAGTAAATTGCGAGGTGAGACCACCTTATTATAACCGTCAAAAGCTATTACTTCTTTCCCTTTGGCTTGCATCTCCCATTGATGGTGAAGATGTGTCCCCTCTACATGTGAATGATTATTAGTATAAGCGAGATCCTGGCCCACTAAGCAAATTGAATGAAGACCAAGTAATCTAGCAAGCGAGAAGAGTGTTGTAGCAACTGATCCGCCTGTTTGAACCAATGGCTCCTTGCGGAGCAGTGCCAGTTTCTCCGCGGCATCATCACCGTTTTGAAACAGTATAAATTTAGGGCCGCGATACTTTTCAACAACTTCCCAGTAGACCGTACTTAAGAAAAATAAAGGTATATCCTCCATCTCCCAATCCACTAATTGTTCAAGCATTCTTGGATGAGGATCTGTCATAACGACAAAGTCAGGACGAATACCTTTACTATGCAACAAGGGGACAACAGTGCCCACAGCCCCAAGCAGACAATGCTCAGCAGCACTTGGTAACAAGTCTAGTGTTTTGGCCAGTGAGGGACCTGCACTAATAAGAACGGCAGGTACTGAATCGATCACTTCAAATGTAGAAAGGGATGGTGAAAAATGTAAGGTGTTTCTTTTGAAATTATCTTGCATCAATTCTCGGTGAGCAATTGCGCTATTCTGTTGCATTTGATAATTTTGCAGTACCCCTTTAAGAGACTCTAATTGTTGTGGTACTGCTCTTAGAGACGGCTCGTGTACAATGACATGTACACGCCCTTCTTGCCACATTTTTACCCGGTCCGCAAAAACATGAAGATCTGTGGAGACAACAAGCATGAGCCTTGAATTATTGATTATTGGGTTCAATGCTCCTGAGCGTTCAACTTCTAAAAATCCAGAAACATTTGTCTCCCATACCTCGATTGAAACTTGAAGATCCAACGTTTGCTCTAGAATAGCAGCGATATGATGCCCACATCCTACTCCATAAATAACAATCTGCTCGACAACATCTTTTTCGATATTGCTAAGTTGCGATGTGGCGAAGCGTACAGCCTCCGATGCTGGATCGTACCGGCTATGAAGAAAAAAAGGTGAAAGATCCCCTATTTGAATGGAGGCCGTCCACATTTCATTTTTCGCCTTTTCAAGCAGCATCCTCGGTGAGTTTTCAAGTGAATCTACCCTCTCGATATGGTGCTTTCTATTTATCAATTCACAATTCCCCTCAAATTTTCATCGTAAGACTTGAGTAATGGTTGCATTTCAAACTGCAATAAATCACATAAGGTAACGAAATCCTGTTGTTCTAAGGCCTCAGATAATTTTAGTAGAATTTCGCCTAAACTATTAACATCCATATCTGATAAAAGTTCTGGATCTATTTGTTGTATACCCGTGATGGCTGTAGCTACCCAGTGCACCCCTTCCAAATATGAAATAAAGGTTTCGACCCAAACTCCTTCATTGGATTGGATATCAAAAGCAATTTTCTCAGACGCAACTAGTAGTTTAGGTACGTAATCTTTCATACTTTCTATGGTTTCTTGAATTAATTGATCTTGCATAATTTAATTATTCTCTCCTTCATCCCAGTCGGGAACTTCCCATTTTGGTTTTGCATCTAAGAATAGCTCTTCACTATTAAATCCTAGTTCAATGACTGCTTTGTTGACGCCATTATCATATACATCTATAACTTGCTTGCTGCCTAGTATTAATCTCTTCATAAAATAAGCTTGATGCGTTAATATTTGTTGCAGCCGTTCTACTGAAGATACACGAGAAATTGGGTTAATTTTTACATGATAATTCGATAGTAATGGACGGAAAAAGAAAGTTTGAAATGGATCTTTGAGTACTTCCCTTAAGACATGCTCTACATTACGTAAAATTCGGCTTGCTTTAATTTGTAAGAACTCAATTGATCCTTCTTGAGAATCAGCTAGTTCAGCTTGTAAAGAATCTATCGAGCTTAATATCTCATCTGAAAAAGCACTAACTCTTTCCATCTCACTTAATTGAGCATTAAGGAAAGTAATTGCTTCTTTTAATCTTATATATAACTCTTCATTTGTTGAAACCGCTGGTAATTGTTCGAACAATTCAGGGATTGAGAGAATACGGTCGTCGCAATATTCATTAACCACTTCCTGAAATGGCATTTTCAGCGTTCCCTTAATATCAGCTCCGCCTTCAGTTGCGTTAATTACCAAAGGACCAGGCATGATGCTTATCATGTGTTCCATCCAAAAGAGAAATTGTCGCCAAAGCTCTCTCGTTTTAACTTGTCCACCATAATACCCGTCTACATAAACCGTTTTATTAAAGAAGCTTTGATCATCTTCCAAACTATCTTTAATCTGCTTACGTTGTTCATTGGTCATATTCATATCTTCTTGATCCACGTAGAAGCTGTCTTTGCTGTGGGTATTACCCTCTTCTGAATAAGCTAGATCTTGACCGATAAAGACAATCGGACTACCACCTAAGTGAATAGCTAATGAGTAATTCAAATGAGCAACTGAGCTGCCATTATACAATGACCCAATATCACCAACGGCCTGATTCATAAGACGACTATGTGCAATGTTTTCCTTAAACACCGGGATAACATATTGATTCCATGCTCTAGGAATTCTTGCATCCATTAGAGTCAGAGCGATAAGTGCTGTCTCATCCGGAATCTCAACATCCTTGATGCTGAGTTCATAAGAATTTTCTCCACGCTCTAGAATACATACAATATCTGGAGCGATCCCATTTTTAAGCAGCACTCGAAATGCTGATTCAGCACTTATTATGAGCGCCTTTCCTTTAATCCTCTTTAGCAGAGGCAATTGTTTATCTAATGAAGGTCCGGAGGCAACACATATGATAGGTTTACCTTTGAATTTATCTTTTATATCGTCTAGTTTGTGAGATTTAAGTGTAATTGGCATATTCGCCAATTCATTACGCATTCCCATCAATGTGTCTTCTAGAGAATTCCCCATAGAAGTCATATGTGTACGTAAATGGTTAACAATATCAACAATTGCATCTTCATAGAACTTAACATCTTTTCGATAACTGGAGAAAGTACGTAATAAATCGGTACTCAAGAAATAGTACCCTACAAGTGAAATCAGATATTGATTTAAAACGACAGACAGATCACCCATCAGTTCAGTAAGGATAATTACTTTCTGCAATTTCCCTTCAAGATAAGGTGAAAGATCAATCTCCTCTAAGAACTTCTTAACAAGAGCCGTGTCTTTTTCTATAATTAAAACCCAGGCAGCCTCGGTTTTATTTTCGAGTATTTGTTTTATGATGGCTGAAGAACCCATGCCCATAATAATGTAACCAGTATTGTCGAAATTTACGCCATCAAGGAATTGCGTTGCTTCAAATGTTGGATCATATATGCTTGCTGTAAAGAATTCATTTCCCTGCTCGTCAGTTAATTTAAAGGCAATATCATCTTTAACTCTTACAAATTCAAGATCATCTGTATTTAATTGTTCCATATGATGCAACAGCCATTGATTATATTCGGTCAAGAACGATGCATTTTTATTATAATGTGTCATGACTCTCTCCTGACTGCCGATGAACTAGCTACAAGCAATTTTCCTTCAAGAAATTCATATTTTAAAAGGTCAGCAGCAACTATAAAATCTTTTTTTTCAACAGCTAAGAAAATCATTTGTAGCAATTGATTTATGTCTCTCAAGTTTTCTTCAGAAATAATTTGCTGGCTTAAAAAGCGACTAATTTCAGGAATAGTTGATTCCAAGAGACTCAACCCGCTCTTTATTTCATAACGATACAAGGCATAACAGATTTGATGCACATTTTCTTGCAACGTCTTAAATTCAAGCATAGTTGCCTCCACCATTCTTTTGATTCTAACCCTTTTTTAGTTATAAAAAAAGCCAACCTGATATTCAGTTGGCTTTTTCGAAAAAACATTCTTAATTTTAACGAAGCAATTGAAGAACACCTTGTGGAGCTTGGTTTGCTTGTGCCAACATCGCTTGTGCAGCTTGGGAAAGAATGTTGTTTTTAGTGAAGTTCATCATTTCTTTCGCCATGTCTACGTCACGAATACGGGACTCAGCAGCTGTAAGATTTTCAGAAGAAGTGTTCAAGTTATTGATAGTGTGCTCAAGACGGTTTTGGTATGCCCCGAGGTTTGCACGCTCTTTGGACACTGTGTTGATACCGCTGTTGATGTTTGCAATTACTGAGCTGAATGTAGCAGAACTGAATGTGGAACCAATTTTAGCTCCGATCAGTGCAGTTACAACCATTTTGTTAATGCTCATACCGATTGTTTGACCAGAGTTAGCTCCAACTTGGAACGTTACGGAGATACCACTGTTAAGCAATTTCTTAGTATTGAACTCAGTTTGGGAAGCAATACGGTTAATTTCGTTTTGCAATTGAACTACTTCTGAACCTAACTTTTGACGATCTGAAGTTGTGTATGTGTCGTTGTTCGATTGAACAGCAAGTTCACGCATACGTTGGAGAATTGAATGAGTTTCGCTAAGTGCACCCTCAGCTGTTTGAATCAAAGAGATACCATCTTGTGAGTTACGAGATGCTTGATCCAAACCACGAATTTGTGCACGCATTTTTTCGGAGATTGCAAGACCTGCTGCATCGTCGCCTGCACGGTTAATACGCATACCTGAAGAAAGTTTCTCCATGGATTTACCAGCACCTGCGTTGTTGATAGTAAGCTTGTTGTACGTGTTCAAAGCTGCAAGATTGTGATTGATAATCATTTGATATTCCTCCTTGAATTATGGTTTTCCACTTCCATGTGGGTAGGTTCATGCCCTACATAATCTTTATCGGCATTATACCCCTAACACTTTATAGTAATGTGAAAAAAATTATTTTTTATGGTTTCTAAGTTTGTTTAAGTCTTCTAAAGCGATTTTCCCACTAATAGCTTCTTTATTACTTTGCTGCACAGCATCATATACTTCCTTGCGCAATATATTAACATCTACCGGCGCATTAATGCCAATCTTCACTTGGTCGCCATCAATAGCTGAGATTATTATTTCAATATTATTATTAATAATAATCGATTGGCCTTTTTTTCTTGTTAGAATAAGCACCGCTACTCACCGCTTTCTTCAGATGCTTGGTTAATAAGGAGAACTGCAGTCCCGTAGTTAGACTTAGGAGGCAGTACGATTTGCCGGGCTTTTCCATTCGCTATATTTATAACTAAGGGAGCAAGTAGATTTACAGTGGACTCTGTGAAAGGCTCTTTAATTGTGACGGTGTTAAAAACAAGCAAATCTTCCTCAATTGTAAGGTCAAGCCACTGTTTATCCTTCTCGTCAATTTCAAAAGAATAATCTGGAAAGAAAACGAACGGCGCAATGACTAGAAAGGCAATACTTTCATCCTGTAAACTTTGTAAATAAGCATATGCGCTGTTTTCTTCTATAAGAGATATTGAAAATTCATCATATTCCTCGAAACCTAGAATACTTCCCTTAAAATAGATAATTTTTTCATGTAATAGTTGAGACATTAGGTTATCCTTCCTAAAAAATGAATGCTATAGCCTAAGCCATAGCATTCATTTTTCTAATAAAATATAGGTTTTCATATTTAATAATTATAACCACAAGTTTGATAACTAGTAAATGTTTACCCTTTGACATCAATTTGTGGAGGAATGATCTCGACTTTTGGATACTGAATCATGTAGATATCAAGTTTTCCTCGTGTGTAATTAATTTCCGGAGCATTAGGATGTGAGTTTATATTCACTTTCCCTTCCTCAACCTGAATATCTATACTACCAGGATCATAGTTCAGATCTACATTATCAATGGAGGCTTCCCCCATAAATTCAAACTCGAAAAATTCAGCACCTTTTTCTTTCGCAATCTCCGCGATTGCATTTCCACCATGGTGAATTGCCGCTAAACGATTGCCGTCTTCCACTATTTTAGCAATTCCTTGCAGGGCTACATCATGAGCTCTTGAGTAGATTTTACTAAACGTTTGGAGAGCAGGCCCATGTCCAAGTGCGTCCCATGCTTTACTAGAGTCAATATAAAGCTTACTTTTTTCGGAATGTATTTCAAGCCGCGGACTCTGTGTTGTGATTTCAAAGGTAGCTTTGGGCTGTTTGATATCCTGAACACCAATGTCGGCATCAATACCTAACCGAGCATTTTGTAAATGCATTTGTATTTGTGGAATAGGCATGGACTGCAGCTCCTAACGAAGGAAATCAACTAAACTTGTACTTATGATCTTAGCGCCTACAGATAGAGAAGCATTATAAACATTCTCATCCGTTTTTAAATTTGTTATAACGCCTGGTATATCAGCATCTTCCGCTTTAGCCTGCAAAGTTTGCAGGTTCATGCTAATATCCTCAAGTCGTGCTTGAGCTAGTTCAATTCTGTTCTGTCTAGCACCTACATCGGCCCTAGCTTGTAGGAATGCTTCATTACGTGAATCCAGTCGCCCTACAATAGCACCGATTGCCGGTTGGTTGCCAGACCCTAAAGCAGCTGAAAGATCCTTCAGAACCCGAAAAATATTATCACTATCCCCTGGCGATCCAAAAATTTTATCCCCAGTAACATTTGCCGGTACCCGAACACCAACACCAATATCAAATTTAATTTCGCCTTGGTCAACAATATCTGCCTCAGGGAAAGTTAGTGAGTATGGTTGTTTATCCGTTAATTGCCCATTAAATACATATTTTCCATTAAATTGACTGTTTCCTATTGTAATCATTTGTTCTTTAAGCTGATCTATCTCTTTCTTAGTTGCATCCAATGCTGCTTGAGAGTTCGTTCCATTCGCAGCCGCTATAGTTAATTCACGAACCCGTTGCATGACAGTTGTAGCTTGGTTTAGAGTGGTATCTGTGTAATCCAGCCATGACACAGCAGTATCTGCATTCGTTTTGTACTGTTCATTAGCTGATCCTTCGCTTCTGTAACGTAGAGAAAAGCTAATTCCAACAGGATCATCAGAGGCTTTATTTATTTTTCGGCCCGTAGATAATTGATTCTGATTTTCGTTCATCCTCAACAGGTTAGCATTAACATTACGAAGTAATTGATTATTCATCATACCTTGCGTTACTCGAGTAGTCATGAAGCAGAATCACCTCGTTCCCTTAATATTTATGGATATTATCTACCAACGGTCCCCATACTATTGATAACTTTATCTAACATTTCGTCAAAAGTTGTCATTACACGAGCAGCGGCAGCGTAAGCTTTCTGATATTTGATCATATTGGACATTTCTTCATCCAAGGAAACACCACTCACACCTTGACGGTTAGAATCAACCTGATTCACTAAAGTTTGCTGATTCGTCGCTTGTCGAGTTGCTTCTTGGCTCTGAACGCCTAATTGTCCAACAATGGATCGGAAAAATTCATCGAATGTACCATCTTTTAGAATAGATCCTTCTCCTGAAGTGGAATCAAAATTCACCTTTTTATCCCTAACGCCCGCAAGTAAAAGCGCCATATCATTATTCCCTTTTACTACTTTTTCCACACCGTCAGTATCTATATAAGTTCTGGCAGATGATGAAACATTAGAAGCATCCTTAAGAATATCAGGGTTAATAGTTACACTAGCAGCATTAAACTCACTTGCCCCTGGTTTCAGGGTGAAAAAAGATATGCCTGATTTCAAAGGACTTGAACCCGCATAACCAAGCTGATGTAACCCATTAAACCCCTTAACCGTCACATTCAAATCATTTGTAAGGGTTCTTTGCGCCAAAGTCCCACTAAAAACCTGTGATGTAGTAGTTCCATCGGCATTTAAGACTGATAATGTAGTACCCTCAGGAATTACAACTCCTTTGGGCAGCGTGGTTTGAACATCACCTTGCACCATCGCTTTCAACATAGAGTCAAGTTGAAATTGATAATTTGCTACATATTTGTCTCGAGATTGAATTAGACCATATACTTCACCGCTATTTAAATCCCCAGATGATGCTGCAATGAGTGATTCGGTTGTAAGTGTAGTACTTACTTCTTTACCTTCTACCAGTGAGATAGTACCCATCTTCACATTATATCCGTTGCTATCTTCTGTGTGGGTAATATTCACGATTTTTGAAAGATTGTCCAAAAGAAGATCGCGCTGATCCCTTAAATCATTGGCACTATCTCCAAGACCTTCAATGCGATAGATCTCTTCGTTTAATTTCGCTATCTGGTTTATTGCTGTATTAGCTTCAGTTGCTTTTATGCCAATACTTGTAGTCAAATCAGAAGAAAGATCTTGCAGTTGTTTTGACGTTTGATTAAATGCATCTGTCATTGCCAGAGCACGCTCTTTTACAAGCACGCGTGCTGTAGTATTCTCTGGAGATTTACTTAACTCTTGCCATGCATTCCAAAAACCTTCGACAGTCTGTCTAATCCCCGTATCCGATGGTTCATTAATAATCGTCTCAATCTTATCAAGCGTATCTTTCCGAATTGACCAATCACCCAAATTTTTGTTCTCATTATGAAACTGATCATCCAAAAACTTTTCGCGAATTCGGGTTATCTTATCAAACTCTACACCTTGTCCCATTTGCCCTGGAATGTTGCTTCTGGAGAGCCCAGGATATTCAATGGGAATAGATGCTACCATATTCACAACTTGTCGAGAATACCCTTTGGTATTCGAATTGGCAATATTATGACCTGTTGTTGACAAAGCAGCTTGTTGTGTAAATAATGCGCGCTTTGATATTTCTATTCCGCCAAATGTTGACCTCACAGGTGTTATCTCCCTTCGTTAGACCATAACTACGCTTTCGTATCAAAAATCCCTGTTCGTTTGGTTCCATAGGACTGCTGTTGCGGATTCTGATAAACCACATCGTCTTCAGGGGCCCCTAAGACTAGATCAACTGAATAATCGATAAAAGCTAGCGATTGCTCAATTAATTGTTGATTTAATTTGTTGATCTGTTTTAGATCCTGAATGGTCATCATTAATTTTTGCTGAGCCTGCAAAAGCGCTTGCTTCTCTTCTGCCTTAAATATCACTTTTATCAAGTCGCTGATCGTTATTTTGGGATTTGGATTATAACCCCTTGAAATCAAGTAAGAACTAACATGTTGCAAGCGTTCTTGATTGGCTTCAGCAACTGCTCTTACATACTTACTTTCTTTGTTTACAAACATATTTAGCCGCTCAACATCGTTACTAATAAGAATTTGCTTCTTAGCTTTTGCCAATTCGAGCAATGCCTCATGAGCATCTTGAAGTTTATCCATTGTATCCAACAAAGGCTTTATCGACATGCTCCTTCACCTGCTTTTACGTTGTTGTTCACTTCAGAAATGGAAGAAGTTTTTCTGCAATTTTATTCGCATCCACACGGTATGTACCATTGGCTACTGAACTTTTCAAGTCTTCAATACGACGAGCTTGCTCTTCCGTACGAGCACTCTCATGTACACCTAAAAGTTCCTTTGCTTCAGCTGAAATTTCAACTTGATCTTTGGGTTTATCTTTTTTTTCAGTTGAGTACGCAAATTTACTATCTCCTACTTTTTTGTATGGATTTACTGCACCGATCCTTTGATTGTCATTAATCTTCATAAGGTAACACTCCTAATTGCTAAGACATATAAAATAAAAAGCCGATAATCTTTACTACTATTATCGGCATCATGCTTATGAAACTTTATATCCTTAAAAACCTTTTAAGGATTAATTAGTGTCTTTCATCCAAACGATCTTTAATTTTAAAACTAACTTGAACTCTTGCTTCCTGCTCTGTTTTCCGCCGCTCATCTTCTGCGTTGTTTCTAACATCCTTAACAAGCTTACTGCGGCAAGGTTCACAAATAGTATTCTCACGGATGGACGCTCCGCAAACTTCACAGGAGTAGGCCATATTCGGTGCATGCAGAATAGAAATGCGACCATCACGAATAAATTTTGTAATCTGTTTAACTGATACACCTGTCGCCTCACTTAAATCATGAATGTTTGTACCTTTATTCTCACGTAGGTACTTCAGGCATTTATCGTACTGCTGCTCCAAATCCTTTAAACAGTTTGGACACATTTCGGCAAAGCCCTTAACATATATTTTACCACAGCGTGGACAGTTAGCGACATTCATTCCCACTTGTATCTCCTCCTTCTATTATCCCCATTACCCATTTATTAATTCCAGTTTACCGCAATTCGACAGCGTTTGCACAATAATATTTTTCTTCACTTTATGCAGCTTTTTATTCCCTGAAACAAGTAACATCTCTGGATACACAAGCTTGGTTGGTTAAAAAAGAGCCTCAGATCGGAATATCCGAACTAAGGCCTTTTGGGTAATTTGATTATAAGTGCAATTGCAACTCTCTAATATTAATTAATTAATTATTCAGCAGCATAATCAACTTCAACAGTATCACTTTCTAATTTCCCTACTTCTGCATTTGTAACATACACTTTACCTGCCGAGAAACCTAAGTTTGAAACATTCAATGTAACATCTGTTTTACCAGCTAACACAGTTGCTACTCCAATTTGTGTTCCAGCTAATGCTTTAGTATACACTTTGACTACAGTGCCTGTTGTTAGACCAGTAACAGTTACAGAGTCTGCATTACCTACTTTATTCAACACTGTTATTTTACTTGCATCTAGGGTTGCCGTTTTCGCTTCTGCGTCGAAAGCTTTCTCTACTTTCGTAGACTCCAGTTTCCCTGTCGAAGTTACGGTTACTTCGATGTCGCCCGCTACTGCTCCCAGTTGCGGAATACTTACAATGGCTTCTGTCTTCCCTGTTGCTACCGCTGTCGATGTCGCCAGAACGGTTGCTTCGCCTTTTTTGTACACTTTCACGATATCGCCAGCAGCTAGACCTGTTACTTTTACGCTATCTGGAATTACTGCATTATTAACAATCGTGATGCTTGCCGCATCTGGAGCCGTTGATACTGCTTCCGCTGTGTAGCTAACTTCCAGCCCTGCGCTTTCGGTTTTACCTGCGACCGTTGCAGTAACATAGACTTTACCAGACGTTGCGCCCAGTTGTGGGATGCTGACGGATGCCGTTGTTGCGCCTGCCGCTACGGTTGCCGTTCCAATTTGCTTTTTCGTCGTATCCGACAATGCTTTGTCGTACACTTTAACGATGGTGCCCGCTGTTAATCCCGTGAAGGCAACCGTATCTGCTTTCCCGACGTTATTTGTTACGGTTACGTTCGCTTCTACTACGGTATCGGCTTGTCCTTCTGCTTCAAAAGCTTTCTCCACTTTCGTGGATTCCAGTTTACCTGTGGAAGTTACCGTTACTTCAATGTCGCCAGCTGCTGTTCCCAGTTGTGGAACACTTACGATGGCTTCCGTTTTCCCTGTTGCTACCGCTGTCGATGTCGCCAGCACGGTTGCTACGCCTTTTTTGTACACTTTCACGATATCGCCAACAGCCAGACCTGTTACTTTTACGCTATCTGCAATAACCGCATTATTGACGATTGTGATGTTAGCCGCATCTGGAGCTGTGGAGACCGATTCCGCTGTGTAGCTAACTTCCAGCCCTTCGCTTTCGGTTTTACCTGCTACGGTTGCAGTAACATACACTTTGCCAGACGTTGCGCCCAGTTGTGTGATGCTGACGGATGCCGTTGTTGCGCCTGCCGCTACGGTTGCCGTTCCAATTTGTTTTTTCGTCGTATCTGATAGGGCTTTGTCATACACTTTGACGATGGTGCCCGCTGTTAATCCCGTGAAAGCAACCGTATCTGCTTTTCCAACGTTGTTGGTTGCTGTTACGTTCGCTTCCACCAAAGCATCGGATTGACCTTCTGCATCGAAAGCTTTCTCCACTTTCGTGGATTCCAGTTTACCTGTGGAAGTTACCGTTACTTCGATATCGCCCGCTGCTGTTCCCAGTTGTGGTACGCTTACGATGGCTTCTGTCTTCCCTGTTGCTACCGCTGTCGATGTCGCCAGCACAGTTGCTACGCCTTTTTTGTACACTTTCACGATATCGCCAACAGCTAGACCTGTTACTTTTACGCTATCTGCAACAACCGCATTATTAACGATTGTGATGTTAGCCGCATCTGGAGCTGTGGAGACCGATTCCGCTGTGTAGCTAACTTCCAGCCCTTCGCTTTCGGTTTTACCTGCGACCGTTGCAGTAACATAGACTTTACCAGACGTTGCGCCCAGTTGTGTGATGCTGACGGATGCCGTTGTTGCGCCTGCCGCTACGGTTGCCGTTCCAATTTGTTTTTTCGTCGTATCTGACAGAGCTTTGTCATACACTTTGACGATGGTACCTGCAGTTAATCCCTTGAAGTCTACCGTATCTGGTTTCCCGACGTTATTGGTTGCCGTTACGTTCGCTTCCACCAAAGCATCGGATTGACCTTCTGCATCGAAAGCTTTCTCCACTTTCGTGGATTCCAGTTTCCCTGTGGAAGTTACCGTTACTTCAATGTCTCCAGCTGCTGTTCCCAGTTGTGGTACGCTTACGATGGCTTCCGTTTTCCCTGTTGCTACCGTCGATGTCGCCAGCACAGTTGCTACGCCTTTTTTGTACACTTTCACGATATCGCCAACAGCTAGACCTGTTACTTTTACGCTATCTGCAACAACCGCATTATTAACGATTGTGATGTTAGCCGCATCTGGAGCTGTGGAGACCGATTCCGCTGTGTAGCTAACTTCCAGCCCTTCGCTTTCGGTTTTACCTGCGACCGTTGCAGTAACATACACTTTACCAGACGTTGCGCCCAGTTGTGTGATGCTGACGGATGCCGTTGTTGCGTTTGCCGCTACGGTTACCGTTCCAATTTGTTTTTTCGTCGTATCTGAAAGGGCTTTGTCATACACTTTGACGATGGTACCTGCAGTTAATCCCTTGAAGTCTACCGTATCTGGTTTCCCGACGTTATTGGTTGCCGTTACGTTCGCTTCCACTAGAGCATCCGTTTGACCTTCTGCGTCGAAAGCTTTCTCCACTTTCGTGGACTCCAGTTTCCCTGTGGAAGTTACCGTTACTTCAATGTCGCCAGCTGCTGTTCCCAGTTGTGATACGCTTACGATGGCTTCTGTTTTCCCTGTTGCTACCGTCGCTGTCGACAGGACAGTTGCTACGCCTTTTTTGTACACTTTCACGATATCGCCAACAGCCAGACCTGTTACTTTTACGCTATCTGCAACAACCGCATTATTAACGATTGTGATGTTAGCCGCATCTGGAGCTGTGGAAACCGATTCCGCTGTGTAGCTAACTTCCAGCCCTTCGCTTTCGGTTTTACCTGCGACGGTTGCAGTAACATACACTTTGCCAGACGTTGCGCCCAATTGTGCAATGCTGGCGGATGCCGTTGTTGCGTTTGCCGCTACGGTTGCCGTTCCAATTTGTTTTTTCGTCGTATCTGAAAGAGCTTTGTCATACACTTTGACGATGGTGCCTGCTGTTAACCCCGTAAAATCTACCGTATCTGCTTTTCCAACGTTGTTGGTGGCCGTTACGTTCGCTTCCACTAGAGCATCCGTTTGACCTTCTGCGTCGAAAGCTTTCTCCACTTTCGTGGATTCCAGTTTCCCTGTGGAAGTTACCGTTACTTCAATGTCGCCAGCTGCTGTTCCCAGTTGTGGTACGCTTACGATGGCTTCTGTTTTCCCTGTTGCTACCGTCGCTGTCGACAGGACAGTTGCTACGCCTTTTTTGTACACTTTCACGATATCGCCAACAGCTAGACCTGTTACTTTTACGCTATCTGCAACAACCGCATTATTAACGATCGTGATGTTAGCCGCATCTGGAGCTGTGGAGACCGATTCCGCTGTGTAGCTAACTTCCAGCCCTTCGCTTTCGGTTTTACCTGCGACGGTTGCAGTAACATACACTTTGCCAGACGTTGCGCCCAATTGTGCAATGCTGGCGGATGCCGTTGTTGCGTTTGCCGCTACGGTTGCCGTTCCAATTTGTTTTTTCGTCGTATCTGATAGGGCTTTGTCATACACTTTGACGATGGTGCCTGCTGTTAACCCCGTAAAATCTACCGTATCTGCTTTTCCAACGTTGTTGGTGGCCTTTACGTTCGCTTCCACTAGAGCATCCGTTTGACCTTCTGCGTCGAAAGCTTTCTCCACTTTCGTGGACTCCAGTTTCCCTGTGGAAGTTACCGTTACTTCGATATCGCCAGCTGCTGTTCCCAGTTGTGATACGCTTACGATGGCTTCTGTTTTCCCTGTTGCTACCGTCGCTGTCGACAGGACAGTTGCTACGCCTTTTTTGTACACTTTCACGATATCGCCAACAGCTAGACCTGTTACTTTTACGCTATCTGCAACAACCGCATTATTAACGATTGTGATGTTAGCCGCATCTGGAGCTGTAGAGACCGATTCCGCTGTGTAGCTAACTTCCAGCCCTTCGCTTTCGGTTTTACCTGCGACGGTTGCAGTAACATACACTTTGCCAGACGTTGCGCCCAATTGTGCAATGCTGACGGATGCCGTTGTTGCACCTGCCGCTACGGTTGCCGTTCCAATTTGTTTTTTCGTCGTATCTGAAAGAGCTTTGTCATACACTTTGACGATGGTACCTGCAGTTAATCCCGTGAAGTCTACCGTATCTGCTTTTCCAACGTTATTCGTTGCCGTTACGTTCGCTTCCACTAGAGCATCCGTTTGACCTTCTGCGTCGAAAGCTTTCTCCACTTTCGTGGACTCCAGTTTCCCTGTGGAAGTTACCGTTACTTCGATATCGCCAGCTGCTGTTCCCAGTTGTGGAACGCTTACGATGGCTTCTGTTTTCCCTGTTGCTACCGTCGCTGTCGACAGGACAGTTGCTACGCCTTTTTTGTACACTTTCACGATATCGCCAACAGCTAGACCTGTTACTTTTACGCTATCTGCAACAACCGCATTATTAACGATTGTGATGTTAGCCGCATCTGGAGCTGTGGAGACCGATTCCGCTGTGTAGCTAACTTCCAGCCCTTCGCTTTCGGTTTTACCTGCGACGGTTGCAGTAACATACACTTTGCCAGACGTTGCGCCCAGTTGTGTGATGCTGGCGGATGCCGTTGTTGCGTTTGCCGCTACGGTTGCCGTTCCAATTTGTTTTTTCGTCGTATCTGATAGGGCTTTGTCATACACTTTGACGATGGTGCCTGCTGTTAACCCCGTAAAATCTACCGTATCTGCTTTTCCAACGTTGTTGGTGGCCGTTACGTTCGCTTCCACTAGAGCATCCGTTTGACCTTCTGCGTCGAAAGCTTTCTCCACTTTTGTGGATTCCAGTTTACCTGTCGAAGTTACCGTTACTTCAATGTCGCCAGCTGCTGTTCCCAGTTGTGGAACGCTTACGATGGCTTCCGTTTTCCCTGTTGCTACCGCTGTCGATGTCGCCAGCACAGTTGCTACGCCTTTTTTGTACACTTTCACGATATCGCCAACAGCTAGACCTGTTACTTTTACGCTATCTGCAACAACCGCATTATTAACGATTGTGATGTTAGCCGCATCTGGAGCTGTGGAGACCGATTCCGCTGTGTAGCTAACTTCCAGCCCTTCGCTTTCGGTTTTACCTGCGACAGTTGCAGTAACATAGACTTTACCAGACGTTGCGCCCAGTTGTGTGATGCTGACGGATGCCGTTGTTGCGTTTGCCGCTACGGTTACCATTCCAATTTGTTTTTTCGTCGTATCTGATAGGGCTTTGTCATACACTTTGACGATGGTACCTGCAGTTAATCCCTTGAAGTCTACCGTATCTGATTTCCCGACGTTGTTGGTTGCCGTTACGTTCGCTTCCACTAGAGCATCCGTTTGACCTTCTGCGTCGAAAGCTTTCTCCACTTTCGTGGATTCCAGTTTACCTGTGGAAGTTACCGTTACTTCAATGTCGCCAGCTGCTGTTCCCAGTTGTGGTACGCTTACGATGGCTTCTGTTTTCCCTGTTGCTACCGCTGTCGATGTCGCCAGCACAGTTGCTACGCCTTTTTTGTACACTTTCACGATATCGCCAACAGCTAGACCTGTTACTTTTAC
The DNA here is from genome assembly GCF_022163125.1 of Paenibacillus sp. HWE-109. Lineage (NCBI taxonomy): Bacteria > Bacillati > Bacillota > Bacilli > Caryophanales > Paenibacillaceae > Paenibacillus > Paenibacillus sp. HWE-109. Next base: position 7,465,715 of record NZ_CP091881.1, on the reverse strand, counting down.
GCTATCTGCAACGACCGCATTATTAACGATTGTGATGTTAGCCGCATCTGGAGCTGTGGATACTGCTTCTGCTGTATAACTAACTTCCAACGCATCGCTTTCTGTTTTGCCTGCTTCCGTTGCTGTTACAAAAACTGTACCTGATGCTGTTCCCAATTGTGCTATTGTAATAGAGGCCGTTGTTGCTCCTGCCGCTACCGTTGCTGTTCCTAATTGCTTTTTAGTTGTATCTGACAACGGCTTATCATATATTTTAATAATAGTTCCGGCAGTCAAACCTGTGAAAGCTACAGTATCTGCTTTTCCTACATTGTTCGTTGCTGCAGCGCTTGTTTCATCCAAAGCGTTCGTTTTACTTTCAGCATCATAAGCTTTTTCTACTTTTGTAGACTCCAATTTACCTGTCGAAGTAATAGTTACTTCGATGTCACCCGCTGCTGTCCCCAATTGCGGAACGCTTACGATGGCTTCCGTTTTCCCTGTTGCTACTGTTGATGTTCCCAGCACGGTTGCTGCGCCTTTTTTGTACACTTTCACGATATCGCCAACAGCTAGACCTGTTACTTTTACGCTGTCAGTAAGTCCTGCATTATTCGTAATCGTAATATTGTCTGCTACTGGTGCATCGGATGCGGCTTCAGCAGAAAAGGATGTTTCAGTTGCTGCCGTTTCCAAAACTACGGATATGTATACCTTCCCAGATGCGGCACCTAGGTTGGCAATACTTACTAATGCCTCCGTGGAACCTTTTGCAACAGTACCAGAGCCTAGTAAAACTCCACCGGTAGCTTTGTCATATACCTTAACAATTGCCCCCTCTACTAATCCTCCAACTTTTACTATATCGGGCTTACCAACATTATTAGTAATAATAACGTTATCTGTATTCCAACTCACAGCTACTTCTGCTGCATTTGCAGTAGCAATTGGTATAAGAGCAACTGCTGAACCTAGTAATATTGTTGCTAGTAGTTTCTTGCTTCCCTTTTGTACCATTGAGCAGTCTCCTTTTAAAATCTTTAGTTGAAATACACTCATTAAACCTTTTGATTATCACAATCCTATCAATTATCTAGTAAATAAGGACTGCTTAATACATGTACTACTATATCTATCGGCCTACTATATAAAAAAAATTAGCGTTTTTATGAGTTTTTTCGAAAAATCGACATCAATATTCAACATTTTTTTTTGTGGATTTTTCTATGAGAATTTGTTATAACTGCTCAATCTTCAAACTTCTTTCCACCTATAATTCTCACCGCGCCCATGTTAGTCCAACTACCTCAGCGGAGAAATTATCTCTCAGCACACTGGCACACTGGTTCATTGTACTTCCTGTTGTATATACGTCATCCACAAGGTAAATAATCCCCGATGTTTCCACCAATCCCTCATGAGTTATATACGATAAATCCAATTCAAACACATGTTCCAAATCTTCCAATCGCTCATTCCTCTTCTTAAAACTTTGTTTATCGGTATGCTTGGAACGAGTAAGAAGGGGTACAACGATCAATCCAACTCGTCTTCCTAATTCAAAAGCCATTTGTTCCGCTTGATTAAAACCCCGTTCCAGCATTCTTCTATCGCTCACGGGTACGAAGGTGATAATTGATTGCGCTCTACTGGAGTTACTAGCTTCCTTCTGCTCATCAATTTTCACTAAATGATACGCATGAACAAGCATGTTACCTATTACTGACTCAAGACGTTCATCCCCACGATATTTATATCTCGCTAGCAACCCTTTCATGCTATTATCATATTTTACAGCGCTGCGATTTTTTGTGAAATAGGTCAGCTGTCTCCTCTGACAATCCCAACATTTTTCGCCTCGTCCACAAATAGGACATTGCACTTTTAGAATCCAGGGAATCCGATCAAAACACGACTTGCAAAGACCAAGTTGTTTCAATTGAATTACACTTGCTTGCTTACAAAGAGGGCAGTCCTCTTTTTCGACGTTAAATAATGAAGCCAACGTTCCAAAAAAATTTTTCATCCGTCTCATCATTCATCCCCCAACTAAATAACCTTGCTTGCTCGCAATGCGATTCATATGCCGAATTTGTCGAATTGCCTCCTTTTGTGCTTGCGTCATTTCTTTTGCTGCAAAATAGACCATCCCGGCGGGATCGTCCTTCGACCTTCCCGCGCGTCCTGCCATCTGAACGAGTGCTGCTTCATCGAACAGCCTTGAATCTGCATCTAGAATGAACACATCAGACTTAGGTACAGTAACACCCCGCTCTAAAATCGTCGTAGTCACAAGCAATCGAATCTCTCTGTTTCTAAATCTTTGCACTTTGTCGCTTCGAGAGGGATCTTTGGACGAAGTCCCCTCTATGCATATGGAGGTAGTACTTTTCCATAAGCTTCTTAATAGTTCGACTACTGGCTCTACCAATTGAATGTTAGGCACAAAAATAAATACTTGTGCTCCTCGATCAATAGAGACCTCTATTTTATTAGACAATGTCTTCGGTATGGACTGTGTTTGTTGTGATTTTCTCAAACTGGGTACAGAAATTAGCTGAGGTACTGGCAGGGGGTGCCTGTGGTAACGAACAGGCACTCGAACATGCGGCAGCTGCCCGCGCTCAGCAGCTTGTCTGATAGCTTTCGGGGGTGTAGCCGAAAGTAGAATGTTGATGCCACTAGGCTTACAGACTTTAGACGCGGCATAGGCTAGCATGGGATTGTTGTGATACGGAAACGCATCAATCTCATCAATAACAACCAGATCAAAGGCCTCGTGAAAACGCAGCAGTTGGTGCGTTGTCGCGATCGTGATCTGGCCCTGCTCCCATCGCTGCTCGCTTCCTCCATACAGCGTAACAACGCTGTAGCCCGTGAAAGCTTGCGTGATACGCGGCTGAAGCTCCAACACCACGTCCTTGCGTGGTGTTGCGATAAGAACTCGTCCACCTTTGGCCACCGTATAGTGGATAAAGGGAAAAATCATCTCTGTTTTCCCAGCGCCAGTAACTGCCCAGATCAAAAACTTACGCGGAGCTAATGGTTTAGTATCCACAAAGCCCCTCGCTCCTCGTTCTTGTACCTTTGCTCCTGCTCCGCTAATATATTGCAAACCCTCCAGCGATGCTCTCGCTTGTGGTCTGCTTAGCCCCCAGGGCTCTATATAGGCACAGAGATCCTCCGAAACAACAACTCTCGTTTCTATAGATGATCTCCCACTAACGAGTAAAGAACAAAACCGAACACGCCCCATCGCAAGGCACTCCTCGCAATAAGGACATTCTTGTCCGCAATGGATGCAGCTCGACCAGAACATCCGCTCATTCCCACTCCCACAACGATTGCATCTATAAATAACCCCCTTCTTAAACCATTGACGCCATTCTCGGGAGTCGACAATCTTCAAACCAGCTCCCCATTCCAGATCGCCGTTAAGATGCGCTAACTGTAAATAAGACAACCACACGTCTTCTACCTCACAATTAACCCCAATACCCTCTAATACCTGACAGATTTCTTCCACGAGTAACGATCTACCGCTGCATGCTTCAACAATACTGTTATATACGCCCGCCTCCAGCATTAACATTGGCCTCGCATGTTTCCAGGATTCATAACTAATTATAGACATATCGAGTGTCTTACTCAGCGTTATACCCGACTCATACGCATGAGTACGAAGCCTTTTCAACATATTTTCTGCTTTCACTTCAACATTCTCTACTGCAAATAATTTTTCTTTTCTAAGGCTCTGCAGCAACCGCACACCCTGCCCTAACGAAATAAAAGGTTCGAACAATACGAGGCCGGCGTCGGCTGCGTAATGCTCGAACCAATAGTGGATGTCCGTCTTCGTGTGAATGGATAACTGCCACTTCCACGTTGTCCCTAAACAAACTGCGTAAAGTTGAACCTTCATTGCTCACCTTACTCTCTTTTTCAACTAAGTACTTGTAACCGATTACTGCAAACCAACTGGAAACTTAACGAGATCCTCACGATTGCTTAGATGTACCACAATCAAAGCTTCTTGCTCATTTCTGCTTAAGTAGTCATCTACAGAACTACTATCCGTCCCTTGGTTTAGATTTAACGAATGTGTGTAGGACAGTCGCTCAATGATTTTTCTCGTATCGTCGGACGACCCTTCATCGAAAATCGTCGCCGTCACTTCATTTCCTTTGACTCGCGAGAAGAAAAACAAAGAGCGAATATACCATTCAATCTGATTCTGATTATTTTTGGTAACAAGTAAAATTTTTGTCGGCTTCTTGCCTTTGCCCTTGCGGTTTCCGATCAATAGGTGGAGCACAGCGATGCTGATTCCGTAACATCCCAAGATCCAAAGTAATCCAATCCACATAGCGGATCCCTCCCTTATTTGCAATGTATGCGAAATAAGGAATAGGGGTTCCAACAAGAGAGGTCTACAGAGTTACCCAACCATTTTTGATCGCGATAATAACAGCTTGTGTCCGGTCATCTACTTCCATTTTCTGAAGAATGCTGCTGACGTGGTTTTTAACCGTTTTCTCGCTGATAAATAGGAATTCTCCAATCAGTTTGTTACTTTTCCCCTCGGCCATAAGTCGAAGCACTTCTGCTTCCCGTTTGGTTAGTGGACTATTTGCATTATGTATGTATTTTAAAGCTGAATCTTTCACACCTTGTCCATTTCCTACTACCCCTACATCATCCAAATAGGTCATCCGTCTGAGCTGATTGATCAACTTACCCGTAACCTTAGGGTGAATATAGGCATGACCCGCGACAACAGAACGAATCGCATTAATGAGCGACTCTGCCTCCATGTCTTTGAGCAAGTAGCCTGATGCTCCTTTGCGGAGAGTTTCAAATACATAGCTCTCATCATCGTGAATGGAAAGAATAATAACTTTGATATCTGGAAAAATCAGCTTCAATCGCTCCGTCGCAACAACACCGTTCTCCAGAGGCATGTTGATATCCATCAGCACAATATCAGGGGTAATTTGATTGCAAAGCTCGATAACCTGGATCCCGTCACCACATTCACCGATGACTTCCATATCATCTTCCATATTAATAATCCGTTTAACACCTTCGCGAAACAATTGATGGTCGTCTGCAATGACGAGACGTACATTGCGTTTATGACTCGCCGTGTTGTCCATTCTGATTTTCCTCCTTGTTCTCTGCACCGCCGCCAATAGGGATTAGCATCGTAATTTTGGTCCCTGAATCCTTCTCGGACTCAAGAACCATTGAGCCTTCCAATAACTCAACACGCTCGCGCATGCCCAGCAATCCGAAATTATTCCCTTTGGCTATTCTCTGCTCTGTCTGTGGCACATCAAATCCGATCCCATTATCTACCACGTAGATTTGCACTTGATCAGGTTCCAAGGTGAGCTCAACAGATAAGAAAGTAGCTTTCGCATGTTTGATTACATTAGATAAAGCTTCTTGTACCAGTCGGAAAATAGCAATTTCAAGCCCAGATGGAATGCGAGTCTGCTTGCCTACGAGATTAAACTGTGTACGGATACGATACTTCTCTTCAAAATCCTGCACATACTTACGCAAAGTCGGTACGATACCCAAATCATCCAGCGCCATTGGGCGGAGGTTGAAGATGATCTTGCGAACCTCTTCAAGCCCCCCTCTGACTTGACCTTTTAAATCTACTAATTCTTCCTTGACCGCGGGAATGTCGTCTTTGACAAGCATACGCTGAGCAATTTCAGTACGAAGTACAACATTAGCTAACGTTTGAGCCATCCCATCGTGTATTTCACGTGCGATACGCTTTCGTTCTTCCTCTTGCGCCAAAATAATTTTCAAACCTAGTAGCTGCCTGTTCTTAGCAGATTCCAATATACGAGTCACCTGATTAAGATCACCCGATAAGTACTCTAGAACGACATTCATCTGTGAAACGATCGTTTCGGCTCGCTCCACCTGCTTGTCCACATTCTTAGTCCGCATCTGTAGATCATTGCGTCTAGTCTTCAGGTTATTTTCTTTTTCCCTAGCTATTGTAAGCTGTAATTGAAATGCAATAGCCGCTTCATAAGCAATCTTAATATCTTCCTCACGATATTTATTGAAGTCACGACTGACCTCGGTGAGTCGAATGCGAGACCGCTTGTAATCCTTCTCTAACTTATCGACCAGCTCAATCGTTACACTCGTCTCATATTTAATTTCCTCGAGTTCCCGAATAAGTGATTCCTTTTCGAAGCGAGAGGCTTCAGCGATTTCAAACATTTGATACTTGCTGCTCTCCATGACGTTAATTGCGTTTTTTATGACACGATCTATAGCGTCTGGCTGCAAATGAAACGAGCTCCTTTTAATAAACAAAATTAGAAATTAGTCTACCCATTATTGTACCATAGTTCTGACAATTTGAAGTGTACTTCTAGCACTATTTATTCCAATGTTATCCCATAATTTTTGGGTTCCCAGCCTACTTTAAAGCCTAATTTCTCAGAAATGAGGCGTAATGGGACCATTGTCACATTATTCATGATTTTAGGCGCTACTTCTGCTGTCACACGCTGCCCATTAACGATTAGGTCTGAATTATCAATCCACAGATCTATTAATTTATCCCCGCGAATGACCGTAACTTTACGTTCTTTTTCGTCCCACTTTACGTTGCCACCAAGCGCTTCTGTAACAAAGCGGAGGGGAATCAGTGTATTATCATTTACGATGGTAGGTGCTTGCTCTAATGTAAGAGGTTTATCATTCAATGTCACTTGCTTTTTATTTACAGTCAGCTTTACGGTATTTTTCGGCAATGATGTCAGTTGGCCCTTGTAAATAAATGAAATATCATCAATATTAATTTTCCCTTTTGAAGCTCTTTCATCCTGCCCATTGGCTGGATTGGCCACATAAACACTTTTGATTTTGAGCGGATATTTGAGATCCGACACGTCTGCTGTTAATTTGCGCCAGCCAGTCCAGTTCATATTCTCTGTAAAACTCACCAAATTCGTAATGCCGTTCGCGTCAACAACCTCTGCTCGTACCCAGTTAAAACTTCCATCACCAAGCACTCTCGCTGTAATAAATTCTGGTTCACCTTCAATAGGAGCACCGCTCGTTCCATTAAATCTTGCGTATGCCGCTTTCGTTCCTGTCCCTTTTGTGAAATCATAAGCTATCTCAAGATTCTTATTTCCGTTATCTTGGGCAATATTCACCGCAGAAACTACTTCCGCAGGGTATTTGTCCCCTGTAGTCATGACTGCATATTTATCCACATCGTACCACGACTTCTCTTGACCAATAGGCAATGTGACCATCGTGCTGTACCCATCATATCTGGCGATAACTTGAGCTGCCTGGGATCCAGACGCACTGTCTACATGGAGAACCCCATCTTTCAGTGACCCTTTAACACCACTAAGTTCCCATGTCGCAGAGGCCGCTGGTAAATCCCGAGTTGCTCCACTTCTTGTAGTCACACTGATAGGCAACTTGAAGTCTCCGCCCTCAGTTAGCGAAAAAGCCCCTGCATTGAAAGTCATCGCTGTAATTTGATCTCTACCCACGACCTCAACATCCATGGATGCTGATCCTTTCCCTGATTTTGCGGTAATTTGAGTTTTACCAGTCGTTGATGGTGTATAAACATTGTCTTTAAAAGATCCATTGGTTGTGGAGGTGCTCCACTGTGGAACAATCCCATCTATTGCAATTGGATTATAATAGTCATCATAAGCTTTGAATTGATAAGTGCTGGGTTCATTCATGAATAAAATGTTTTGGCCCTTTAAGATAAGTCCTTTCAAATCACCCTTTGGCGCTGTCGAATATACACCAACACCATTCACTACAGATCGTTGATTACCGTTCTCCGTTTTGTTTACAAGCTTAGGATCAAAGTCACCCAACGGTCTCGAAACCATCTGTGTAGATCCGCCTCCGTCCAAAACCATCCCTTTCCAAACCCCAGCGCCAATCATGAATTGCTGAAGCTCCGGAAGCGTCATCCCCGCACTGCCTGCACTCCTGTCAGACGTAATAATATAAGCTGTTTTCATGTCCTTCGAATAGCCTATTGCTGTACGAGAACGAGGACTGTACCCACTGAAATCGCCAATATTGCGCGTAAAATAACTAGGCTTCGCATCATCAACAAGTAATGTGCTTCCGCCTATTAGCATTTTGAAATTTTTCCAGTCATAGGTCTGAGAAGCATCATGCGGAATCATATCATATTTGGTCGTGATTTTATCTCCAACTTTGAGGTGATTAACGATAAACTCCCTGGCAAGTCCTGAACCTCTGAGAATATATCCATCTGCGGGAGCGATCATTTTTACATTGGTATCCACAGCAATTTCCTTAACGATATCATTCTGAATAAGTGCTTCTGTTGGAACATGCGTCCCATCCACTGCACGCTGCGTCATAGCCCAGGCACTTGTATAAAGAAAAAGCCCGTCTGCAATCATCGCGACATCATTATCATCCCAGTAATACGTTTTATTCACACCGCCAAGCTCAAATGAAGTACCATCCTTCGCCGTTACCTTGCCTTGAAAGTCAAAAATATCAATGATAGGCTGATTACTCTTCGTAATCGCAAAAGAATATAATCCAGATATCTTCGCTGGCGTCGCCATCACTTGCCCATTCGTAATTTGTGCACCTTCTGGCACACCTTCCGCCTGTGTATTAAAAAAGTCTCCATTCACACCAGCTACAGCCCCAGTATCCTTCACCATACCAAGCACACTCTGGTTTTTCGTGAATTGATTCTTCGTCCCTGCCATTGCGTCTATCTTAACGTTCGGATTCGTCAAGTCTACCTCTACCACATTGGCGTTAACCGAAACATCCTTATTGCTTCTCGTTGTTGTCCAAACGTAATTCTTCATTACAGCGCCTGATGTAATTATCTCTTGTGAACTTAGTGTTAATGTCGGCCCTGCCGCGTGCACCGAAGTTCCTGCTACCAACTGCCACACCAATGCGCAAGCCAGCGCACCTAACCCTACTTGCCTCTGTACCGTCATGTTGCTTTTCCACTCTCCTCTTTCAGTCTAAGTCTAGTATCTATCTTTTTAGCGATATCTATATAGACTCTAAAACTATGGAAAAAGTTACGATAGAAGAGAAGTTGTATTTATACGTCACAAAATAGTGAACATAAATAAAAAGAGAGCTCCTCCTATCCGGATTTGCTCTCTGCTTGAGATGCACTTATATATATTATTTAGTCCATTTCATCTTTGCTTCATGTTCTATAGACCGAGCTGACAAAAGTTCGATAATCGAGTGCTGTTGCTCTTGAATGAGTTCCATCCTTTTTACCGTTTTATTGGTTTCTAGAACTGCTTGCTTAATTTGAGATTGTTCCAATTCCAGCTTATCTAATCGAGAATCAATTCCGTTTAGTTTCTCTATCACCGGTGACAATTCAGCCTTAAGTAAAACAGATAGCGCTTCTTTCAAATCATTATCCAACATTCATCACCCCCGTCTATTGCTTCTCCGTAAGCCGATCTTCTGTTAGCCAAGTATAGCACATTTTTTTATACCAATACTGCTTTTGTTATTTTAGTATATTTTACCATATTTCAAACTAAAAATCAAACATATGTTCCTTTTATTGCACACAAAAAAGCCGCCCCTGAAGGACGGCTAATCTATTTTAAACCAAAGCTTGTGCTTTCAAAGTCTCAGCTTTGTCTGTACGCTCCCAAGGAACGTCCAGGTCATTGCGGCCAAAGTGACCGTAAGCAGCTGTTTGACGGTAGATTGGGCGACGCAGGTCAAGCTCTTTGATGATGCCTGCAGGACGAAGGTCAAAGTTTTTGTGGATAAGCTCAACGAGCTTCTCTTCGCTAACTGTGCTTGTTCCGAAAGTATCAACAGCAATGGAAACCGGACGAGCTACGCCAATTGCGTAAGCCAGTTGAACTTCACATTTTTCAGCAAGTCCAGCAGCTACGATATTTTTGGCAACATAACGAGCTGCGTATGCACCGGAACGGTCAACTTTTGTTGGATCCTTACCAGAGAAAGCACCGCCGCCGTGACGAGCATAACCGCCATACGTATCAACGATGATTTTACGGCCAGTCAAACCAGCATCCCCTTGCGGTCCGCCGATAACAAAACGACCAGTTGGGTTAATGAAGTAGTTTGTGTTCGCATCCAACAAGTGAGCTGGAACGATCGGGTTGATAACATGCTCTTTGATATCTTTTTGGATTTGCTCCAAAGTTACATCTTCACTATGCTGTGTAGAAACAACAATTGCATCAACACGAACAGGCTTATCATCTAAATACTCAACAGTTACTTGTGTTTTTCCATCAGGACGCAGGTATGGTAAAGTACCATTTTTGCGAACTTCTGTCAAACGACGAGCCAATTGGTGAGAAATGGAGATCGGAAGCGGCATAAGTTCAGGAGTTTCGTTAACCGCGAATCCGAACATCAGACCTTGGTCACCAGCGCCAATTGCTTCGATTTCCTCATCGGACATAGAACCTTCTCTTGCTTCAAGTGCTCTGTTCACACCTTGTGCAATGTCAGGGGATTGTTCATTCAATGAAACGAGAACCGCACATGTTTGGGAGTCAAAACCGTACTTCGCACGTGTGTACCCAATTTCTTTAATCGTTTGTCTAGCAATTGCTTGAATATCTACATATTCAGAACTTGATGTAATCTCACCGATTACCAAAACCAAACCAGTTGCTACAGATACCTCACATGCTACACGAGCATTCGGATCATTGGCAAGAAAAGCATCCAATACCGAGTCAGAAATTTGGTCACAAATCTTATCTGGATGACCTTCTGTTACGGATTCGGATGTAAATAAACGACGACCACGTACTTGCGCCATAATATTCATCCTCCTAATATCATTTAGTATGTTTGAAAAGCTTCTACTCGATGCCTCTATATGAAAAAAAAGTGGGCCCGGCTTTCTCGGCAGCTTTTCACGCCAAACGGAATCCCTCTTTTGCGCTCAAGCGCTGACAAGATTGTTGAATTCCGCACTAGTAAAACAAATAAAAAAGACCATAAATCATGTATAAAGACAACAAAAAAATGAACCTTTCCCGATTGGAAAAGGTTAAATTAAATATTGACCTTCAATTAGTTATCTTACTTTATTTGTCGTCTAGTGTCAATGCACGAAACATGAAGATATTATGAATAAAGCCCGTAGCTATAGCGAAAAAAGCACTTCTTCTGCACGTTGAATTAGTCTTTTCGTAATAGTCCCACCTACTGCACCAGCATCTCTGGAGGAGATGTGACCCCAGTAGTCTTCCTTAATCGAACTCGATGGTATAGCCCCAAGCTCTGTTGCAAACTCCGTATCGGCGTTCAACGACATTTGCTTACCTACAGGCAAACCTAATTCTGCAGCGATTTCATACTTTAGAACATCCAGTGCCTTCTTCGATTCAGGAACCACTTTATTGCCTCTAGCCATACTAAACGCCTCCTTAGAGTTTGTGTTATCCCAGACGTGATTTTTAGTGCTTTATTAAGGCTATGCTCTTAATGGGCACATCACTAGTATGGCTAAAATGCTGGGCACAAACCGCATAAGAAGTTGTCATAATGGGTAAAATTATGGAGTAGAGTTATATATCTATTGCGTGACTTTACTACCGTCGGCATTCAAAATTAGATAACTACCTCGGACCATAACATAAATGTCCGCTGTATTCTTAGGCGATGGCTTAATACCGCGACCCTCAGCTGGAAAAATCAAAAGATGATTCAGCGCGACTTCCGTCCCCGCTGGTAGATCCTTGCCTCCCGTTACATCCGGGATACCGTTGTCATCGTTGCTCACGGCGAGTACCCTGCCGGTTCGCACGATAAACTCAGCGCCAGCACCGGCGTAAAGTATTTGTCCATTTTGTAACTGGACAACCTTCATTGTCGCTGGCGCAGTGCCTCCTGCGCTCGGTTGGCTGCCACCATTGGTAGCTAGCGCCGCTGCGACAAGTTCTTTCACCTTTGCTTCGCTTAAGGTGTTCTGGTCGAAGTAGCTTTTGGTGATTACCGGATCGGTGGATGAGCCGGGGGTTGGGGCTTCGGCTTGAGTCGTATGCAAGGGAGCAAGTGTTAGCACAAATGCTAGCGCTACTATTTTATAATCTAACTTCATTTAAGGTGTCCCCCTTATTTCAAATATTCTTTTAGAAAAGAAAAAGACCCCGAAGGGTCTCTTTGCTTCAAAAAATTAGTTTCTAGTAACTAGTACTTGAACTGATTTTCCGTTAGGAGCAGTTGCTGTAATTGTGAACTCATCTACAGTAGATGCAATGCTATTGATTGCACCAGTGGATGAATTGATATCAACATTACCAGTACCTGTATTTACGGCAACTGTATAAAGAATACCTAACACTTTACTGTTATCAGCAATTTCTGCATTTTTGTACTCAATGCCGTATTGGTCTTTAACTTTAAGTTGGTTATCACTATCTTTTGTGAAGAATTGATAAGCAAATATTTGTGTTTGACCAGGGAGTAAGCTTACATTAGCCAATTTATTACTTGATTTTCCAGCAACGATTGAATCAGTCACGATTGAATCAGCTTTTACAGTAACTTCTTGTGACAAGTAGATAGTGTCACCTTTGTTAGTATAAACAGTTGCAGTTACAGTTGCTGTACCGGCTTTATTACCAACGATGAAACCATTTTGATTAACATGATCTGGATTGAAAGCAGCATCAACTTGCTCAATTGGAGCTGATTTGATAATAGTGGAATCAGAAGTACTTATACCACGAACATAGTTCAATGGAAGTTTAACTTTGTTTCCAGCAGCATCTTTAGCAACAATAGAAATCTTTTTATCAAATGGATTATTTGTTGCTCCAGGATCTAACTGACCAGTTCCATTATATACACTAGACAATTTGTCTTGTGCAGCGAACAAATTCCCAATAGTGTTAATCGAGTAAGTCAAGCTTACATCTGATTTAATTGCATCAAGCGTTTTAGTAGGAGCTGAAGCATAATCTGAGAATGCTCCACTGTTAATTTTCTTTTGGATTACAGCAGAAACAGTTACTTTGCCTTCTACATTTGATGTAGTAGTAATATCAAAGCCTTTTGCAAAATCATTAAGTTTATCATATGCAAATGTGTAAGTCGTTTCAAGTGGAGAAACAACATTTACTGTAGATACTCCAGCTACTTTTGGCGTAGCGTTTGTGGATGAGTTTTGATTTCTCACAGTAACTACCACTTGATAATTAAAGACTTGACCATTAGCACCAATGATATTGGCATTGAAATCAGCAGGATCAAAACTTTGATTGTTTTGGTCTTTTACAGCCCATTTGATCTCATCTTTTGCACCAAGCACTGCCTTAACAGAAGGTGCTGTTGAAACTTCAAGTTTATCTGGAGTACGCGCTTCACCAACTGGGATCTCAGTACGTACAAATGTATTAGTTTGAGATTGATTAATTTGTCCAGAAAGATAAACTTTATTTCCTTGAACAAGACTTCCATTAGCAAAAGTAAGTTTCAATTTACCTTTATCTGCACCTGTTCTTACAATAGCAGCACTACCACTAGAGTTGGTGAAGTTGAAACGACCATCTTTGTCGTTATCAGCAATATCCTGAGCACTAAGCTTATTTCCATTAGCATCGGCAATATCTAACGGCACAACTACGGACGAGTCATTAGCACCGATAAAGACAGCGCTAGTATCAAATCCAATTTTTGTAGCTACATTACCTGCGCCTACACTTACAGTTGCAGTTGTTGACGAAGATCCACCATAAATACTAACTGTATAATCAGCTGTTTTATCCAATTTCTTGTTCAATTTAACTTTGACACGAGCATCATCGTTTTCATCGAAATAATCCGTATAGTCACCATTATCCTTAACAATTACTAAATCTTTCTCCCAAGGAGTAATTTGAGGATTAATGTTATTTGCTGAAAGCTCAGAAGTTGTTGTACCATTCAAAGAATACGGTTTGAATTGATCTTTGATAATCGGATTTCCGTAGTTATCATACAATTTTATTCCAACAGAAGCAGTATCCCCTTCAGCAGAAAGTTTAGTACCGTTAGAGTACTTCACTTCAGTCACTTCAATTTTACTTAGAATCGGAACAGTACCTACTTTAAAGTTTTTAGAAATCGTTACTGAACTGTTAGTCAGATATACAGTAACTGGAACAAGTCCATTACCTTGTGAGATACCGTTATTACCAGTACCAATTAGATCAGATACGATTAAGAAAGTACCATCAGCCTGCTTTTTAAATGATTTCGGTGCTTGACCTGATACTAATGCAGTAAAACTAGAAGTTCCAAGAGCTGTTGCTTCCCCATATTGATTAGTTGCTTTTACTTTAAAAGCAGCATTTCTGCTGTATGCAATTGTATCACCAGCATTTACGAAATCGATTTTGCTTACTTGCTCATCAGTAGCTGTAAAAGTTGCGGAAGTTTTATCTACAGTAGCAGCATCCAAACCAGAAATAGTTGCAGTGTACTCACCTGCACCAATTCTAGTAGTTGTTGTTACAGTCACCGATTTTTTGTCAGTAGACCAAACTGGTGCATCTGCTTTCTCAGTTGAAAGTGTAAGTAGGGAACTACCTTTTTTCAAGTCAATTTTCACTTTTTCAGTGTCAACTGGTTTGTTGAATGTTACAGTTACTTTGTATACACCAGCTGCTTTAGCTTCTGTTACAGAGACCTTACCTGGGGATACGTATTGAGCTTTCGCTTCGTAAGCACCAGTCAAAAGCAAGTCGCGAGTAGCGTTGGATTGGCCACCGAATTTACCGTCAGCGCCAGCTGGAAGAAGTTTCAATTCAAGAGCAAGTGCTACATAGCCTTGTGCCCAATCTGTTACAGTTGCGTCAGTACCTGTTTTTGCTTTTGCATCAGCATCTTTACCTAGAACGCGAACCAAGAAAGTAGCAAGTTGTTCTTTTGTTACTTTACCAGCTGGGTTGTAAGTACCTACGCCATAACCATCAGTGATTCCAGCAGTTTTAAGAGCTTCGATGTAAGGAAGCGCGTAACCGTTAGCTGCATCATCGGATTTAACGTCGGAGAAGCTTGAAGTTTTCAAATCTTTGTTAACTTCGATACCTGTGATCAAAGCTGCAACTTTCGCGAATTGAGCACGGTTCATTTCTTCTTTCAGACCGAAAGTAGTTTCGCTAGTACCATCGAAGATACCTGCGCTGATTAGTGCATCAAATTTTGCTTTTGTAGCTGCGTCAAGATCTTTAAGATCTGTGAAATCAGCAGATGTTTTACCAAATGCTACGGAAGAAAACATGGATAATGCCATTGCTGTAGTGAGAATTACGGATAAACTTTTTTTCATAACCTTTTTTTCTCCTCCTTGAATATCTTTATTATTATTTTTTAGGTTGAATCTAACAATATTTGAGCTCGATTTACTCATTGTTTGGTTCACCCCCTTTCCAGAGTTAGAGCATAATATAACTAAGTTCGCGTGCAACTCTGTGGCTGCATTGGAAACTAGTAAACTTTAAGTAGGAAAATAGACACTCACACCAATTTACATTATACAATGGTCGAATAGCGTCGTAAAGAGTTATTTTCAGAAGATTATCCTTTATAGGATAAACATTACTGTCATTTGGTTTCAAAGTATTAAACGCATAGTTTCTAAAAAAGTTGCGATTTCCGGAAAAATAATTTGAAATATCTTTAAGAATACAAAAAAGGACCCGTTAGGGTCCCTTTTGTTTCTTGTCTATTGCTTAGTTAGCTACAAGCACTTGTACGGATTTACCGTTCGGTGCAATCGCTGTAATCAAGAACTCTTTTACAGTAGACGGAACTGGATTTGTTATCGCACCCGTTTGTGCGTTAATTCCTACGGTTCCTGTTCCACTTGTCACAGATACCGTATATTGAACACCTAGCACGGCACTATACTTCGCGATATCAGCATTTTTATACGTAATGCCGTATCGATCCGTTACTTTCAATTGGTGATCGGCGTCTTTCGTGAAGTAGCTGTAAGCATTCGTTACGGAAGCATCATACGTCGCTGTTTTTTGACCTGCTTCTAATTTATCTACGGCGATCGCTTCATCTTTAACCGTCACTTCTTGCGTTAAGTTAATCGTCTCACCTTTGTTTGTCGTAACAACCGCAGACAGTGTAGCTTTCCCTGCTTTGTTACCCAACACGTAACCATCTTGTACCCCACCTGTTGTAACCGTCGCTACAGACAAGACAGATGGATCTGAGCTGGAAATACCATTCACGTAGTTCAAAGGTAGCGTCACTTTGTTGCCTGCTGCATCTTTGGCAATGACAGATAGCTTTTTATCAAATTGGCTTGTACCAGCTGTCAATGTTTCGCCCGCTGCTACAGCTGTTGTTAATTTGTCTTTCGCTGCAAACAAAGTACCAACGGACTCAATGGAATAGGTGAGTGTGGCATCCGATTTAATAGCTTCCATCGTGCGGCTTACTGCGGATGAATAATCCGAGTACACAACACCGCCATTAGGTGCTTTTTCAATCACGGCTTTCACTGTTACTTTACCTTCAGATCCTGCTGTTGTTGTGTAGTCAAATCCACTGTTGAAATCAGCCAATTGCGTATTTGTGTAGTAGTACGTCGTTACGTTCGACGGTGATCCCGCTACAACCGTTGGTGCATGACTCACTTTCGGTACGGCATTCGTACCCGTACCTTCTGTTGTGACTTCTACTTTAATCCGGTAGTTGGATGTTTGACCATTCGCACTTGGAATGTTTGCACCCATCTTATCCATATCCTCACCGTACTGATCTTTCAGTTGGTAGACGATTTCGTCGCCAGCTCCTTGGATCGCTTTGGCTCCTGGTTCAGTCGTTACGGTAATGCGTTCAGCAACACGTGCGTCTTGTACTGGGATACTCGTTTGTACAAAGGTGTTGGATTGAGATTGATTAATTTGGCCCGTCACATACACTTTGTTGCCTACGGTATTAGCTGCGTTAAAGTGCAATTTCAATTTCCCTTTATCTGCACCTGTTTCTTGAATGCTGCCTGTTCCGTTCGTGGCACTAAACGTAAAGCGGTCTTTATTATCCACGATATCTTGTGCACTTAATTTTTTACCATTTGCATCAGTTACGTTAAGTGGCACATACACATCCGTGTCATTTGCCGCTAGAGTTACTGCAGACGTATCAAACTCTACTTTTGTCGCTAAGTTAGCCGCGCCCACACTGATTGTTGCTGTCGCGGATGAAGATCCACCGTAGATGTTGAGCGTATAATCAGCCGTTTTGTCTACTTTGGCTTTCAATTTCACTTGTACACGAGCGTTGTCGTTATCGTCGAAGAAATCGCTAGCTGCAAATGAAGCGCCTGCTTTAACGACTTCCAGGTTTTGCTCGTACGGTGTGATCACAGGATTGATATTGCTTGCTGCGATTTCACCATTTACAAATTGACCTTTCACGATCGGGTTGCCGTATTGGTCAAACAAGTTCAAGGCGATCGAAGCTTTTTCATCTGCAGCTGCCAATTTGGTTCCGTTATTGGAGTACGTTACTTTCCCTGTTTCGATTTTGCTTAGAATCGGTACTGTACCGACTTTGAAGTTTTTCGAAACGGTAATGCTGCTGTTATTGAAGTAAACCGTTACTGGAACGATACCGTTACCTTGCGAAATACCGGAACCCGTTACGTCCGCTGTAATGATCAGATTACCATCTGTATCTTTCTTGAAGCTAGCTGGCGTTTGGCCAGATACAAGTGCTGTAAAACTGGATGTACCTGCCGTTGCAGCTTCACCGTATTGGTTCACGGCTTTCAATTTAATTACGGCATTTTTACTGTAAGCGACCGTGTCACCTGCATTGATGAAATCAATTTTGCTCAATTGCTCGTCTTGTGCTTTAAATGTAGCTGTTGATTTCGCTACTGTAGCTGCATCTAAACCGGAAAGCGTCACTGTGTAGTCACCTTCACCGATTTTTGTGTCGGTTGTCAGAGTAGCTACTTTTTTGTCATCGGACCATGTTGTTGTAGCAGAAACGGCTAGCGTGCCTTTTGTTAGCGCAAGGCTTGCTTTCGTTGTATCTACCGGCTTGTTAAAGGAAACTGTTACTTTATAAACGCCTGCTGCTTTCGCTTCTGTGATACCTATTTTACCAGCTGGTACGTATTGTTGTTTCGCTTCATAAGCACCCGTCAATAACAGATCGCGTGTAGCATTCGCTTGACCACTGAACGTGCCGTCTGTGCCATTGGCTAGAAGTTTCAACTCAAGTGCCAAAGCGACATAGCCTTGTGCCCAACCAGATACAGTTGCGTCTTTTCCTGTTTTATCTTTCGCCGCGGCATCTTGACCAAGTACACGAACCAAGAATGTAGCTAATTGCTCTTTCGTTACTTTGCCAGCTGGGTTGTATTGACCTTCGGCATAGCCGTCTGTCACGCCTGCTGTTTTCAAAGCTTCGATGTACGGAAGTGCATAGCCATTGGCTGCGTCGGTTACACTAACGTCTGTAAACGAAGATGTTTTCAGGTCTTTGTTAATATCCAGACCCATAATTAAAGCCGCTACTTTTGCGAATTGTGCACGGTTCATTTCATCTTTCAAGCCGAATGTGGTGTCAGTTACGCCGTCAAAAATACCAGCGGAGATCATCGCATCAAATTTCGCTTGTGTTGCTGCGTCCAGATCTTTCAAATCCGTGAAATCTGCGGATGTTTTACCAAAAGCTACGGATGAGAACATGGAAAGCGCCATGGCGGATGTTAAAACGACGGATAATGTTTTCTTCATAAAGGTTTGTTTCCTCCTGTATTTGAAAGTTTTTTGTTATAAAAACTTATAACCAACGGGGCGACAGCTGAATCAATGAATCTATCTCATCGACTCTCTTTCGTGTAGCTTTTCGTCTATCATCTCGGCTACAAACTTAGTATACGATAGTCTATGCGTTTTTTCATTGATAAGAAATTTCCAGACACCCAAGATAGAGTGATAAAGCAAAAAGACCCCGAAGGGCCCCTTGCCTATCTCTAATTAATTATCTAGCTACAAGTACTTGTACGGATTTACCGTTAGGTGCAATCGCTGTGATCAAGAATTCATTTACAGTGCTTGCAACTGGTGTTGTAATAGCTCCTGTTTTAGCATCGATAGTAACTGTCCCTGTTCCACTTGTCACAGATACCGTATATTGAAGGCCAAGCACAGCATTGTACTTCGCGATATCAGCATTCTTGTACGTAATGCCATATTGATCTGTTACTTTCAATTGATGATCGGCATCTTTTGTAAAGTAGTCATATGCATTTGAAACAGAATCACTATAAGTTGCCGTAGTGTTTCCAGCTTCTAATTTATCAACTGCGATCGCATCGTCTTTGACTGTTACCTCTTGCGTTAAGTTAATAGTTTCACCTTTGTTCGTGTAAACAACTGCCGAAACTGTTGCACTACCTGCTTTATTTCCGATTAGATAACCATCTTGTAGACCGCCTGCTGTATCTGTTGCTACGGACAAGACAGAAGGATCTGAGCTAGATATGCCATTAACATAATTCAACGGTAATTTAACTTTATTTCCTGCAGAATCCTTAGCGATAACTGATAATTTCTTATCAAATTGACTTGTTCCTGCAACTAATGTTTCACCTGATGCTATATCTGTTGTTAACTTGTCTTGTGCTGCAAACAAATTACCAATAGATTCAATAGAATATGTTAGTGTAGTATCGGACTTAACTGCTTCAATTGTACGACTTACTGCAGATGAATAATCCGAATAATTTACACTACCGTTAGATGCTTTCTCGATAACTGCTTTTACTGTTACTTTGCCTTCAGAACCTAGGGCTGTTGTGTAGTCAAACCCACTGTTGAAATCAGCCAATTGCGCATTTGTATAGTAGTACGTCGTTACGTTTGACGGTGCTCCTGCTACAACAGTCGGTGCATGGGTCACTTTCGGTGCCGCATTAGCACCTGTTCCTTCTGTCGTTACTTCCACTTTAATCCGATAGTTCGATGTTTGACCATTGGCACTTAAGATATTAGCATCCATCTTCGAGATATCTTTGCCATACTGATCTTTCAATTGGTAGACGATTTCATCTCCTGCACCTAGAATTGCTTTTGCAGCAGGCTCTGTGGTTACTGTTATAAGCTCAGCAACACGTGCGTCCTGTACGGGTAGGCTTGTTTGTACAAATGTATTGGATTGTGATTGATTAATTTGACCTGTTACATACACTTTGTTGCCTACTGCGTTAGCTACGTTAAAGTGCAGTTTCAATTTCCCTTTATCTTCACCTGTTTCTTGAATGCTGCCTGTTCCATTCGTTACGCTAAACGTCATGCGGTCTTTGTTGTCCACGATATCTTGTGCACTTAATTTATTACCATTTGCATCGGTTACGTTAAGTGGCACATACACATCTGTGTCATTCGCGGCCACTGTAACAGCAGATGTGTCAAATTCCACTTTTGTCGCTAAGTTAGCCGCACCTACACTAATCGTTGCTGTCGCAGAAGAAGATCCACCGTAGATGTTGAGCGTATAATCAGCCGTTTTGTCTACTTTGGCTTTTAATTTCACTTGTACACGTGCATTGTCATTCTCGTCAAAGAAATCATCGGCTATAAAAGAGGCACCTGCTTTAACGACTTCAAGGTTTTGCTCGTACGGTGTGATCATGGGATTGATATTGCTTGCTGCGATTTCACCATTTACAAATTGACCTTTCACGATCGGGTTACCGTATTGATCAAACAAATTCAAAGCAATTGAAGCTGTTTCATCCGCAGCTGCCAATTTGGTTCCGTTATTGGAGTACGTTACTTTCCCTGTTTCGATTTTGCTAAGAATCGGTACTGTACCGACTTTGAAGTTTTTCGAAACGGTAATGTTGCTGTTATTGAAGTAAACCGTTACTGGAACGATACCGTTACCTTGCGAAATGCCAGAACCGGTTACGTCCGCTGTAATGACTAGGTTACCATCTGTATCCTTCTTAAAGCTAGCTGGCGTTTGGCCAGATACAAGTGCTGTAAAATTGGATGTACCTGCCGTTGCAGCTTCACCGTATTGGTTCACGGCTTTCAATTTAATTACGGCATTTTTACTGTAAGCGACCGTGTCACCTGCATTGATGAAATCAATTTTGCTCAATTGCTCGTCTTGTGCTTTAAATGTAGCTGTTGATTTCGCTACTGTAGCTGCATCTAAACCGGAAAGCGTCACTGTGTAGTCACCTTCACCGATTTTTGTGTCGGTTGTCAGAGTAGCTACTTTTTTGTCATCGGACCATGTTGTTGTAGCAGAAACGGCTAGCGTGCCTTTTGTTAGAACAAGGCTTGCTTTCGTTGTATCTACCGGCTTGTTAAAGGAAACTGTTACTTTATAAACGCCTGCTGCTTTCGCTTCTGTGATACCTATTTTACCAGCTGGTACGTATTGTTGTTTCGCTTCATAAGCACCCGTCAATAACAGATCGCGTGTAGCATTCGCTTGACCACTGAATGTGCCGTCTGTGCCATTGGCTAGAAGTTTCAACTCAAGTGCCAAAGCGACATAACCTTGTGCCCAACCAGATACGGTTGTGTCTTTTCCTGTTTTATCTTTCGCTGCGGCATCTTGACCAAGTACACGAACCAAGAATGTAGCTAATTGCTCTTTTGTTACTTTACCAGCTGGGTTGTATTGACCTTCGGCATAGCCGTTTGTTACGCCCGCTGTTTTCAAAGCTTCGATGTAAGGAAGTGCATAGCCATTGGCTGCATCGGTTACACTAACGTCAGTAAAAGTCGATGTTTGCAAGTCTTTGTTCACATCAAGACCCATGATTAAAGCCGCTACTTTTGCGAATTGTGCACGGTTCATTTCATCTTTCAAGCCAAATGTGGTGTCAGTTACGCCGTCAAAAATACCAGCAGAGATCATCGCATCAAATTTCGCTTGCGTTGCTGCGTCCAGATCTTTCAAATCCGTGAAATCTGCGGATGTTTTACCAAAAGCTACGGATGAGAACATGGAAAGCGCCATGGCGGATGTTAGAACGACGGATAATGTTTTCTTCATAAAGGTTTGTTTCCTCCTGTATTTGAAAAGTTTTTTGTATTAAAAACTTATAACCAACGGAGCGATGTTTCGAACTTCTGAAATAACTTACATAATATTTTGTGTAACTTCACGTATAGATTTCCGTATATCATCTCGGTTGCAAATTTAGTATACGATACTCCATACGCTTTTTCATTGATAAGTAATTTCCAGTCATATCGTATTCATCTGTATCTCTAGGATATTGGCCCACAAGTAAATCATACTTTTCATTTATGAAGTAAATAAGTAGAGTAACTGAAAGCTAGCTAAAAGTTACCTTAAAATAACCTGAATGCTTGAGATAAATGGCGATGGGCAATTTTTGTACAGTCTCAACACAAAAAACCACCCAACTGGCATTACTGAAATCAGTCGAAATGGCTACTATGCGTATGTAAAGCGCCCTACAAACAATAAAAACGAAGAACTAAAATCTAAGATCAGGGCCATATACGAGAAACGAGACAAGATCTTAGGATATCGCCGCAATGCAGGAACTTGGGATTACATCCATCATTCGACGTAAATATGTCCACAGAACAACTCGTGAAGCCGCTGTATCCGATGGTAGGATTGCAGAAAATAAATTACAAAGAGACTTCAAGGCGGATAAACCGAATCAAAATTGGGTCACGGATGTAACGCAATTTCGTGTATTGGAGGAAAAGCTTTACCTATCTGCGATTAAAGATTTGTGGAATAACGAGATCTTTAGCTTCCATATTAGTCGTAACAATGACAATCCACTCGTATTAGAAACATTCAGATAGGCATTTGAAAAACATAAAGACGTGACTGGATTGATCGTTCATAGCGATCAATCCAGTCACGTCTTTATGCTTACCACAACATGCTGCCACAGGTTGGCGCCCAAATCAGCATGTCACTCCGAGGGAATTGTTTTGACAACGCATCCATGGAGAGCTTCTTCTCTCATTTGAAAGTGCAAGCTCTCTATCCCTATGATATCTGAAGTATCGAGGAAGCACAAAGGCGTATTGAGGAGTTCATTCGATTTTATAACGAGGAACGAGCACAGAGAAAACTAAATAAGCTGACGCCGGTTGAGTACCGGCGCCAGCTTGCAGCCTAGGGCTTTTTTAATGTCCATTTAATGGGGGCTTGACCATAACTCCCAGTTGGGTGGTTTTTCTATTATATAATCACTTCGGAATAATACCTTGTTGTTTCAATACACGCACTGCTACAGCCGCAGCTTGCGCCCGCGTGAAAGTCTCACGAGCATCGAAACGATAGGTTGGTTTCTTTTGACCTACTAGCAATGCATTTTCAATGCCTTCAATGAACTTAGCTTTGTAAACTGCTTCAATGGCTGGCACTGCATACAGCTCCATGCGTTCAATATCTGCATCCGTAAATATTTTTTTCAAACTTGCTAATGATTTTGCTGCATCACTCGACATTTTCATGTCGCCAGCTCTTGCAATCATCACAGCAGCATCTTGACGTGTAAGCGAGTTATTAGGCAAGAATAGTCCATTAGCATTCCCACGGACAATACCCGCTCTTGCTGCTGCTTCGATATGCTGATAATCAAAGAGTCGACCATTGTTGCTGCCAGGAAGACTATATCCCTTTTGTACATCCAGGAAGGTTCCTGTTTGGTTTTGGAATACGGAATTCTCCTCAATATCTGGATTGCGCAAAGGAATATTGAAAATATCGACAAGCATGCTTACGAACTCACCACGTGTAATAGCATCGTTCGGCATGAACAATCCGTCTGTCTTACCATCCATATAACCTTTGGAATATAGAATATCAAGATCATTTCTTCCCCACGGATGATTGGTTACATCATTAAAACTGTTATCCATGTACATAACTTGATAATAACCAAATGAATCAGCAGGTACAGTAATCGTATTCTTGCTTGGATCTACTTTACCACCAATGTTTTTCCACATAGGTAGATGGATACCGGATCCATTCGGATCTTCGAAAGGTGTATATTGATACACAGTCAGGTATCTCCATGCATCATTTACTATATTACTGTCATATTTCAAAGTGATTGATCCAATTTTGGAAGGTACAACAACATCTTTATAATCTCTTTGATTAAACGGAGGGCGAGCTGTTCCACCATTGATTAGGTTTGGCAAATAGCCACCCCCCATGTAAGCTTCTTGCAGTGTTGAATCGATTGAATTAGCATCAGGCTTGATGATTCCCGCATCGATCCAATAGCGCTTGCTTGCTGGACGGAATCTTCCTGTAAGTTCTGCTAGAGCAATTAGACCATTTCTATTCTCTACAGCATCTACACCTTCAGTCCGATCAACTCGGCCATCATCATTACTTGCAATTCCGAATAAAATTTGACGATCCGTACTTACGTACTGTGTAGCATTATTGCGATCATAACGCATCAACTTAGTATCCTTAGGGAAAGTAAGCTGAATATCACCATCAAAAATCTTCATTGAACTCGTCAACGGAGCCTTGATTTGCGCACCTACCATAGTAACATTAGTGTTGAAAAGCACGATACTTCCGTTCATTTTAGAAGCGCCGCGGTTTACTGTGAATTTAATTTCATTAGCTCCGTTCTTGAGATTCTTCGCTTCATAGAAGAAGTGTTTCGTCACTTTATCGTAAATAGCTGCTTCTTTCCCGAAAAGAACGGAATCGGCTTGTGCTGCCTCAAGCTCGATCATATAGTAGTTCTGATTAATGTTGGCTTGATCAACATCTTTATTATTCTTAATAATTTGTTTAGAAGACGGATGAATAAATGTATACGGTGCAGGTTCACGAGTAATGGTCAGCAATTTATTAGCTGTAGTACCTGAAGTCGTATTCGTTGCAATAAGTTCAAATACGTATTGACCAAAATCAGTCATCGCAAAATATGTTCCCGTATCAAAAACAGCTTGTCCTGCTGGAGATATAGCAATACGGCCATCACCTGGAATCGCGATTGGAGCTTTACGGAGATATAATACCGCACCAGACAAGCTTCCAGGAGCAGCTGCAACAGAGTTCAGAACCTTACCAATGATCTTTACTTGAGTTGCTTTAGTTACAAAAGTATCCGGTAAATTTTTATCTTTAATGAACTCAGGATTTAAAGGATCGGCCTCAAAAGGTTGTAAGCTGTCAACTGAAGGAACATTATCCGAGAGCACGAAAATTTCCATTGTCGTTGTGGTAACAAGCCTACCAGCTATTTTCAATTCAATCGTTAACGTGTACTTTCCGTCTTTACCGAATATTTGATTACCGTTACTTGGATCAGTAAAATTTTCAATAGCAAATTGTCCATTGTTGTTCTTAGGTAATTTGGTAGCCGAAGGGGTTACCACAATACCATTCACTTTATAAACAATACTATCATAATCGGCAGGGCTGGATATGTTTACGATACGCCCAGAGATACAAGGAGCTGTAGCTCCTGTAAAATCACAAGTAAGTTTACTTGCACTGTTCACAACCATTGCGTTATAGATTTTGTTTAGAATAACGTATGGTGCACTTGTAATGACAAGGTTATATTGCTTTACTCCTGCAGCATACGGGGTTCCACCTTTAAGAGGTGTAATTCTCATAACTACTGGACCATCTGTAATTCCCGACAGGCTTAATTGTGCGAGCGAAGTTGCTACTGGATAGATCCCGTTTGTCACGGAACCAGAATTATAGGGTGCTCCATTAATTTCAACCTTCACTTGATCTGCTTGAGTATTCGTGTAGATCTTCAAATCTGCAGGGAAGTTAGTTATTTGAGTGCTTCCACCCTCACTTAGCGTAGATTCATAAGAACCTCCGCCACCAGGGACAGTGCGCAACAAGTTGACTTTACTCACATAAGGTTGGTCTTTATCTACATAAGTATAAATGTAACGGGATGTGCTTGTTGCACCGTTAACATCCGTAAATACAAAGTATAATTCTTGCGTAGATTTATTCACATTAACTGGTAGCTGGCCTTTAAAGTTAAGAGTGCGATATGGTTCCGATATTGAATAAGGATGTGGCGTTGTAACTGCAAGGTCTGGAGCAAAAGTAGCGTTATCGCTAAGTTTCGGCTTGTTTAATTGACTACCACCTAATAGATAATAACGATAGTTGTTGCCTGCTGTTGAATAAATATCTACATATACATAGTTGCTTACTGTTCCATGAATCTTAATGTCTGTTTGAAAATCGATATCTTTTACACTTGGTGTAGAAGTTTCAAAAATTGGATTATCAACAAGCTTACTGTAGGATGCAGCACCTAACAATTTTGCTTGGGTGTTATAGGCAAAAGCTTTACCGTTGTCATAAGTAAAAGAACGCTCTGTCGTAAAGAAATTCGACTGGTTCCTTGCAGCAAAGGTAACCTTATTGTCTCCTGGATTAAACTCAATATCCGTAGGTCTTCCTGTGTTAGTTACAAAAGTAAACAATCCACTAGCAAATGCGGAACGCTGATAAACGGTTCCACCTAGCGTCGCTTCAATATCAGAGGCATTATTCGCACTACCTGTGATATTAATACCTGTGTAAGGACCATGAGTTGGATACATACCACCATCAACGAAAGAGTCATCATTAAATTTCAAGCCAGCAATATTAGAAACTGGAGTGTAATAAGCATAAGCTGGATTGGATACGACCCCGCCAGTTTGCCCATATTTCACAGTAATAATATTCTTTCCTTCTGTTAGATTGACCCCTTGGAAGTAGATTTCACTACTATTGTTTGGGTTAACAACAGGTTTATTCGTTGTGTTTGTTGTAATCTGTCCCGTATTCTCGTTAATAATCTGATAGTAGATGCTATTAACTTGATCCGCTGTAATACCATTAATCGTCACATTTACTGTAATCGGACTTTGCGTAAAACGATCAACAAGTGCATCATTATACGTGTTATTGGGTGGAGCTGCTGCAAAATCAACCGTATAGAGGTTAGTCACCGTAATCGTCCCAGCAGCACTAGCCGTCATTGTTGGCAGCACACTAATTATTAGTGATAGGATCAACATGAGACTTGCCCATTTTTTATTTAATAATTTCAAAACAAGTTCCTCCTTATGTAATCTAAATGTTGTTATTAGTAATTAATAAAGATATAATCTTGCGCTTGCATTACGACTTTCGACAATCCCTCCCATATTCTGCTATCATTCTACATGATTAGACGCGGCTGAACGCCAAAAGTTCTTGTATCATACTTATCGGTTAAAACCAAGCAAATGTTTAGAGAAAGAAATAAATTCATAAAATTCAAAAAAAATCCAACCCTAAGGTTGGATTCGATTCGTGCTATTTATGAGCAAAATCTTACTTGCCTACGCGGTCACTCTGCACTTGCTTGCCTACAAGCTTTTGCAGGAAGTTCAGTACAGGCTTGCGGCTTTTACTGATGATACCAATGGCCTCCGCGCCCACGAGCATAACGAGGAAAAGGGCCACGATAATCATGATAAGTCCCCAAGTGGAATCCTGGGAAATGAAGACCGAGCAGACAACAGCACTGCCGCCAAAGATGAAAGCAATTCCGTATATAATCAGTACGCTTGTACGATGGCTGAATCCAAGCTGCAGCAAGCAGTGATGGAGATGACTTTTGTCCGGTGCCGAGATCGGCAATTTATTCACGTAACGGCGCATGATCGCGAAGAAAGTATCGGATAACGGCACGCCTAGAATCATAATCGGGATAAGCAGGGAAACAACAGCCGCTTGTTTGAAGCCAAGAATCGAAAGTGTGGCTAGCGCAAAGCCAAGGAATAGAGCTCCCGAGTCACCCATGAAGATTTTGGCGGGATGGAAGTTGTAGAACATGAAGCCTATGATACTTCCAAGTAAGATAACACAAAGCAAAATAACAGTAACGTTGCCCATCATAAGAGCAAGTATAAGAATCGTAGTGGTAGCAATACCGGAAACACCGGCCGACAAACCGTCGAGCCCGTCAATCAGGTTAATGGCATTAGAGACGCCGACAATCCATAATATCGTAATCGGAATGCTCAACCAGCCGATAGGCAGGTTAGTAGTTCCGAACGGAATGTTAACGAGATCGATTTTGAGTCCGAAGGAAACGACGATACACGCGGCAATCAATTGGCCGAGCAGTTTCCATTTGGGAGATAGTTGAAAACGGTCATCCAAAGCACCCGTAACGACAATCACGAAGCCCCCGATAAGCAAGCCAAAGGCAGCATTGGAGTTCACAGCATCAAGTGCTGGAGAGACGACGAAATAAGCTCCGACGAATGCAAGGAATATCGCTAATCCTCCGAGACGCGGCATAATTCGGGTATGTACCTTCCGATGGTTGGGGGCGTCAACTGCTCCTACCTTGAAGGCAAATTTTTTGACTAGGGGTGTCAGCAGCAGCGCCATTAAGCACGAAGCGATAAACCCAATCGCATATAATCCATACATCTTCTCTTCACAGCTCCTCTTGTCATGGGTGGCAGGTGATCCGCCGAACTGAATTATACTCCCATTTGTCCACAAATACTACTGCTAAATTTGTCTGAAATGACCGTTTTCAGGCAATTTTCATACAATTTTTCATGATTTCGTGACTTTCTCTTTGTCACGCATCACTTTGATGGCAAACTTGGGGAGTAAGAGCATGCGTTTATAGCGCCAAGGCTCCTGCAATAGGCGGTAAAACCACTCAAGACGTAGTTTTTGAAATAAGACTGGTGCTCGTTTTAGCTTGCCCGAAAGGACATCAAAACTTCCCCCTACACCCATCATAACGGGTACTCCCAGTTGTTGCTTATATTTCGCAATCCAAGGCTCTTGACTAGCTGCAGATCTGCCTACAAAAAGAAGGTCCGGCGCGGCAGCGACGATGTCCTGAATGACTTGAGCATCCTCTGCATCTCCGAAATAACCATCGCGAACACCCACAAGCTCAATGCCCGGATATGTGGTGCGCAGCTTGTCAGCCGCTGCTTGTATAACTTCTGATGAGGCTCCAAGCAAGTAGACTTTCCACTTATGGTACTCGCCGACCTTCATCAATCTATGAAGCAGGTCATAACCGGGAACCCGCTCCGCAACAGGCTGTTTGACATAGCCGGAGGCCCAGACGACACCTGTTCCATCAGGGACAATAAGCTCAGCGCGCTGCATCATGCTCAGATAAGCAGGATCTTCCTGAGCGGCCATGACCATAATCGGATTGGCGGTTATGACTTGATGCGGCTGCCTTTGTTCTATAACCTTCGTAAGGTAGGCTACGGTTTGGTCCATACTCATTTGGGAGATGGGTACCCCATAGATCCTAACTTTCGGGATCGAATGGGCCGATACAGCCCCAGTAGGAGGCTTTGTTGATGGTGCGCTCATAGATATCTCTTCCTTTATGTGACGTTAACGATTGGATTTTAGTTGCTACTTTTGAGCCTTTTGCTTATAAAAAGAGACAATGCGCTGCGCAGGGAGCTGAGCCTGCGCTTTGAGCTCTTCAATGGCGGCGCGGCTGGACGCCGCCCACTGCTCGCGATCCGCGAGGAGGCGCTGCGCCTCCTCAGCGAAGGCATCCGCATCGAAGCTGGCTGTCGATGCCGCGGCTTTCATGCCAAGCCTATGGAGGAACTGGTCGATCTTCGGATCGTACGAGATGCCTACCATAGGCACATACTGCGAGGCTGCATAAATCAAAGAATGCAGCCTCATCCCGATCAGCAGGTCGCATGCCGCGACCTGCGCCAGCATGTCCTGCGGATGGACGACGCCTCGCGCCATCTCCACCCGCGACCCGTGATCGCCTAAGCGGTCGATCACGAACTGCGACGCCACCTCATCCGAAGGGAGGTGGAAGGGCAAGAACCGCAGCCGCACATCAGGGTGTGCGGCGAGCAGCAAGGCTAAGGACCGCGAGAGAGCTTCCAGCTCCGAGCGGTCCTCGTTCCAGAAGCGGACGGACACGCCGACCGTCCGCCCAGCACCCGGCGCGCCCACAGCCGCGCCGTTAACGCGCAGCGGCAGACCCATGACGGGGTCTGGCACGACAGTGACGCGCTCCCGCGGTAGGCGCATCCGCCCTAGCAAGTCCACGGACTCCGTATCGCGGACGGACACATACGCGCAGCGCTGGAATACGCTGCGGATCCAGCCAAAGAACATCGGACGGCCCACAGGGCCGATGCCTTGGGAATAGATAAACGTAGGCTTCCCAAGCCACTGCGCAAGTTTCAAAACAGCCAAATAGTACGGAATTGTCTTCGAACTTGTAGCGTCCTGCAGCAAGCTGCCGCCACCGCTGATCAGGCCGTCCGCTCCCCGCAAAGCGCGAAGCAGCGGTCCAGGCTTCATCCGATGGTAGGCCTTAACGCCATACATCGCCGATGTCTTCTCTGGATTCGCCGAGAGCACAATCGGCTCAATCTGAATCCCTTGAGCCTCACTTTGTTCCTGCAAAGCGAACAAAATAGACTGCAGGACGGCTTCATCACCGCTATTATCAAAACCATAGTAGCCGGATAGCGCTATTTTGACCACTGAGGAACCCATCGTTTCCAACTCCTCGTGATGATTTCCCAAGCAATAATCAGGACAATGCCGATCAATGCACCGAATACTAGCCCATAGGTAATACGGATTAAAGAGATATGCAGCGGCGTATGAAGATGAGCAAACGTATCCACAATCGATAATTGCCCCATAACACCTATGAACAGAACATAGATCGCATTACTATAGCGAACGGATAAGTATGCTCCCAGCAAGAAGAGCGGATGAGCAAACAAGAACTCTTTGGTCCTAGGTCTCACACCTAGCGTATTTTCTAAGAAAGACCGGAACAACTTCTCTACCGAAGAGGCTTGTCCCTCATTCCCTGTGCGGGATAAGTAGTAATAACCAGCCGCCAAGATAATGCCAGCTACCACAATCCACAGAACACTGATATAGGAAGAGAATATCTTGCGAACCTTCGCTATTTTGTCCCCATAGGTATTATTCTCACTGAAGAACAGCAGATACAGTCCAACAATAGCAATAGGCAGCAGATGAAGCGCGCTGACGCCGCGGAACTGTTGCAGCACCAGAGAATACGTAATGTGATTCAGTAAAGCAACTTCGAATACGACGCCAATGAGTGAAATTAACGATGTTTTGAGCAGCTGCCATAAGCCGTATGCAAGTCCTGATTTCCATTTGGAAGCAGCGCCTGAACGCACGGATCGAACGACCAGCATCATCGCCACGCTAGGCGCGCAAATGGCTGTCGCCAAAGCTAGTCCCTGCGCGTATAAATTCGCGGAAAGAGTATGCAGAGCTACGGCTCCCAAGATCCCGAGAACGAACAATAACAGCACGGATTCTGGAATAAAGAACGAAACCGCGAGGACAATTAAGCTAACCCCGCCGATTAAAATAAACACACGCGCAATTTTCTGCCAGCCTGATGTTTCTACGGTAAAAGCTTCCGCAGGCCCCAGTGTAAACCCAGCTTTCTCGATGCGCGGTATGGCGCCATCTTTGCCCTGCAAGCTCTCATAGAGCGAAGCAAGCGGGTCTACCAGCTTCCCTTTATCCAAGCTTTTGAGCGGCTTCGCATTCAGGAACACCATCCGGATGTTGCGATCTTTCACCGCTAGGACCAACCGATCTGCAACCCCTTGAATGCGGTCTTCCAACTCCGCCTTTTTGAGCGGTTCCATCAATTTCTCGCCGTCTTTCTCCGTGAACGAATGCAGACGAACGACATTATAATTGGTTTGCTTGGCTAAGGTGTTAAATCCTTTTTGCGGCTCCTTCAGCATCTCGATTGCTGCTAGTCCGATGTCATATTTGTGAAGTAGATCCGCCATTTTATTCAGGTTCAGCTCTGTGTCATCCTCCGTATAAGCAGGCACTTCATTGCCATCTACAATAATTCGCTTCACCCCAAAATCATGAAGCTGCTTCAGCAGACGATCCATTTCATTGGTAACAAAAGCTCTGCGATTCGATAAGCGAACGACAATTTGAAACCCTTGATCTTTCAGCGTTTGCAACGTGATCGGATCTGGATCCATGGTCTTAATGGAGGCATCATCGGAGCTCATTTGAATGACAAGTCCCGTTTTATTTCTGAGATTCCAAGGCTTAACGCCGACCTGCAAATCCGCAAATGTTTTCTGAATAAGAGGTTCCAGCTTTTGCTGTGTAGCAATATCCGGGAATAAAACATACGTGTAATTCTCATTCGGATTCCCGAATGTTTGGGTAAGCGCTGCGGCGTCACGTGAGTTATACACTTCAATGCGACGGCTTTCTTTGAGTTCCGCCAGGGTGCTTTCATAAACAGCCAAAGACTGAATTCCCGCGGCCTTCATATTCTTCAACTGTTGGGCAACGAAGCTCTGTGGATTCGTCTGAATATCTGAGATATCCAGCAAATCGCGATAATCGAAAACAAACTCGACTTGATTCGCCGAAGTTTCCGTTTGATGACGTGTGAAAGCAAGCGGCAGCGAGCCCAACATGCCGATAATCACGAGCCACCAGAGTACATTTTTGAGCGGGTTATTCCAAGTTTTATACCAATTCACCTATTGTTCACTCCTTAGAGCATTTACTTGCCAGTCCCTTATACACTCGAAAACCCCTCCAGTTCCTGAGCTTCGGAGATAGGCCAAATGAATACGGATTTTGTTTCCATTTATTCATTAGACGACCTATCCCTGACTTAGGTTCTGAAGAGGTTCAATTGATCCTATTTCATTATCCGTCTACACGGCTAAGTACATATTGAATGATGCCATCCAGCTGCGCTGCGGCTGCCGGACCTGTTGATCCTTTTACCGCAAAATAGAACTTAATTTTGGGCTCTGTTCCTGAGGGACGCAAGCAGAACCATGATCCATCTTCAAGCGTGAATTTCAGTACATTTTCGATCGGAAGCCCGTCCACGCCTTTGGCGTAGTCCGCTAACGTTGCTACGCGGATACCGCCGATTTCAGTCGGTGGATTCGTTCTCCATGCATCAACCATACGTCCGATTTGTTCCACGCCGTCTTTCCCTTTAAGCGTCCTTGATTCCAGTTTTTCCAAAAAGTAACCAAAGGATTCGTAAAGTTCCTGTAAGACTTCATATAAAGTTTTGCCTTGCTTTTTGTAATACGCTGCTGCTTCTGCAATCAGCATCGCTGCAATAACGGCATCTTTATCGCGCGCATAGTCTCCCGCCAGGTAACCGTAACTCTCTTCATATCCGAATAAGAAGGTATGCTCGCCATTTTTCTCGAACTGCGACATCTTCTCTCCGATATATTTGAAGCCAGTCAACGTATTCAAGGTAGGAATTCCGTAATGGTTCGCGATAACAGCACCCATCTCGCTTGTTACGATCGTCTTGACGACAACGCCGTTCGCTGGCAGTGTGCCACGTTCTTGCAAACTGGACAATAAATAGTTAACCATGATCGCACCGGATTGATTACCGGATAGAACGACGTACTCTCCACTTGGGTCCTTGACAACCGCGCCCATGCGATCGGCATCTGGATCCGTTCCGATAATGATATCCGCGTTCCACTCTTTGGCCTGCGCGATAGCAAGCGTGAACGCTTCTCTCTCTTCCGGATTCGGAGATTTCACGGTCGAGAACTGTGCATCCGGCAACTCCTGCTCAGCCACAACACGAACTTGTCCGAAGCCAACAGCTTTCAGCACCTCGCGAACAGGCACATTCCCAGCACCATGAAGCGGTGTGAAGATAATGCGGAAATCATCGCTGATCTGCTGAATGACATCCGGATTCTGACTAATCGCCGTAACGGATTGGATGTACGCTTGATCCACATCTTCTCCTAACCAAGCTAGCAATCCCTGCGCTTCAGCTTCCTGTTGGCTCAGCTTCTTCACTTTGTTGAAAGAATCGATGCTTTGCACTTCAGCGATAACTTGCTCGGCAAACTCAGGCACAAGCTGTCCGCCGTCTGCGCCATATACTTTGTAACCATTATATTCAGGCGGATTGTGACTTGCTGTAACGACAACACCTGCATTTGCCCCTAGATATCTCACGGCAAAAGAAAGCTGTGGCGTCGCGTGAAGCGTTTGGAAAAGGTACGCTTTAATCCCATTCCCTGCGAATACAAGGGCAGCTTCTAAAGCGAACTCCGGCGACATATGACGTGAATCATAAGCCAGGACTATGGATGGGCTTGCTGCGCCCGTTCCATTCACATACTGTGCCAAGCCTTGGCTTGCGCGTCCAACGGTATATACGTTGATTCGATTCGTTCCAGCACCAATCACACCGCGAAGTCCGCCAGTGCCAAATTCGAGATCTTTATAGAATCGATCCTCAATTTCTTTCTCATCGTCCCGAATGGCTTGCAGTTCTTTCTTCGTTTCGGCATCCACCGCTGGATCCTCTAACCATAATTGATACTCTGATTGTACACGCGTCATAGTAGTCTAGGTTCATCTCCTTTTTATCTATGGGTTATTTATTAGCAAGGGCGAACATAAGTTCACCTTCAACTACCACCTTGTCACCTACTTTGGCTACTGCATTTCCTTTGACAATAGTTCCTTTTACCCGTGTAATCGTCATTTCTAACGTAAGGGTATCACCCGGAACCACTTGCTGACGCCAACGAATGCCATCTGCGCCTGCAAACAGGCCAATTTTACCTTTGTATTCAGGCATGGACAATACAGCCACTGCGCCTACTTGGGCCAGCGCTTCCACAATCAGTACACCCGGCATCACCGGGTAACCTGGGAAATGACCAGCGAAGAATGGTTCGTTAATCGTTACATTCTTAATACCAACGGCTCTAACGCCTTCTTCTACTTCCAAAATGCGATCGACCAACAAGAAGGGCGCGCGATGCGGGATAATCTCTTGAATTTGATTAATATCTAACATAACAGGTGATACTCCTTTCGAATAGCCTTGTATAAAATACAAGGGAATCACTTACAATAGAGTTGTCCCTTCATTAACTGCAGAAATGAAGGTTCATATAGGGGAGCTTATGTCAGCGGGTTGTGCACAGTCCCTTAACATAAGCTCTTGTTACGATATAGGTATTATTTAGCTCTAGCACTCCGATTTAATAAGAGGAATTGAAAAATGTAAATGAAGGACGTTAAGAACGAAACCCCGATTACAAACCACAAATAAGTTATCGCGAAGGTTAATTTAAACACAAGGAAGAGGATAGCAAAGTAGTAGAGGACTGTCGTTAATTTCCCCATTACATTCGCTGGGACCGTTAATTTGCCTCTGAAATGAAATATCGCAGAGCCGACGATCATACCCGCATCCCGAATAAACATTGCCGCTGCTGCTTGCCAAGGAATCATCTGTGTGATGAGCAAGGACAAGATAACCGCTATCATCATGCATTTATCCGCAAGGGGATCCAGCATAACACCCACTGGGGTAATGAGTCCGCGCGTTCTGGCTATGTAACCATCAAGAATATCCGTAAGCCCTGCTGCCAAGAGAATCACAAAGGCAATTTGGATATGTCCACTAAAAAAGATCATGAGATACACAGGAATTAGTACAAACCTGCTAATGGTGAGCATGTTCGGTATGTTCAAAGTACCCCTCCCGCACCTAATTTCTGGTATCTGTTCATAAGCCTTCATTCATTATACCGCTGCTAAGGCAAAAATAAAACTCCCAGTAAGGGAGTCCGAGTTAATTTGCAAAGACCAGATCGTATAGATGACGCCAGGTGCTCATGTGAAAGATTTCCCCAGCCGGCTGGTGACCAAGCTTGGTATAACCTACCCATAGTCCGA
This sequence comes from Paenibacillus sp. HWE-109, assembly GCF_022163125.1. Classification (NCBI taxonomy): domain Bacteria; kingdom Bacillati; phylum Bacillota; class Bacilli; order Caryophanales; family Paenibacillaceae; genus Paenibacillus; species Paenibacillus sp. HWE-109. The sequence goes on along the minus strand of NZ_CP091881.1, from coordinate 7,429,892 downwards.
TATAAACGGCTAGCACGCAAAGCACAGGGATACGAATGATTTTGAAAATAATCCATATGATATTCAGCCATTTCGGCCTTGGTTTCTTCTTCGTTGGAGCAGGCTTGTCTGACATCGAGCCCTATCCCTCCCTTTCTACGATCAGGCGCGCAAATTATTAGCAATATTCATCATCTGATCGGAAGATGTAATAGCCCGGGAGTTCAGTTGAAGCGCTCTTTGCACGATAACCAGATCTGTCATTTCATCCGATAACGTTACGTTGGACTGCTCCAGGAACCCTTGCATCAGCGTTACGCGATTGTTCGTTGTATCGAGACCGTTCACATCTTGCAAGATATTGGCCTTCTCAGCCGCCGTTATCCCGGCAGGAATCGTATACAGGTTGTCTCCGACATCCTGGAGAAGCTGTGGACGCACGACGCGAACCAGCTTGATTTGGCCTATTCGAATAGGTGCAGCAGCAGGGTCCTGCTCGTTATAGCCCATGACCGTTCCATTCTCTTGAACAACTGGTTTGAGGCCAGCAGGCACACGAATCGGGGTGCCGTTAGCGCTTGTCACATAATGTCCCTCTTTGGTTGTGAGGATCGTGCCGCCATTGTTGTCCGGCGTTAGACTGAACGCACCATTGCGCGTCCAAGCTGGCTGGAACACAGCATTCCCATTTCCGTCGATTTTGCTGACCGAGACTTCGAACAACCCGTCCCCTTGGATAGCAAAATCCGTTGTATTGCCCGTAGGTTGAATAGGTCCTTGAGCTAGATTTGTCTGGATTTGCACCAGTTTGGAACCCCAACCTTGGTTGAAACCTAACGGAGAAAACCGCCCTTGTTGACGGAATCCTTCCGGTTGCGATTTGACGTTCGTCAGAACGTCTTCGAAGGAGGCTTCCTTCTTTTTGAAGCCGTTCGTATTCACATTCGCTATATTATTAGACAGAATATCCAGCTTTTGCTGTAAGCTGTGCATGGATACCGATGAGTTAATCATGGAATTGTTCATGGCTGGCTCCTTCGCAAGCTAGATTAGACGCGGCCTACTTCGTTGGCTGCTTTATCCATACTTTTATCATAAGATTGAATAACTTTCTGGTTGGCTTCATATGCTCTAAGCGCTGACATCATATCAACCATCGATTGAGCAGAATCCACGTTAGAACGCTCAATGAAACCTTGACGAACCTCGACTTGATCAGCTGCAGCCACTTGGGTGACAGTTGCTTCGTCGCCCGGATTAATCCGCAGCATGCCGTTACCTTCGCGCAGCAGCAAATTCGGGTTCTCGGCACGTGAGATCATCAGGCCAATAGGTTGTCCTGCAGCGTTCAGCAGAGGACGGCCTTCCCCATCAAGAAACTCACCTTTATCCGTTACTTTGAATGCGCGGATCGGTTGACCTGTTCCGTCTGTCAGCAGCAGAGGTTGTCCATCACGTCCCAGTACTTGATTACCGTTGGCATTAACGAGTTGACCCGTCGTATCGACGGTGAACTTACCATTCAAAGAATAGCGCTGCTCTCCATTTGCGTTCAATACCGTAAACAAAGCCTGTGGCTGAAATGTACGCTCTCCGTCTGGATTCACGTATTTCCCTGTAGCATCGAAAGTCATGCCCGGCACTTGAATGTTCGAGACAAGCGCAAAATCGAAAGGATTTTGCGTTTCTTGCAAATCACCTTGTGCGTGAATGGAGATGTTCTCCTCCGCAAATACCCCTAGACTCATCTTCCCAAGCGGCGCCGTCGAAGCACCTTGTCCACCGCGAATCGTGGATATGAGCATCTCTGGAAACGAACGAGACAATGAATTACCTTGTTTAAAGCCTGGTGAATTGATATTGGCGATATTGTTTGTAATCGTGTCATGTCTGCGCTGTTCCGAGATCATGCCTGCCGCCGCGGTATATAGTCCTCTTAACATGTCTTCACCTCTTGGGTAGTTTCTTGTACAGCTTGTCTAGTTGAATTTGCGCTTGGATACTTTGTCCAAATTATCAAGCATGATGCCTGTCCCTTTAACAACACAAGACATAGGATCTTCTGCGATAAGAACAGGTACTTTCAGTTCATCTGCCAATAATTGATCCAGCCCATGCAGCAAGGCCCCGCCGCCCGTCAGAATGACACCACGGTCGATAATATCTGCCGAAAGCTCAGGAGGCGTACGCTCCAAGACACTCTTCGCTGCCGTGACGATCGAGGAAACTGGATCCCACAGAGCTTCTTGTACTTCACTGGAGTGAATGGTAATCGTAAGTGGCAAACCGGACACCATATCTCTTCCGCGAATATCCATCTCTTGATCTCTGCCGTGTGGATATACCGTTCCGATTTTCAGCTTAATATCTTCGCTTGTCCGCTCACCAATGAGTAACTTGTACTTGTTTTTGATATACTTCGTAATCGCGATATCGAACTTATCACCAGCGATCTTGATGGAGGAGGAGGTCACGATATCGCCCATGGATAATACGGCAACATCCGTTGTCCCTCCGCCAATATCTACAACCATATTGCCGCTTGGTTGGAAGATATCCATACCGGCACCGATCGCGGCCGCCTTAGGCTCTTCTTCCATGAATACTTCTCGGGCACCGCTGCGCTCAGCCGCTTCGCGGATCGCCTTCTGCTCGACCGAGGTGATGTTGGTAGGGGCGCAGATCAGGATTCTAGGATGCGAATACCAGTTCTTGCCCCCTACTTTGGCAATAAAATGTTTCAACATCATTTCCGTAATATCAAAATCCGCAATAACGCCATCTTTCAATGGACGAATAGCGATAATGTTGCCGGGAGTTCTGCCCACCATGCGGAAAGCTTCTTCTCCAACAGCCAGTACGCGCTTCGTATCGCTTTCAATCGCAACTACGGAAGGCTCATCGAGCACAACGCCGCGTCCTTTGATGTGAATAAGCACATTCGCCGTGCCGAGATCTATTCCAATATCCTTGCTTAACATTTCAAGTTAATCCTCCCTAAATCTACCGTCCATCCCGTGAAGAATCGGCGCTCTTATAGATAGTTCTAATTATAAGCTAAATTCGCTGCAAATGCATTATTTCCTCTTTTTCCGTGAAATTTCGACAAGACCAGTTTCAGGAAGCCACCGGGATGAAGCGGTTCTTTAGGATTTTACAGTTACCAAGTTTTCGGAAAGCTTAGGGTTCCGCGTCTTTCGATACTTAATTTTCGTCGCTTCTCCTCCTCTTAGATGCCTGATGGACTTGTGATACTCCAAAATGTGTTTCACCTGATTGGCCAGGTCCGGGTTGATTTCCGGCAATCTTTCCGTTAAATCCTTATGCACCGTGCTTTTGGAAACGCCAAATTCCTTAGCAATGGTGCGAACCGTATTCTTGGTCTCGACGATACAGGTACCAATCTTAATGGTTCGCTCTTTGATGTAATCGTGCACTCCCCTCGCCTCCCTACTCGAGATAGTTTGGTAAAGTATATGAGGGGCATGACTAGATATTCTACGTAACCAAGCCTGACAAGCTCATTTCCCATATTTATTTTCAAAATCAAAGCAAAAAAGCAGCAGGATGTACCCGCTGCCCCTATCTATGTAGCTGTTTGGTGAGAAGATTACTGTTTCGCGTTCAGAAGCGTTTCTGGATTAACCGCAGCATTATCACTGGTTTGACGAACTTCGAAGTGAAGATGTACCCCATCTTCTTTCTCGAACTCATTGCGGCCAGCCTTGGCGATGATGTCGCCCTTCTTCACTTCAGCACCTTTGACAACTTTGACGTCTGACAAGCTTTGGTAGACGCTAATCAAGCCATTGGTGTGCGTAATCTCAACCAGACTGCCTACAACTGGGTTCTGATCTACAGCTGTAACTTTCCCGCTCAAAGCAGCCAGGACATCGAATGCCGCGCCGTCTTTGGTTTTCAAGTCAATCGCTGTATGCGGCGTCAATTGATCGTTATATTGGATCATAGCCGCCTGCTTCACATCATTTGCTGCATTGGTGTCATAGAACGGGATTGATACACTAACCAAAGATTTGTCTTTAACCGGCCACTGCATCGTCTCCGGTTGTGCGTTGACCGCAACGGCCCCATCTGGTGTTTCCGCTGTTTTCTCATTGCTGCTAACCTTAATGCCCAGTTCTGCTTCGCTGACTGTCTTGGTCCCTGTGTCCTGGTACACCCACATTAAGGTTAAGATAATTGCTGCTGCTGCCACATACGTCGCTGGGAATACCCACTTCTTAGCAAGCAACCTCTTCCATGCGGATGGACTACCTTGTGCCCCTTGAACAGTTTTAGGAGCTTCTTCTTTTTGAAAACCTTTGTTTTGATCACTCATGGTTATCACCTCATCAACCATTCTTGACACATTTAAAGGTTTTATACTTGAAGAAAGATATTTTTATAGAGACCCTGCAAATTAAGATTTTTGGATAAAAGGCGCCGCCTTTTCGATAGAGATGCCAGTGTAATAATAGGTTACGATTTGCTCCGCCGTCTTGCCCTCTTTGGCCATACCATTGGCGCCCCACTGGCTTAGGCCAACGCCGTGGCCGAATCCATAGGTCGTAATGATGATTTTGGCGCCAGACCATTTCCAATCGAATTGCGAGGATGCTAGTCCTAGCTTCTCTCTAACTTCACGACCAGAGAAGGATTTGCCTCCGATAGCCATTTTTTTAATCCGATGACCAGCCGACCATTCTAGCACTTTCATCCCTTTGGCATTGGTGCCTGTGGTAGCGATGCTTGTGACGCCTAGCTTTTGTAGCATACTTTTATACGTAATCTCAACCGTTTCTTGATAGCGAGAAGACAGCTTTACGTCCCATGGACTGGAGACACTGCGCAAATAGGGACTCTTGAAAGGCCAGTAATCTTCCGAATTCTCAGTATACCCATTGCTCGTAGAGAAGAAGGTTGCATTAATGGGTTTATGCTCATAAGTGAGAATCATATCTTTGGTTTCATTCACGGCTCTATCAATTTTGGCCATATTTGCCTCGTACGAGCGCTTGTCCCATTTGTCCTTCAGCTCTTGTTCAGTAAGATAGGCTTGATGCGCAGTAGTATCGGTTACAAGAGCATCGTCCACTGGCATATTGCTGTAATCCTTCTCTATCACCCTACGCACTACATACGTTCTCGCAGCCATTGCCTGTGCCTTCAGCGCCTCCAACTCGAAATCGACTGGCATTTCCGCTGCTAGAACTCCTTTCACATATTGCTCCAGTGGGACCGTCTCAACTACCGACTTCTTCGTCAAATACACGGGAATCATCAAACCTTGCTGCTGCGCAGCAGCCTCTTGATTAGCGCCATCATCGATCGTTTGAGCAGAAGATGAGTCGCCGGTTGGAATCTTCTTGACTAGCAATCCAGGAACAAGAATGGTGACACAGAGCATAGAAGACAAACAAACGGCCATCCATAGGATGACCCCGCGGCCAGGAACACGTTTTTTCTTCAACATCGTCTCAGCAGCCTCCATAAGCGCGTTTACTAGCAGGTATTTGGTATGACTTAGCTTATGAGAGGATCTGCTAGATTAGAACACGTAAAGTAGCTTATGAATTTGATTTGACGTCTAGTTATAAACAGAAAAATCCCCTCCGGGCAACAACGTCAAATTCATCTTAGGAGATGACCTTTTATCGTTGTCAATCATGAGGGGATCCTATCATTTAGAACTTATGGAACAGTTGTTCATTAGATTTACAGACCTGTTACTTGAACCGGCGTATAACGGTTAATCCTTGTACCGTCTCCAAGTTCGCGCCAATAGTTATGACCCCATGCCCATACCGTTCCGTCTGACTTTAGTGCCACAGTGAAAACTCCACTCGAAGACACGGCCGTTACCCCGCTTATGCCTGCTACCTGAACAGGGCTTAGATATGTCGAACCTGTCGTACCGTCTCCCAGTTGGCCAAAATCGTTATAACCCCAAGCCCATAACGTTCCGTCATTTTTAATCGCCAAGCTATGATGATAATCCGCTTCTACTACTTTTACGTTGCTCAGACCTGGAATCTGAACCGGAGTCGTATGACTCGTCGTAGTGCCGTCTCCGAATTGGCCGTTTGTATTATTGCCCCAAGCCCACACCGTTCCATCCGACTTTATGGCAAGACTGTGAGTGTCGCCGGCTGACACGTAGGATACATTACTGAGACCAGACACCTGCACCGGAGTTGACCGATTTGTTGTTGTTCCGTCTCCTAGTTGACCATCCGAGTTATAACCCCAAGCCCATACCGTTCCATCCGACTTAATGGCGAGGCTAAGATAGCTTTTCGTTGAGATGGACACGATATTGCTGAGTCCTGATACCTGCACAGGCGTTGACCGATTTGTAGTTGTTCCATCTCCCAATTCACCGTAACCGTTACTCCCCCAAGCCCATACCGTTCCATCGGATTTTAAAGCTAAACTATGGTAAAAACCAGCTTCGACATCGATTACACCTGTTAAATTATTCACTTGAACCGGGTTATTACGATTTATATATGTCGTGCCATCTCCCAGTTGACCAACACCGTTAGTTCCCCACGCGAATACGATGCCATCGCTGCGCAGTGCCAAATTGTGGTGTTCATTTCCTGCCGAAATATCAATAATATTTTGAACAAGTGTGTTTTGAACCGCAACAGCGCTGCTGTTCTGACTTGGACCGGTGCCGAATTGTCCGAAGTTTGCATCCCCCCAGGCCCATAAAGTATCATCTGCCTTCAAAAATAACGAATGCCCCCATCCTGTTGTCAGGACCGTCTTCAATTGGGGGGGATTGGTTGGATTAGTTGGATTGGTTGGATTGCCGAGCGCTGTGCCTGTAGGTAGGATTATCATTGCAAGTAGCATTGAGGTAAGTAGTGAAATAGTTCCTTTTTTTCTCATCATCATTACATTTCTCTCCTTCTCTTAATTAAATGATTAGTGTATTTGGCTCGAACTATAGATTTCAACGTTCTAGTTGAATTTACCCCCCTTCCCAACTAGTGTAAAAATTGGATTTACTTACATATTTAATAATACAATTATATAAACTTTAATCAATAGTTTAAAATTGACAACATTTGTATGAAAATGTCGAAATCATTATTGTAGTATAAAAAATACCAATTTGGTGGTGCATATGGCAGGGAAATATAATATAACCTTTGCAGTTGAAGTATTGCTGTCGCAAAAGTCAAACCAGGAGGCAGGCAAGCCCAAGCCCCTCTTACGAACCCAGTAACCCTTATTCGGTCAAAATGGCTCACTTGGAAAATCTAATGAATCCCCGACGCGTTATCTCATGCAAACGGGCTTCATTCCGCCTATAAGCTGCTCGATAACGCCAGTTAAGTTCATTAGATTTCCAAAGTAGCCATTTTCTCGTCTATAAGCATTGTACAGTTCATTAGAATGACAAATTGATTAGGCGGGGCGGGGGCTCAGCGGACGGGGGTTGAGACGGGGTTGAGACGGGGTTGGGCAGGAATTCGGACGGGAGGCGGATGGGGTTGGGGTTGGGGTTGGGGTTGGGGTTGGGGTTGGGGTTGGGGTTGGGGTTGGGGTTGGGGTTGGGGTTGGGTGGGGTTGGGGTTGGGGTTGGGGTTGGGGTTGAGACGGGGTTGAGACGGGGTTGAGACGGGGTTGAGACGGGGTTGGGCAGGAATTCGGAGGGGAGGCGATGGGGTTGGGGTTGGGACGGCGCAATGAGGGCGGACGGGAGACGAACGGGTGCGGGCGGGGCTGCTTCGGGCCTTGGCATGCCCATAGCCTGTTGAAGAAAGCAGCGGTGGACCCAAAATAAAGGAGCTAAGCATGTACTAGCCGCTTAGCTCCTTCTCAAATCACACAAACCTAAACTTTTGGAGCTGTCACACAAATTTATTTTGTTACTTATGGGATAACCTCATCCACATTCGAACAAATAAGCACGTTCAGCTGCCCTATTCTCAGCGTGGCGGGGGTCCACAGCGCATGGCCCTCTCTCCAGCACGGCGGGGAGTCCATACCGCCCACCAGGGTCCCTCACCACAGCACCCCTCCTGGGCGACATCCGAGGCAAGCTTCGCTGCCCCCAAGCCCAAAAAAACCGCCGGAGCTCCTGCCCCGACGGTCAATCTATTCAGCCTACGCTAAGGTCGGCTGGATGTTGAAAAAGCCCAGCTCCGCGGCTTCCTGTTCGACTTCCTGCGGCACCGATCTATGAATATCGGCGCCAAGCTCGCGCAGTACGTCCGTAATATCCACGTATCCGCGATCGATATGGTGAACGCCTGTAATCTCGGTTTCACCTTCCGCCGCCAGTGCGGCCAGAATCAGCGCTGCGCCTGCGCGCAGGTCTGTTGCGCAGACCTTGGCACCCTGCAGCTTCGCGTTGCCGCTAACGATGGCCGTCCGGCCATCGACCTTAATGTGAGCGTTCATGTTCGCGAATTCCTCCACGTGCATGAAACGGTTCTCAAACACCGTCTCGGTGACTAGGCTCGTGCCATCCGCCACCATGAGCAATGCCATCATCTGCGACTGCATATCCGTAGGAAAGCCTGGATACGGCAGTGTCTTCACATCCACCGCGCGCAGTGGTCCTGAAGCACAAACGCGGATACCGTTCTCATCCTCATCAATGATAACGCCCATTTCCTGCATTTTGGAAATAACCGGTCGAAGATGATCTCCGATCGCGCCCTCCATATACAGCTCACTGCCTGTAATAGCTGCCGCGATCATATACGTACCCGCTTCCACCCGATCCGGTATAACCGTATGTACGACACCACGAAGCTTCTCGACGCCTTCTATTCGAATGACACCCGTACCTGCACCGCGAATGGTTGCACCCATGGCATTCAAATAGTTGGCCAAATCGACAATCTCCGGCTCTTTCGCTGCATTTTCAATGACGGTGGTGCCTTCAGCCAGCGTAGCCGCCATCATAATATTCTCGGTTGCGCCAACACTGGCTACATCCAAATAAATTTTGGCACCCTTCAGGCGCCCTTTTACTTTAGCTTCGATATAGCCTTGACCCAGTTCAATATCGGCACCCATCGCTTCAAAGCCTTTGAGATGCTGATCAATTGGCCTTGTGCCAATCGCGCAGCCGCCTGGCAGCGAAATTCTCGCTTGACCCAGTCGGGCTAACAAAGGACCCATCACGAGGAAAGAGGCTCTCATTTTACGGACTAGATCATAAGAGGCTTCGCATGTGCTGATGGTCTGCGCACGAACACGAATAACCTGACGGTCATATTCCACTTCAATACCTAAACTCTGTAAAACTTTATTAATGACTAGTACATCGTCAAGGGGAGGCGCATCATGGATGACGCTTTCACCTTCCGACCCCAGAATGGAAGCTGCAATAATCGGCAGAACCGCATTCTTTGCTCCGTTGATTTTCACATTGCCAGCTAACTTTCGGCCACCGCGGACGATAATTTTGCTCATCATGGTCCCTCCGCGCACTTATTTTAAATTACAAGGCTTTGCACATTTCCTAAGTTTATCATTTCAACCCATACAGTTACAACTGTGTTCTTTTGGTATTCGGAAACACCCTCATAGAGTTCGAAGAGGATCTCATTTTTCGATCCGTTCTATTACCATTGTTGACAACAAATTAATTCATTATTCGATAAATCGAATTAAAACATCTTTCCGAAGCCCATGGAGAGACCTAAATACTGAATGAAAAAACTCGCTACCAAATGTCCAAGCCCAATAGCCAGCAAAATTTGAAGCATGATCGCCTGCGCGGCCTTGGGCCTCTTGAGCAGGACGTCAAATCGGAACGCCTGCAAGGCCCACCAAGCTATACCAATGCAGAGTATATAGACGCCAATATCGACCATATTCATCATCGAAGCATATTTTGACGCTTCATTCCACTTGTCTGTTTCTCCCATAGGCCACTCCTTCTCATCAATTAACGATTCATTACTTTGGCCAACATTGTAACGAATTCCGCACGTGTTGCTTGTTCATCGGGGTGGAATGTACCGTCTTCATAACCAGCGATCCAGCCATCCGACGACATTTGTTTCAGAATACCAACACCCCAGTACGAATCATCCACATCGGTAAAAGGAGAGTTCCCCCGTCGCTTCCCGGTCATATTCATGCTGCTTGCGAGCATCTGCGTCATCTCCATCCTCGTGAGGGTACGATCAGGTCCGAATGTGCCATTCGGATACCCGCTGACAATGCCGGCTTGCACTGCCTTAGCAACGAATTCATAGGCCCAGTGCGAAGTATTCATATCGCTAAAAATAAGCTCTTTGCGCTTCGACAATTTTAACGCTCGCGTCAATACCGTCGCTGCTTCTGCGCGTGTAATGGGCTGATTGGGAGCAAATCGATAGTTCCCGTACCCACTAATGACGCCTTGTTCCGTTAACTGGCTGATCGCTGCCTGCGCCCAATGCCCTTCGATATCGGCAAATCCGCTAACAAGTGTGTAGCTGCTTATTTTCAACCGATACATTTGACTCATAAACCATTGATTGGCTTGAAGCTTTATATAATAAGTACCCGCATCCAGCGTCTTCTCGATGAATAATTGATCAGAACCCGCTTCATTTCGATAGAAGCTTTGTTCCTTCAGAGAACTATCATACAACGTCGCATACATGATGCGTGAGGTTGGTATGTTCGTCAGGCGCACTTGGGCTAACCCGCTCTTCGCCATCCGGAATTCGAACCAATCGACATCGTCATTCGTATGCAGCAAGCCCTCATACACAGAATTCATCGCTGCAAAGGTCGCTTGATACGATTTATCGTTCGGCTCATTCGGATCAATCAGCTTAGGCGTATATTCAATTTCCAGTGTGTACTCACCGGTAATCGGCTCTGAATAGTCCTTCATATTACTGACGCGAATATAGTACTGCCCTGGAAACACATCCATGAGAGGACTGACTTCAAGAGCGCCATCTCCACCCTGATCAATCGAAATAGCCTTCTCGCCTTCCTTCTGAATGAGGAGCATCGGATCAATTCGCCCTGTATCAACGGAAAGCTTAACGCGCATCGTACCCGAATGGTCCAAATTCAAAACGAACCAGTCGAGGTCATCTTTTTTATCAAAAGTGCCACGGATCGTTTGGCTGCGCCCAGGCAGTGAAAAAGCTTTGTACTGTTTATCATTATCTTCAAAAGGGTCTTTATAAATAACAAAATCAGTGACCAGCGAATATGGAATCGCTGTTGTTCGTGTGCGATCCACGGACTGGAGCTGCACATAAGTAAGTCCCTTGGTCACAGCAATTTTAAAAGGCTGATTGGCATCGCTGCTGTTGGCAGCAGTAAACGTTTCACCGGAATCAAACTTCACTCGGATGCCTGAACTGTCTGAGGTGTGAAGCCACAACTCAATAAATCCATCATAAGCGGCGTCAATCGCGAACCAATCATCATCTTGGGCCGAAGCAATGGAAGCTTTGACGGCTGTATGAATGGGCAGCTTGGCTGCCTGACTCTTCTGGTTATTAGGCTCAAAACGATCTTCATTGTACGGCTGCGTCAGCGCCAAATCCACCTGCAGCAAACCATAGCCTGTGGTCGGGTCCCAGCCGGCTGTGTCCAAATCTTCGGCCGTCTGCTCCAGTTGCGAGCGAACTTGATACGCGGTCATGCCCGGATATTTACCCCATACCAGAGCAGCCGCTGCGGCTACTTGGGGAGCGGACATCGAGCTTCCGTCTTGATACTGATAGCCGCCTCCGAGCGCTGTTGTATAGACATCCCATGGAGCAACTAAATCAAGCTCAGGCCCAAAATTGGAACGCTGATCCGCCTTCTTACTAGACGTGACTCCCCCAACAGCCAATACAGAGGGGTAGGCCGCAGGGTATTTCACGCTTGTGCCTTCATTGCCTACAGCTGCAACCAACAGAACATTACGGTCCTCCGCATACTGCACAATTCCCTGCATATAGTCGGAGTATTTATTGAGCCCCAGTGACAGAACAACAATACGTGCTCCGTGATCAACAGCGTATTTAATCCCTTCGCCGAGCTTTGCTTCGCCGCCTGTGCCATCAGCTTCCAAAGCTTTAATCGGCATAATCTTGGCATTCGGCGCGATGCCGGCAATTCCTTTATCGTTATTGATTGAAGCCGCAATAATTCCAGCTACATTCGTTCCATGTCCATTATCATCATATGGCTTCTTAGATGGCTGAAGCAAATTCGCGCCTTCCACCAAATTGCCCACTAAATCAGGATGTGTGAGATCAACACCTGTATCTACTACAGCCACTACGATCGGTGTTCGTGAGTCCCCTGCTGCAGCCCATGCTTGATCGATATGTATCATATCCAGATAGGTTTGTTTCACCCTCATCGGATCGGTCGACACAGGGTATGCCGCTTCTACGTTAGTAACCATTCCTGTGAGTTCCAGGGCGAGTATCGTCAGGACGATGAGCCACAGATGCCGCATTAATTTCATGTAATCACAAGTCCTTTATCGCTTAATGGTTTTTACCTTCTCTATCTATACCACATTACCCGCCTTCTCGATACATATAACGGTTTTTCGTCGCAAAAAGTTCAGATTTTTGGAAATATTTTTTCTATGTATATATTGGAAAGCGCAAAAAAACCGTTCCCCCTAACTGAGGGAAACGGTTTATACCAATCATTTAGATCTTCATAATGAAATCCTTCGTGAGCGAGAAGATATCTTCAATTCCCTTCAACACGATGTGGGGAACGAAGCCTAGCGCAACGCCAATCAGCGCACATAACCAGACGGTTATTCCGAGCGGAATGGATACTTTTACTTCAGCCGGCTCGTAGTCGCTGCGCATGAACATTTGGCGCACGATACCGAAATAGTAGTAAAAGGAGACGACGCTGGTCGCGATCATCAGAGCGCCGAGCCAGTATTGCTGGGTCTGCATAGTTCCCAAGATGATATAGAGCTTCCCGAAGAATCCGCCCGAGACGGGGATACCTGCTAAAGAAAGCACGATCAGTACCATGGCAAAAGCAGTTAACGGAGCTCTGTAGTACAAGCCGCCGAAACCTTTGGATTCGGTATGGCCCTCGGCCTGCTCCATGATCATCAGTACGGCAAATGCGCCAATGTTCATAAACAAATACGCGATCAAATAGAAGATAAATTCAGAAAAGTTCGCGTAATGCGTACCTGAGAAATACGTTGCAATCGGAACAAGCAAGTATCCGGCATTAGCGATTCCTGAGTAGGCAAGCAACCTTTTCATATTCGTTTGCTTCAAGGCAATGAAGTTACCGGCTACCATCGCGATAGCGGCCATCACCGATAGGGCAAGGAATACATCCGATTGAATATGACTTCCTTCAAAATTGCTAAATCCGAACAGTACATAGAAGACTCGGAACAAGATGGCAAAACCGGCAGCCTTGGAAACGACAGCCAAGAAAGCTGCCACTGGCGTCGGTGCCCCTTGATAAACATCCGGTGCCCAGCTGTGGAACGGGGCCGCTGCAATCTTGAAGCCGAACCCAGCCAGCAGCATGAAGAATGCTACATACAGCAGCGGCTCGTATGAAGCCACCAGCGTGGGAAGAGCAGCGCCAATTTGCGTCAAATTGCTGGATCCCACCATTCCATAGAGGAAAGACATGCCATACAAAATAATGGCCGAGGAAATCCCTCCCATGACGAGGTACTTAAAAGCTCCTTCGTTGGACTGCGTGTCTTTCTTCTTCATCGCTACGAGCAAATACGAAGTAATACTTAACAGCTCCAGACCTACATAAAGGGTGATCAGGTCTCCGGAGGACGACATAATCATTGCACCCAATGCCGCAGGCAGGTAGAAGTAATAATACTCCCCAACATGCGGAATCGCATCCTCTTTCACGAAGCCAAGGCTCATGAGGACAATCAATCCCGTCCCTGTTAAGGTAAATAATTTCAGCAGATTGGAGAAATCATCTACCCGATAGCTTTGATTCAGCAGTTCAAACGGTTCAGCTGGATTTAATTGAAGAATGACGAATACGGCAGAAACCGCTATGCCAACCAAGGTTAACCAGCCAATAATGGAGCGATTTACTTTGTTCGGCAGGATTAAATCCAAGAGAGATAGGATGATCGCGGTAGCAACCAGAGAAAGCTCAGGGAGCAGATGCACTAAATCGTTGGCATGAAGTCGAAGCTGTTCCACTGGTCTAACCCCCTATCTTCCCGGCTACGCTTTGGATCAGTTGATCAAAGCTGCCTATCGTTTGCTGGAGCGGCTGGCTCAGCACGCTTGGATATACCCCGAGCAAGAGGATGAACGCTACCAGAGCAATCATTGGCACCGCCTCGATTAACCGGGCATCGCGCATGCCTTGCAGCTGCAAGTTCGGCTGTTTCGGCCCGAACGTAATGTTCAAGACCCCGCGCAGCACATACACCGCGGTGAAAATGATCCCCAGTGTACCGATAATGGCGTACACGCGGTGCGTTTCGAAGAGTCCGAGAAACGCGAGGAACTCACTGATGAAGCCGGATAAGCCCGGCAATCCGAGCGAGGCCATGCCCGCAATCAACAGGATGCCGCTGATGAAAGGCAGGTTGCTGGCGAGACCGCCCAAGCGATCAAGCTCCGTGGTTTCCGTACGCTCGTAGATGCTGCCTACGAGCAGGAACATCAAGGCCGAAATCAGGCCGTGAGAGATCAGTTGGAAGACGGCGCCCTGCAAGCCGGATACATTGAATGCGGCAAGACCGAGCAGGACGATGCCCATATGGCTGATACTCGAGTAGGCCAATACGAGTTTGAAGTCCTTCTGAACCATCGCGAGAATGGCTCCGTACACGATGTTAATAACGCCAAGGAGCGCGAGCATCCAGGCCCATTGTTTGGCCTCTGCCGGGAAGAACATAATCCCGAATCGGATAAGGCCGTACGCGCCCATTTTGAGCAAAATGCCCGAGTGAATCATAACAACAGAAGGCGGAGCCTCTGTATGTACTTTGAGCATCCACGTATGGAACGGGAAGATCGGCAGTTTGATGCCAAAGGCGACCAGCAGCATGATGAATACGGTCCACTTCATCGTCTGACTCAGGAAGAATGGCGTGCCTTCTTGATTGACATAGGCAGCAGGGTCCTGCAGCAGATTGCGGGCAATGTTATGAATATCGCCGCTGTAGTAAATGATGCCTTCTGTCTGTGTAGGCATTTGATTGAATCCAGCTGTGCTGACGAGAATGAGGAAAGCTATCAGCATGATGGCTGAACCTAATCCGTTGTACAGGAGGAAGCGATTCGCGGCCTGTTCCCGATTCATGTAACCCCATATTCCGATTAAGAAGAACATCGGCACCAGTGTCACTTCGAAGAAGAGGAAGAACAAGAACAGATCTTGTGACATGAATACGCCGAACATACCTGTTTCAAGCAGCAGGAAAAGAATATAGAACGTTTTCCAACGTTTTTTGATATACACCGAAGCCAGTGCCGCCATGGTGGAGACAAAAGCTGTCAGAAAGACAAGCGGCAGCGAGATCCCATCAACCGCCAGTGAATATTTGAACTCGAAGAAATAGGAAGTAATTTGCTCACTTAACCCCTCATGGTTGAGCGGAACTTTGATCCAGCTGAGCTGTTCTTTGTACTGCAGGGGGTCTCCTTGATAATTGTAATCAACGTACAGCCATGCCGCCAGGATCAATGGGATCAAGGTAGTGACAATACCGATCGTTTTAATCAAGCGGCCCCGGTCGCCACGAATGAAGAGCAGGACCAGAACACCCAGCAAGGGAGAAAAGGCAATCAAGCTTAAGATAGGTAGACTAGCCAGCATGGATGAACCTCCTTCCTGCAATGGCGAGTGCCAGAATCAGCATTCCCAAAATCATGATGACCCCGTAGGTCTGCAATTGACCATTTTGGAGGCGGGAGCCGAGACGACCCAGACTTACCACAGTAAAGGCGACTAAACGCACGATACCATCAATGATGTAAACATCAATCAATTCAAGAATCCATCCTAAACCGCGAAGCGGCTTAACGAGGATACCCTGATAGATCTCATCAATAAAATATTTGCGATTGAGCAAGGTGTAAAGCCAAGGCAATCTACTGGAAACCACATCGCGCGGAATCGTGCGTTTCAGATAGATGAGGTAGCCAAGACCAATCCCTAACAGACCTGCCAGCGTGGATAAAATAATGACGGTCCAGTTCGCTTTCTCATCATGCGCCTGACCTGTCAGCCAGTGTCCGAGCCATTCGTTGAACGGCGTGTTCACGAAGCCTGCTACTACAGCCAGCACCGCCAGAATGATCAGCGGAGTCGTCATCGATGCTGGAGATTCGTGCGGCTCATGCGCGGCATGCGCTTCGTGTCCATGATCGTCGTGCTCATCGGCAACTTTGGCTTTCCCTCTTGGGGAGCCAAGGAAGACGAGGAAGAACAGACGCGACATGTAGAACGCTGTGAAGAAGGCTGCAATAACACCAACCCAGAACAGAAGTTGATTATGCTCGTAAGCCTCGGTTAAAATCATATCTTTCGACCAGAACCCGGCGAACGGGAAAATTCCCGAAAGGGCTAACGTTCCGATAGCGAACGTCCATGTCGTGATTTTCATTTTGCGGGATAATCCGCCCATTTCGTTAATGTCCTGCGTATGTACGGCGTGAATGACGCTGCCTGCCCCCAAGAACAGCAGTGCTTTGAAGAAGGCATGCGTGAAGAGATGGAACATACCGGATGTGTACGAGACCCCGATGCCCAGCGCCATCATCATGTAGCCCAGTTGACTCACCGTGGAGTAGGCAAGAATCCGTTTGATATCATTCTGCGCAATCCCGATCGTCGCAGCGAAGATTGCGGTGAAGCCACCCACATAAGCAACGACCATCAAAGCATCCGGAGAGGCATGGAAAATATCGAAGGTACGGGCTACGAGGTAAACCCCTGCGGCAACCATCGTTGCTGCATGGATGAGCGCACTGATCGGAGTTGGCCCCTCCATCGCATCAGGCAACCAGGTGTGCAGCGGAAATTGACCGGATTTGCCCATTGCTCCGATGAAAATCATGATCGCAATCCATGTGATGATGGTCGGATCAATTTTGCCGGAAGTAAAGGCATTATGGATGGATGTGAAATCGAGCGCGTGCCCTGGCATGTACCAGAACAACAAAAGGATACCGATGAACAGGCCTACATCCCCGATCCGGGTCACGATGAAAGCCTTTTTCGCTGCAGCCTTCGCTTCCGGTTTGAAATACCAGAATCCTACGAGCAAGAAGGAGCAAACCCCAACAAGCTCCCAGAAAATATAGAGTTGCAACATATTTGCAGAAATAACAAGGCCTAGCATGGAGAAGGAGAACAAGGCGATGTATCCAAAAAATACGTGAATTCGCTCGTCGCCTTTCATATAGCCTTTGGAATAAATATTAACAAGCAGGGAAACCAATGTGACAATCACGAGCATCAAGGAGTTTAAATTGTTAACTTCAAACCCCATTTTCAGCGTGAAATCGCCTACTTGCAGCCACTGCAATTTATCCCACGTATAGTCCTCCACATTGCCGCCAACACGTTCGACGAATATCAAAACGGCAATGATAAATGAGGCTAGCATGGCGAAAATACTAATGTAAATGCCCAAATCCTTGAGTTGACGTCCCATAGCCGTAAGCGCTAGAAAAGCAATCAGCGGAAACAACGGAATGAGCCAGGCGTACTGTGAATAGTCCGATACCATATCCTTGTTAGCCTCCTAGCGCTTCATAGAATCCAAATCCGTTACATCTACTGTCCCTTTGTTGCGATAAATCGTAATCAGAATGGCAATCCCGACTGCTGCTTCAGCAGCTGCGATCGTAATGTTGAACAACGAGAAAATCTGACCTGTCAGCGCCGGGTGATCACCCAATTTGGAAAAGGCAATCAGATTCAAGTTCACGGCATTAAGCATCAGCTCGATGGAGAGCAGAACAATGACCCCGTTCTTTTTGGATAAAGCCCCGTACAAACCTATGCAGAACAGGATAGCAGCTAATGTGAGATAGGGCGTAATAATTGAACCCACGGCTAATCCTCCTCTCTTTTCGCAACTACGATGGCACCAATGAAAGCTACCGTCAGCAGCACGGACATAATTTCAAAAGGAATGACGTGCTCATTATAAAGCAGCTTCCCAATTTCTAGTGTGTTGTCCTTGCCAGCATCCAATGTGCCTGAAGAAACGAAGGTCGTTTTTTGGATCGCATAAAATAAGACTCCAAACAAGGAGATCGCGCCGATAATCGCTAAAGCTTCATGCCAAGGACGCCTTGGCTCCTCTTCAGCACCTCTGTGTTTAGTCATCATAATGCCGAAAATCATGAGAATGGAGATCGCGCCGGCATAGATTAATATTTGAACAAAAGCTACGAATTCCGCTTCCAAGATGATATATAGTCCCGCTAGACTAATGAACGTCAGGGCTACAGCAATAACCATATGCACAACCTTGGTAAAGGAAATCATGAAGATAGCTCCACCGATTGCCAGCAAAGCGAAGATGAAGAACGCCCAACTAGAACCGCTGGATAAGAAATCGCCTATTCCGTTAAACATCTTTCTTGGCCCCCCCTTTTGGCATGGCCGAGTTGTTCTCCTGGCGAATATTTTGCGTATTCTCACTTAACCACTGCATATTTTTGAACAAATCGTCGCGACTGTAGGAGCTCAGTTCAAAATTGTTCGTCATCACGATCGCTTCTGTCGGACAAACCTCCGTGCAGAGATCGCACAAAATACAGATTTCAAAATTGATATCATACGTATCGATAACCTTCCCCTTCTTCTCGGGGTCGGGATTCGCTTTCCCTGTTAGTGTAATACACTCCGTTGGGCAAACACGCGCACATTGATTGCAGACAATGCATTTCTCCGGATCAAAATGTTGAATACCGCGAAAACGGTCCGGCATTTTGATCGGAACGTCAGGGTATGCGTACGTGATCTTTTTTTGCGTCATGCTTTTGAACGTTACGCCTAAACCTTTCATTATGCCCTTCATTCGATTCCCTCCATTTACTTGGTAATGGTCATAATGATCGCCGTTATCAGCATATTAGCGAGTGCCAATGGCAACAAAACCTTCCAGCCGAATCCCATCAATTGATCGACTCGTACACGTGGCAGCGTAGCCCGCAACCAGAACAAGAAGAACACAATGAAGGAGAATTTCAGCAGAAACCAGATAATTCCCGGAATGAAATCAAGGAATGGGAACGGCGCATGCCATCCACCCAGAAAGATTAAGCTGGTCAGAGACGCAATAACGAAGACATAGACGTACTCGGATAGCATGAAAAAGGCAAAACGGAAACCGCTGTATTCCACGTGGTAACCGGCAACTAACTCGGACTCAGCTTCCGGCAAGTCAAAGGGAGTACGGTTCAACTCCGAAACACCGGCAATCGCAAAGATGATAAAGCCGAGAATCTGAGGAATGAAATTCCAGTGCCAGAAACCGCCTGTTTGATGATCAACAATCGTATGCAGATTCAAACTGCCCGTCATCATGATCACGCCAATAACAGAAATAACGAGCGGAACTTCGTAACTAATCATCTGCGCCGCGGACCGCATGCCGCCGAGCAGCGCATATTTATTATTGGAGGCCCAGCCGCCGAGAATGATACCAATCGTGGATATTCCGGTAAGAGCCACATAATAGAGCAGACCCACATTCAAATTCGCGTTAAACATCCGATCCGAGAACGGGATCGTTGCAATAATGGTGAACGAAGGAATGAAGGTAATAATTGGAGCCAGAATGAACAGCTCGCGCTCCGCCTTCTTAGGAATCGTGTCCTCTTTGATCAAAAGCTTGAACACGTCCGCGACACTTTGCAGGAGCCCAAACGGACCTGTACGGTTCGGTCCGATCCGCAACTGCATCCAGCCGATAACCTTGCGCTCGAAGTAGATCGCGTAAGTAACGAAGCCCAGAACGAGCATCAGCATGACGATGCCCCAGAAGAGGAAGACGAAGAAGTTCGTCCATGTCAGACTCTCTCCTAATAAATTGACCATTAGGCATCCACCTCCCCAACGACAATATCGATGCCGCCCAGAATCGTGATCAGGTTGGTCATCGTTTCACCCACGAGCAGCTTGGGCAATATTTGCAGATTCACGAAAGAGGGCCTGCGGAATTTCAGACGGAATGGCTCTTGCTTGCCGCGAGAAATAATATAGCAGCCGATTTCTCCGCGAGGAGACTCGATAGCCGAATAGATTTCCCCTTCTGGCGGGCGAATTACTCTAGGGACTTTCCCCATGGTCTCACCCTGCTCAGGGAACTGTTCCACTGCCTGCTCCAAAATACGCAGCGATTGCTTCACTTCTTCCATGCGCACCAAATAACGATCATAGCAATCACCGCCGCTGCGAACAGGCACATCGAACTGGAAGCGGCTGTACAGGCTGTACGGCTGCGTTTTGCGAATATCCCAGTCTATGCCGGTACATCGCAAGTTCGCGCCGCTAAGGCCATACGCAATGGCTGTATCCGCGTCATACTTGCCTACGCCCTTGATCCGTGAGAGGAAAATTTCATTTCCTGTTACAAGGGTGTGATATTCTTCTAATTTTCCGTACATATACGGAATGAATTTTCGAACCTTTTCGATCCAACCGTCCGGAGCATCCCATTTCACCCCGCCTACACGCATGTAGTTGTAAGTCAGACGGGCACCGCAAAGTTCGTTAAACAGATCAATAATAATCTCACGATCACGGAAAGCGTAAAGGAATGGACTCATGGCTCCAATGTCGAGCAGATAGGTTCCCCACCAAACCATGTGCGATGCAATACGCTGGAGCTCCATGACGATCAGGCGCAGGAACTCTGCGCGCTCCGGTACCTCAAGCTGCATCATTTTCTCTACAGCATTCACCAGCACATAGTTGGTGGTCATAGCCGAAACATAGTCCATGCGGTCTGTGTATGGAATGATTTGTGTGTAGCTGAGATTCTCTGCAAGCTTCTCAGTTCCTCTATGTAGATAGCCCATAACGGGTATAGCTTCTTTGATAACTTCTCCATCCAGCTTCACAATCACGCGGAATACCCCGTGCGTACTGGGATGCTGAGGACCAACATTTAACAGGAGTTCTTCTGTCCGTAACAAATGCTACACCTCCGGGTCGAGCGGTTCGTAATCTTTACGTAGCGGATGGCCGACCCAATCGTCAGGCATCATGATGCGTACTAAATTCGGATGGCCTGGGAAATCAATCCCAAACAGATCATATACTTCCCGCTCATTCCAATCTGCGGTAGGCCATACCGGCGCAACCGACGGAATGCTCGGCTGTTCGCGATCTGTCTTTACTTTCACACAGTATTCTTTCTTGTGTGTGAGGGAAAGCAGATGATACGCCACCTCTAGGTGCGTCTCTTGGTCAACGCCGGAGAGATTGCGCAAGTAATCGCAGCGCAGCTCTTCGTGATCCCTCAGCGTCAGCGCGGCCTGCAGCCAGCGTGAGCTGTGAATGACCACGTAAGGACGATGCGCGTCCCTTTCGTTGATGAAGGCATCGACGACGGCGTCTTCGCCAACGTCGGCTTTCAAGATCTCAACCAGCCGGTCCAGCAGCGGCTGGTTCGGCGAAGGCACTTTCGGCGCGTCAGGCTCCGCCGACTCGGTCTTCGCGCGCGCGCTAGCTCGCGCGGCGCGGGCTTCTGCGGCGGCCTGGGCTTTGGCCGCCTTCTCGTCATCTGCGGCCGCAGGCGCAGATGGATCTGCCGGCGCGGGCTCGCCCGTCGGCTCAGCGGCCGCGCGCGCAGCTAGCCGGGCAGCACGGGCGGCTGCGCGCTCAGCCGCAGCGTCGCTCTTCGCAGCGTCCGCCGCGACCGGCGTTTCGCTCGCAGCAGGCGCTTGCTTATCCGCCGCTTGCCCCTCGCTGCTCGCTGCCTCAGCAGCCTCAGTGGCAGGCTCACCTGTTGTTTCCGGCGCAGGCTCGCTTGTCTTTTTTACTTCCTCAGCAGGAGCCTGATCGACCGTCTGATCGACCTTTCCCTCCGGCTTCTTCTCTTCGCTCATCGGTTGGTCACCTGCTTCCCGGTCTTCGCTTCATAGCGAATTTTCTCCTGAAGCTTGTTAATTCCATAAATCAACGCAGCCGGATTCGGTGGGCAACCCGGAATGTACACATCAACGGGAACGATTTGATCGACACCTTTTACCACGGAATAGGACTTGATATAAGGCCCGCCGGCTGTCGCGCAAGAGCCCATGGCGATTACCCATTTCGGTTCCGGCATTTGTTCATAAAGACGGCGCAGCAAAGGAGCCATTTTCTTCGTAACGGTCCCCGCCACAATCATGACATCCGATTGCCTGGGAGACGTACGGAAGATGACTCCGAAACGATCCAAATCATAATGAGATCCACCCGTACCCATCATTTCGATCGCACAACAAGCCAATCCAAACGTTAATGGCCAAAGTGAATTACTGCGAGCCCAAGCTTTCACTTGCTCCAGTGTAGTCATAAATACATTGCGATTTAACTCTTCCCGTTCCTCGGGCGATATCGACTCTAGACTGAAGTCCATTGCAGCACCTTCTTCTTCCAAGCGTATATTAATCCTATGGCAAGCAAGGCTACAAAAATACACATTTCTACTAAGGCGAAAAGTCCGAGCTGATTAAAAGCGACAGCCCACGGATACAAAAATACGGTCTCCACATCAAAGATGACAAACATCAAAGCAAACAAATAATAGCGAATATTAAACCGGATTTGGCCCTCACCTACAGGCTCGTTTCCACTCTCATACGTCGTGTACTTCTCTTCGACGGGTTTACTCGGTCTTAACCATTTGCCTGCCGTCAGCGCCACTATGGGAAGGATAATCCCTAACCCAAGAAATACCGCTACGATTACATAGTTATTTGTGTACATCATTTGAATGTAACCGCCTCCATTCTTTTTTGCTTCACTTACACGTACTATTCCATTTGGAAATATTCACCTTAAACATTATATCAAAAAGCCTTTTGGGCGTCGATGGCTAATTCCAAACGTCACAATTCAGGCTTAGTGTGTATAATTCCCAAATCTCTCTAAATTACTCAAACCTCTGAGATAATTGATTAGTTAGTTGTTGAGATGGGTAATACTATGCAGTGGAAAATGGAGGCTTATCTCTATTCTCCCTGAATTTAAATGAGAGAGGATGATATCACATGAAAACAGCTACTGATCTACATCGCACCAATGAAAAAGTGGAGGAAACAGGGAACTACATTTGCGCTGCCGGCAAAGCTCTTCAACTATCACACGGGGATGTATTTCCGTATTGTCCGGTTTCGGGCAATGAAACGACATGGCGGCATGCGAATCATCAGCATCAAACGGGCGACAAAGTAACGGAGGCAGGCCAGTATCAAGATGCAGACGGACAAACCATAGATCTACAAATTGGCGAGACATTCCCTTCCTGTCCAAAGACAGGACAACCTACGGCTTGGCATCACGCATCAAAATAGGTTTACTCCTTATGAGGATCTGATCTGGGCTGTTCGAAAGGTCGAAAGACCTTGCGGGCAGCCCTTTCTCTTTTGCAAGTAAGAGTCTCTAGAAGCTCCTATTGACACAAAAAGTAGCTATTTTCGAGGAATAGAAGCCCTTGGAGACTCCTATCAACAGCAAAACTAGCCAAAACCCCTCCACACTAAACAATTAAGAGTCCCCAGAAGCTCTAATCCGCACAAAAAGTGGCTATTTTCGAGGAATAGAAGCCTTTAGGAGTCTGTCCGACGAAAAGAATTAAAAGAGCACTCCATCGTGAAACTGAACGATGAGTGCTCTTTATGTGTAGCTTTGTAGCTTTTCCCTGTTCAATCTGGTTTTTCCGTAGCCTACTCCCTCTCATCCAGCCACTCTTTGTTTACGGGCAGACCTCTCCCGTTTGTACAAAGTGGCTGGTTTGGGATACTTCGCCGCATGCAATTTGCGGATGTTGTGGCTTAGAGAGAGCAGTATGAACTCCCCAGATACTTTATCCTCGCCCCGCAAATGGAATTGACGAAATCCTTGAACCTCCTTCAACTGCCCCCATATCGGTTCAACGATCGCCTTACGCATTCGGTAAACGGCTGTTCCCTCATCACTTTGCACTTTCGTTCGCATTTCCTCTCGCAGGGGATCATGCTCGCTACGTGTGATGGAACGCTTCCCTGTTTTACTTTTTACACACTCGTCTCGAAAAGGACATTCGCTACAGACGCTGCATTCATAAACCCAAGTCGTTGGCTTATCTGCATCATTCGCATGCACGGTTCGTTTCCGTGTAAGCTCTTTGCCAGCAGGGCAGAGATAATAATCTAGCTCAGGTACATAAGTGAAGTTGGTCTTGTCGTAGGCATTATTCTTTTTTTTGTTTTCGCGATCGGCAGCAATGTAGGCATCCACTTCAGCCTCCAGCGCCGCTGCAATGTTGGACGCACTAAAATACCCTGCATCAGCACTCAGCTTCTGAGGCCTATCTCCTGTCATTGTTTTCATGGAATGAAGCACGTTTTCAAACTGCTGTTGATCGGTTGTTTGGTTACTCATTTGAAGTCCAACGATGAAGCCATGATCGCTGTCTACGGCAATTTGTGGATTGTAGCCTTGAATGACACCTTGGTTCCGTGTGCTCATGATGCGAGAGTCGGCATCGGTAAAATTAAATTGATCGCTCTGAGGAGATTCGGCCTGTTCCGCTGGCCGCTGTTCTTCCAAATTCTCCAGCGCAGATTTTATTTGCGCGATGCGGGCATAGCGTTCCTCCAACGATAGGGAAGGACTCGTCGGATGGGGTTCCTCCAACATTTCCTCGGTAGCAGAATACTCCAATGCTTGCCGGACTTCGTCTTCCAATTGAACGAGGCGTTTTTGCATACGCTCACGTGACATCGATTTATGTTTAGAGGCGCTTGCCTTTATTTTAGAACCGTCAATGCTCACATGCCCGAGCGAGATATAGCCCAGTTCCATAGCGATTTGTATGACTTGTTTGAATAAACCTGGAAGGGTATCCAGGTGGTTCTTCCGAAAGTCACTCAGCGTACGAAAATCTGGCAGGTATCCGCCACATAACCAGCGAAAAGGAATGCTTTCTTTCGTAGCTATTTGAAGTTTCCTAGACGTGAAGACGCCTGTCGCATACCCATAGAACCACAGTTTGAGCAGCATGGCAGGATGATAGGCTTCTTCTCCACGCTTGGAGTATTTGTTAGTAATGGCAGATAGGTCTAACTGCTCGACGATGTCGCTGACAAGTCTAACTTCATGATCATCTGTTACCCACTCGCTTAAATAGATAGGTAGAAGTTCACCTTGCTCTGTGGTATATGCTTTGAATTTAGCCATGCCTACGACACATCCTTTTACAGTCTTACTACTACTTATTCGGAATTGTTTGACTAATTCCTGTTTCGTCGGACAGACTCTTAGAGACTCTTATCGTCAGCAAAAACTGCCGCGCTCCAAAGAACTGAAACAAAAAAAGCGAAGGAACCAAAGTCCCCCCGCTTTTCATCAAACATCTATTTATTTCCCGGACACACTGATACGGTTCACTGCTCTTTGCAAAGCAGCTTCCGCACGTTTGAAGTCAACGTTATCTTGCTTCGTTTCAGCAAGGCGTTTCTCCGCACGCTCTTTCGCAGCTTTCGCGCGATCGATATCAATTTGTTCTGGTAGCTCGGCGCTTTCCGCCAATATAACCACCTTATCCTTGCGCACTTCCATGAAACCGCCGTTAACCGCGATGATTTCGTCTTTAGAGCCCTGTTTCTTCACAGTAATCGGCGCAATTTTCAATGGAGTGACCAGTGGAATGTGATTCGGCAGAATTCCAAGCTCCCCTTCGACACCCTTCACGCTAATCATGTTCACTTGTTCAGCGTACACTTTGCGCTCCGGGGTAACAATTTCCAGTAGGAATGTACTCACTTGGATTCTCCTCCCTTAGAGTTTTGCTAGGCAAAACTGGCTTCGTAAGCATTACTGTGTTGGCATGAAGCCAAACTTACAGTGTTTTTGCTTTCTCGATAGCGTCCTCGATCGTTCCCACGTTGTGGAAAGCCACTTCAGGAAGGTTGTCGTGCTTACCTTCAAGGATTTCTTTGAAGCTGCGCACAGTTTCTTTCAATGGTACATACAGACCTGGGAAACCGTTGAACGGCTCAGCAACGTGAAGCGGCTGAGACAAGAACAGACGGAGACGACGCGCACGGTGTACAGTCAATTTGTCCTCATCGGACAACTCATCCATACCCAAGATCGCGATAATATCCAGAAGCTCTTTATAACGTTGAAGAATTTGTTTAACGCCTTGTGCTGTTCTATAGTGATCTTCGCCAAGTGTTTCTGGCGTCAAGATACGGGAAGAAGAAGCAAGTGGATCTACCGCAGGGAAAATACCTGCTGCTGCAATACTACGCTCCAAGTTCGTTGTTGCATCCAAGTGAGCGAAAGCCGTTGCTGGAGCCGGATCCGTGTAGTCATCGGCAGGAACGTAAATCGCTTGAATGGAAGTAACGGAACCTTTTTTCGTGGACGTAATACGCTCTTGCAGTTGACCCATCTCTGTTGCCAGAGTCGGTTGGTAACCTACTGCTGATGGCATACGACCCAGCAATGCGGAAACCTCAGAACCTGCTTGTGTAAAGCGGAAGATGTTATCGATGAAAAGAAGAACGTCTTTACCTTCTTCATCACGGAAATACTCAGCCATTGTCAAACCGGACAAAGCTACGCGAAGACGCGCGCCTGGAGGCTCGTTCATTTGACCGAATACCATCGCTGTTTTTGCGATAACGCCGGAGTCTTTCATCTCGTGGTAAAGGTCATTACCTTCACGAGTACGCTCACCAACGCCTGCGAATACGGAGATACCGCCATGCTCTTGTGCAATGTTGTGAATCAACTCTTGCATGGTTACGGTTTTACCTACACCCGCGCCGCCGAAGAGACCGATTTTACCACCCTTAACATAAGGAGCCATGAGGTCAATAACTTTGATTCCTGTTTCAAGAATCTCTGCTTTGGTCGACAAGTTGTCGAAAGCTGGAGCTTCTTTGTGAATGCCGCTTGTTAATGTACGGTCAACTTCTTCGATTCCATCGATTGGATCTCCCAATACGTTAAACACGCGACCTAGTGTTGCTGCTCCAACTGGTACAGTAATTGCAGCTTTTGTATCTGTAGCTACTGCTCCACGCACAAGTCCGTCAGTTGAGGACATTGCGATACAACGAACCAGGTTGTCACCAAGGTGAACAGCTGCTTCGACTGTCATTGTGGATAGTACGCCATTATCATTTTTTTCAATCTTGATGGCATTCAAGATTTCAGGGAGTTGTCCGCGTTCGAACTCAATGTCGACGACTGGCCCTGTAATTGTTACAACGCGCCCTTTGCTCATGGTTTCCCTCCTAAGAAAAGCTTTGCCTCCGTAGAAGCTTTATTGTTATGCGTTCGCGTTCGCCCCAGCAACGATTTCCGAAATTTCTTGGGTAATCGAAGCTTGACGCGCACGGTTGTAAGCTAATGTGTAACCGCTGATCATCTTCGTTGCATTCTTCGTAGCGGAATTCATCGCAGTCATTCTCGCACCGAACTCACTTGCTTTACCTTCCAATACTGCACTGTAAATAAGCGTTTCAGCATATTTAGGCAGCAATACTTCCAGTACGCCTTCTGGTGATGGCTCATACTCATAACTAGCAGCAGCCGCGCCAGTAACTTCTTCCATAGGAAGCAGGCGGATCATCGTTGGAATTTGGGTGATCGCATTTTTGAATTGGTTATATACCAAGAACAACTGGTCATACGTTCCGTTTTCGAAGTTTTTTACTGCTGCTGAAGCGACAGACTTGATATCCGCGAATTTCGGTGAATCCGGAACACCTGTTACTTCTTCTACAACTGGCATGTTGCGTTTGTGGAAGTAGTTACTGCCTTTGCGTCCGATTACGAAAATCGAATATTCAGCTGTTGATTTATGGTTTTCACGAATCTCGGTCATGACCTTCCGCAACACGTTAGCGTTGTATCCTCCAGCCAATCCACGATCCGAGGTGATTACTAAATAGCCTGTCTTCTTCACTTCGCGTGTCTGTAACATCGGGTGTTTGATCCCTTTGCTTCCAGCTGCGATACTTTGAACGACTTCTTTCAACTTATCTGAGTAAGGACGCGCTGCTTCCGCAGAACGTTGCGCTCGTCTCAAATTCGCTGCAGAGACCATTTCCATCGCTCTCGTAATTTGTTTCGTGCTTTGTGTGGACTTGATTTGGCGCTTAATCTCGCGCATTCCTTTTGCCATACCTGCTCACCTCTCTTTTGAGGCTTAGAAAAGCCTTCATTCGAAGACCTGAATTCAGGCGATCAGCCTGCCCAGGATTAACATGGGAGGTAGAGCTTCACGTTAAGTGAAGCTCTGCCATCATGATTTATACAGAAGCTGCGAAGCTCTTTTTGAATTGAACGATAGCTTCTACTAGCGCTTTATCGTTATCCGGAGTGATGTCCTTCGTATCGCGAATGCTGTGTAGAATTTCTGGACGGTTCGATTCCAAGTAAGCCAAGAATTGACCTTCAAAACGTGTAACGTCTTGAACAGGAAGATCATCCACATGTCCTTTAACAACTGTGTAAAGGGAAGCAACTTGCTTCTCCAATGACATCGGTTGGTGGACACCTTGTTTCAAAATTTCAAGCGTACGAACACCACGGTCCAAACGCGATTGAGTAGCTTTATCCAAGTCAGATCCGAATGCAGCAAACGCAGCAAGCTCACGATATTGTGCCAAGTCAACACGAAGTGTACCGGCAACTTTTTTCATCGCTTTCGTTTGTGCGGAGCCCCCTACACGGGATACAGAGTTACCAACGTTAACCGCTGGACGTTGACCGGAGTAGAACAAGTCGGATTCTAAGAAGATTTGTCCGTCCGTAATCGAAATTACGTTCGTAGGAATGTATGCCGAGATATCGCCTGCTTGTGTTTCAATGAAAGGAAGTGCCGTCATGGAACCGCCACCTAGCTCATCATTCAATTTCGCAGCACGCTCTAGAAGACGGGAGTGCAAGTAGAAAACATCCCCTGGATAAGCTTCACGACCCGGTGGACGACGAAGCAAGAGGGACAACTCACGGTAAGCAGCCGCTTGTTTGGACAAGTCATCATAGACGATCAACACGTGCTCGCCTTTGTACATGAAGTACTCACCCATTGCGCAACCTGCGTATGGAGCCAACCAAAGCATTGGTGAAGGCTCGGAAGCAGAAGCTGTTACTACGATTGTGTAATCCAAAGCGCCAGCGTGACGAAGTGTTTCAACAACGCCTACAACCGTGGATTGTTTTTGACCAATTGCAACGTAGATACATTTAACGCCGTTGCCTTTTTGGTTGATGATCGCATCGATAGCGATCGCTGTTTTACCTGTTTGACGGTCACCGATGAGCAACTCACGTTGTCCACGGCCAACCGGTACCATCGCGTCAATCGCTTTGATCCCTGTTTGCATTGGCTCATGTACCGATTTACGGGCCATAACGCCTGGTGCTGGGGATTCGATTGGACGGAATCCAGTTGTTTCGATTGGTCCTCTGCCATCGACAGGTTGACCCAGTGGGTTAACTACACGGCCGAGAAGCGCGTCGCCTACTGGGATTTCCATGATGCGGCCCGTACGTTTTACTTGGTCGCCTTCACGGATATCTTTGTAAGGTCCGAGAATAACGATACCTACGTTGCTTTCTTCCAGGTTAAACGCGTAGCCCAGAACGCCACTTGGAAACTCAAGCAGCTCGCCTGCCATTACGCTTTCCAAGCCGTGAGCACGAGCGATACCATCACCAACTTGAATGACTGTACCTACATCAACCACTTGGATATCGGAATTATAGTTTGCAATCTGTTGTTTAATCAATGAGCTGATTTCTTCAGGTTTGATACTCAACGAACTTCACCCCTATTCTTACAGTGCTTGTGTTAAACTAACGCTTTGGCCAAACGATCCAACTTGCCTGCCAAGCTTCCATCATATAAACGATCACCGATGCGCACTTGAACGCCACCGAGCAATTTCGGCTCGACTTCATTCGAAACACGAATCGTTTTACCTGTTACTTTGCTAAAATGTGAAGCAATCTCAGCTTGCTGAGCATCCGTTAACGCAATAGCGGAGTAAACAACAGCACTCGCTTGTCCTAGTGCTTCATTGGCTACCTTAACGTAGTCGTTAAGTAAAGCTGAAAGAATCGATTGTCTTCCTTTATCAATCAAGACCAGCAGCGTGTTCCACACCGGTTCGGAAACTTTGCCTTCGAAAATCTGCTTCAGCAGGTCCGTTTTCGCGGAAGTCCCGATGTTCGGATGGTTCAGGAACTTCTGCAAGTCTGCATTGTCCCTAATCGCACTAGCTACAGATTTTAGCTCTTCTTCAACTTGGGAAATGATACCTTGTTCCTTCGCTACTTCGAACAGAGCTTTGGCATAACGCTTCGCTACGACGATGTCACTCATACGTTGCCTCCTACCTCTTTGAGGTAATGCTCAACCAGTTCTTCTTGTGACTTTTCATCGATTTGTTTCTCAATAATTTTGGATGCGATCAGAACGGACATCGCGCCAACTTGGCTGCGAAGAGCGGCAACCGCTTTGTTCTTCTCATTTTCGATATCTTTCAGTGCTTCGTCTTTCAGACGGTTAGCTTCTGCGCTAGCAGCATGAATAATATCATCAGCTTGTTTGGAACCCGTATGCTTCGCTTGCTCAATGATATCGTAAGCTTCCTTACGAGTTTGTTGCAGCGCTTGCTTTTGTTCCTCTAACAGTTGATCAGCTTGCTTGCGGCTCGCTTCAGCTGTTTGGATTTGATCTTTCACTAATTGTCTGCGTTTCTCCATCATTCCGAACAGAGGACCGAACGCAAATTTAGAAAGCAACAAATATAAAATTAAGAACGCGATAAGTTGAATCCAAAATGTGGACCATTCAATATGCAAGTAACGTCACTCCCTTCTGATAACATGGGCAAAACGAAGGCGTGGTGGCAACTATGGCCATCCCCGCCGAACGATTTATTAGCCTGCTTTTCCCATAAAGATGAACGCAAGAACCAATGCAACGACTGGCATTGCCTCTACTAGACCTACCCCGATAAACATTGTTGTTTGAAGCGTACCACGAAGTTCTGGTTGACGGGAAATACCTTCTAATGCACGACCTACGATCAAACCGTTACCAATACCTGCACCTAGTGCTCCTAAACCGAATACGATACCTGCTGCTACTAATGCTATTGCTCCCATTGATAAATCCTCCCTTAAATTCTTAAGTTTGTTTGTGTATAAGTGACTCGAGACTTCCCGAGGTAAGTCTTACTCTTAATGCTCTTCTTCGTGAATCAACGTTTGTGAGATGTAAACCATTGTTAGCATCGTGAATACGAAGGCTTGAATCGCACCTACGAACACACTGAAGCCCTGCCATACAAAGAGAGGTGCAATTCCAAACCAGCCTGCTCCGATGATGACAGATATCATAATTTCACCTGCGTAAATGTTACCGTAAAGACGGAAAGCGAGTGTAAGCGGCTTGGATACAACTTCAATTAAATGAAGGATCAACATTGCCCCTTTGAACTCAAAATAATGCGCGAAGTAATGTTTCGTATTGCGAGTAATCCCTAGATAGTGACTTAATACAATTACGATAACCGTAAGTGCTCCTGTAACGGCAATATCAGCTGTTGGTGATTTCCACCATGACACGTGATCTTCTGTCACAATCGAGAAAGGGAGACCAAGCATGTTGCCGATAAAGATATACATAATGAGCGTAAGACCTAGTGCGATAAAACCTTTACCGTGCTTCGATCCAATCGTGCTTCCGATAATGCCTTCTACAAACTCAATCGTCCATTCCATAAAGTTTTGCAATTTCGAAGGATTCGTTACGGATGCTCGGCTGGCCCCTGCGATTGCAAGGATAAGCACGATAAGTGTGGTAATTCCGATCATCATTAGTGCAGATGCGTCGAAATGAAACCCTAACCACTCAAATTCTGGTACCTTATGTTCCATGTTTTCCATTTTCACCCCTTTCATCGAATGGAATTACTTCTTAGACTTCCTAATAGAAAGAATACCCAGTACGAGTGTTGCCAATTGAGCAAAAAAGTATCCAGCGACCGTCGTAGTTAACGCGATATGTTCGGGATACCTTACGGCAACCAAGCCTGCGAAACCAGCGATTGCTGCTCTTGTCAGAAAACCCAGGGTCACCTTGCGCCCATTCTGCTCTATCGCAGCTGCTGCCAACTTGTTGATCTTCCAGGCCAGAAACCTTGCATTCACCATACTTGCCATGGATCCAAGCATAATGCCGGCAAAGTAAACCCGATAGTCGACAAAAAGCGCCCATGCAGCCAAACAAAAGGATAAAAAGAAAAGAAACACATTTTGAACCGTTTTCAGAGTGGCTGAAAAGTCATCCATTATAGCCCTCCGTACTGCTTTATCATGAAGTAAATGCTAATGATTCCGGTTACAAGCCCTAGCAAGAATCCACCTAACAACCAGAGCTGTCCCCCTAGTGTGTGACTCAACCACTCGCCGAAGAAATACCCGGCTGCCAAACAGACTACGAGGTCGATACCTATTGCACTAGTTAGGGCTACTGCCCGCCATGGATTATCATTGGGATTTGGCCGTTTCATCGCATCCTCCTGAGAGCTTTCCGCATGGGAAAACCCGCTTCGTAGACATCCTGCTACGAATCCTCATTCATTGTATCGAAGCCATGCAAGGTTTGTCAATTGACAGAACTTCATTTGTGACTTCTCACAAAACCCCTCAGAGCCTTGCGGCTCTAGGGTTTGCGAGTTTCCAAACCAAACAGTCGAACTGTACGCTGTAGCGTTTGTCATGATTTTGTCACGGTTAGAATGTTTCAGGCCGTTCAGAGGCCCTACCGAAGTGATGGAGAATCGCTTGCACGATACGTTCGGACGCTTTTCCATCCCCATAAGGATTGGCAGCTTGGCTCATTTGATTGTATAAGTCCGCATCGGTTAGAAGCGCACGAGCACGCTCGTAGACCTTCTCTTCGTCGGTTCCAACCAACTCCAGCGTCCCTGCTTGAATGCCTTCCGGACGCTCCGTTGTGTCACGCAGAACGAGAACGGGCACGCCAAAAGACGGCGCTTCCTCTTGAAGCCCACCCGAATCCGTCAGGATCATATGGGTATGCGGGTAGAAGTTATGAAACTCACTCGCATCGAAGGGTTCTACCAGCTTGATGCGCGGGTGATTCCCAAGAATCTCATGCGCAGGCTCTTTAACTGCCGGGCTCGGATGCACCGGATAAACAATCGCAATATCGTCGAACTCATCAGCGATTCGCTTCACAGCTCGGAAAATTTGGCGATGCGGCTCTCCTTGAGCTTCACGGCGATGCGCCGTCATCAAGATGAGCTTGCGTCCTGCCGCCCACTCGAGAACAGGGTGGTTGAATTTCTCTTTAACGGTGTATTTAAATACATCCGTTACCGTATTGCCCGTCACATAAATTTGCGACTCGGATTTATTTTCCTTACGCAGATTGTCTGCGGACTGCTGTGTAGGCGCAAAATGAAGATCCGCCAAAACGCCTGTTAGTTGACGGTTCATTTCCTCCGGATATGGCGACATTTTGTTCCACGTACGAAGCCCCGCTTCCACGTGTCCTACTTGGATTTGCTGCATGAACGCTGCATAGCTCGCTAGGAACGTAGTCAAAGTATCGCCGTGCACGAGAATCAGATCCGGCTTCGCCTCTTGAAACACTGGCTCAAGTCCTTGAAGCACACGCATTGTAATCTCATTCAACGTTTGGCGATCCTTCATCACATTGAGGTCAAAGTCAGGCGTGATTTTGAAAATTTCCAGCACCTGGTCCAGCATTTGACGATGCTGTGCGGTTACGCAGACTAGCGACTCAATATGTTCAGGGTGCTTCTCCAACTCCAAAATCAGCGGAGCCATTTTAATCGCTTCCGGTCTCGTGCCGAAGATCGTAATCACTTTAAGACGTTTCATCGGTTTTCTCTCCCCTTAGAGCTTTCCGTAGGAAAGCTTTCTTCGTAAGCATAGGCTGAGCTTTGCGTAGCAAAGCTTTCTTCGTAAGCATTAGCTGAGCTCTCCCTACGAAAGCTCACTCCGTAAGCTTTGACTGAGCTTTCTGCCAGAAAGTTCACTTCGTAAGCATTTTGCCAATTACTTCGTGCCGAACAGACGATCCCCAGCGTCTCCGAGCCCTGGTACGATATAGCCATGATCATTTAAATAGTCATCAACAGCTGCTACATAGATATCCACGTCAGGATGCTCTTGTTGAACGGCCTTGATTCCTTCCGGTGCGGCGATCAAGCACATCAGCTTCATTTGCGTACAACCTCTGCGCTTGAGCACTTCAATAGCCATATTGGCCGAACCGCCGGTCGCCAGCATGGGATCAATGACGATCAACTCACGTTCCAGCACATCCGTAGGCAGCTTCACATAATACTCGACAGGCTGAAGCGTGTCAGGATCACGGTAAAGGCCAACATGACCCACTTTGGCAGCAGGCATTAGCTTCAATACGCCATCAACCATACCTAGACCAGCTCGGAGAATCGGAATTAAACCCAGCATTCTTCCGGAAATAATTCGGCAATCTGCCGTTGTTACAGGCGTTTTCACTTGTACATGCTCAAGCGGCAGGTCTCTGGTAATTTCATAAACCATTAGAGTAGCAACTTCATCAACCAGTTCTCTAAAATCCTTCGTCTTCGTATTCTCATCCCGAATATAGGTAAGCTTATGCTGAATAAGCGGATGATCACAAATAAATAACTTCCCCATAATTTCCTCCTAAAAAAGCTTCATTTTCTATGTATTTTGCAAAAATTAGCGTCATTGTACGACAAACCTCGTCCATTATATCATATGTTATCCAACTTATCCTCTGAAAAACCAAACATCCCCGGACAGCGCGAAAAACCGTCCCGAGACACAAGAATCCCGGACGGTTCACTTTATTCGCCGCTTATACGGCTATTCGTTTCTCATGACGGCTATACCGGGTCTCCAGCCAGCGGAATAACCGCTCACAGCCCCAGCAGATAACCCAATAAATAATAGAGGCATCAAAATACATTTCCAAATAGCGATAACCGTCGCCCGCCACAATTTTCGCTTGAGCCATGACCTCAATCACCTTGATCGCAAAGGCTAGCGAAGTCCCTTTGATTAAATTAATGAAAATATTTCCCAAATTAGGAAGTGCCGTAACGAATGCCTGCGGCGCGATAATCCGCATCAGTGCCTGGGACGTTGTCATACCGATCGATTGCGCGGCCTCCATCTGGCCAATTTCGATATGGCTCAGCGCCCCGCGTATCACTTCTGACTGATAAGCCGCTGAATTAATCGTGAATGCAAGCAGGGCGATAGCTAGCGGCGACATATCCTGCAGCGGAATGTGCCATCCCCACTTTTCATTGAGAATATCAACGAGCAGCGGCGTACCGTAGAAGACCACGTATAGCTGCACCAACAGGGGAGTTCCGCGGATGAAGGAGACATACAAGACCCCCGCCTTATCCAGCACAGGCACTTTATATATGCGGCACAAGGCGATAACGGAGCCCAGCAAAGTTCCCAGCAGCATCGAGATGATCGCGACGAACAGCATGGAAGGGACGCCTTTCAATACCTCTGGGAATTTCTCGATGGCAAAAGCTAAACTGAATTCGACCAAAGCAGCCCCCTCCCTTCTCTTTATCCGGCAATACTGATATGGCCTTTTTTATAGTTTCTTTCCATGATCCGAAACCCTCTCTCGATGAGAATGCTGATAATCCAGTAGATCAGAGAGACCAGGATATACACTTGAAACGTATTTTTGCCATAATTATTCCCCAGAATAATCTGCACCTGACCCATAAGGTCGATGATTCCGATAGAGAAGGCCAGCGATGTTTCTTTTAATAAAATAATGACGTTGTTGCCCAGGTTAGGAATCGCAATCCCGAATGCCTGGGGTAAAATGATCCGTCTAAGCGACTGTCCGTAAGTCATTCCGATGCTGTAGGCCGCCTCCTGCTGCCCGCTGCCTACGGCCAGATAGGATGAGCGAATAACCTCCGAGAAGAACGCCGAGCTGTGCAGCGAGAAGGTGATGACGGCGAAAATCATTTTATTCCAGCTATTCACATCAATTCCGAATAAAATCAGCAGCTGCGGCAGTCCGTAATACACGAGAAACAGTTGAACGATAGTCGGTGTACACCGCATGAAAGATAAATAAATCGTAGCCAGCCCATACAGATATTTGTTTTTCTGAATACGGGCGAGTGCAATCACCAACCCGAGCAATAAGCCGAACAGGAGAGAGGCCAGCAGAATCGTTAGCGTGACAGGCAATCTCTGGGCGATTCGCAGGACCAAATTCAGCGTTGTTTCCACTCCGGACCCACTCCTCTCAGGTTATTCCTTACGGAACTTATAGCCTTGCTGCACGAATTCCAAGCTTTTGAATACATCGACTTTGAACCATTTCTCCGAAAGTTTCGACAAACTGCCATCCTTAATCAGTTCTGTCGTCGCTGCATCTACCTTCTGGGCAAGTTCTGTTTGATTTTTATTAAAAATGAAATATACAGGCTCTTTGGAGATAACACCGCCAATCTTCAAGTTCAAATTCAACTTCTTCACGGCATCTTCGAAATGGTTGATGTTCAGCAAATGCGCATCGTACTTGCCTGATTCCACTAGCTTCAAGTCATCGGCCGGCGTCGTCTTGTCAACATCCTCGACTTTGATTTCCTTGCCCGGGTGTTTCAGATTGTAATCTTTCAGAATATAACGGAACCCGGAGACTGGGCTCATCGGCACTAATTTCTTGCCGACCAGATCATCCAGCGTTTTGATATCATCTCGATCCGGTTTAACCGCCAAACCTGTAATCGAATAGCCGAACTCTTGCTGCGGGTACAAATACTTTTTCTCCCGCTCCGGATTCTTGAACCAGAAATTAGCGGCAAATGCATATTTACCCGTATCTGTCCCGATCAATTGGCCTTCGTTGTCGACCGATTCAAACTCGAATTTATATTCGGGCAGCTTTTTCTCCAATTCCTTCAAATAATCGATGATGAAGCCGGCTGGCTGATTTTTTTCATCCAGAAAGCTGAATAATGGCACCGGAACTGTGTTTAGTGCTGCTTTGACAACTTTCGGCGCTGCCTTGGCGGTTGGTGCTGTGGTCGTCGCAGGCGCGTTGGTGGCTGCCCCTTCTTTGGTTGTAGCGGCTTTGGCGCAGCCTGCCAAAATAATAAGCAGAACGACTGCAAGAATAAGATGAATGCGTGGTTGTTTCATAGATGATTCCTCCTCAGTAGATGGTGTTTATAGGGATGCGGACGCCTGAACCTTGGACCAGCGATTGGCCGGGGAAGTCAGACCCAGATGTTCACGCAGGGTATGACCTGTGTATTCGATGCGGTAGCGCCCTCTTTTTTGTAATATCGGAATGACCTGCTCCACAAACTCCTCTAACCCTCGAAGATAGTGGGAAGGCATAATCGTGAATCCGTCGCAAGCAGCCTGATCGATCCATGATTCCATCAAATCAGCTAATTGTTCCGGCGTTCCAGCGAAAGTATGGTGGCCGCCAGCTGATATGACGTGCTGACTCATTTGCCTAACCGTCCATTTCTCGCGCTGTCCCAAATCTTTCAATAGCTGCAAGCGGCTCTTCTTGCTGTTGTTGGCCTCGGCATCGATCTCCCAGTAGGGGAACGGGCCGTCCAATGGATACGACGACAAATCGACGTCAATCGTGCCGGACAAGTTCCGTACCGCAATTTCGGGCAGCACCAGTTCATTGAAATAAACCTGCCGCTCCTTGGCTTCACGTTCTGTAGATCCAAGAATAGGTGCGAGTCCAGGCAAAATATGAAACTTCGCTGCATCGCGTCCATAAGGCTCCAGCATCCCCTTCAGGTTCGCATAGTAGCGTTGGGCATCATGCAAATTATCCTGTGCGGTGAAGACAACCTCCGCTTTGCGAGCGGCAAACTGGAGACCGCTTCCTGATGACCCTGCCTGGAACAGCACAGGATGACCTTGTACCGGCCGGGGAATGTAGGAACTGCCGCTGAAGGAGAAATGTGTATCCGAGTGATCGATATCATGCACTTTGGCAGGATCGAGATAGATGCCCGCTTCCCGGTTCGCAACCAGCGCATCCACTTCCCAGCTATCCCAGAGTTTCATCGCGACCTCGACGAATTCATTCGCCCGTTGATACCTCAGCGTATGATCCATATGGGCATCCTTGCTGAATTGGGACGCAATGCGCGGGTCTTGCGAAGTCACCATATTCCAGCCCGCACGGCCTCTGCTCAGATGATCGAGCGTGGCGAATCGGGCAGCTACATGATACGGATCGTTATACGTAGTAGAAAGTGTTGCCGTCAGGCCAATCCGCTCCGTAACAGCAGCCATCACGGAAAGCAGCGTCAGCGTATCCAGCGTAGGGATGGAGCGTTCCTCCGCGACTCGCTCGTTCTGCTCCCCAATAGCGATCTGTTCCAGTATTAGAATCGTATCGAATTTCCCCCGCTCTGACAGTCTGGCGAAATCCTGATAAAAAGAAATATCCAACAGCCGCTCTGCCTGCGTTTCCGGGTGGCGCCATCCGCCTGTATGCTGACCGGCATTGAGAAGGAAGACGCCGAGGTGCAGTTGTTTTTTGGTTGTTGCCATACGTTAAACCCCCTTGCTGATTCGCTCGTTATCTGTCGATGTTAGCCCTGCCTGCTCCCTCAGAGTTGCCGCTGTATAGGCTGTTCGGAAAAGCCCGCGCCGCTGCAGCTCAGGAATAACGTCCTGGACGAATGCCGTAAGACCGCTCTCAAGCAGCGGGAACTGGAGATGAAAGCCGTCGCTTCCGTACGCTTGATACCAAGCCTCCATCCAATCTGCCAGCTGCTTCGGTGTTCCTACAAAGACATGGGTACCGGTTAATTCCAGCACACTACCCGTAAGTTCGCGCAGCGTTGAAGCTGTGATCTCCACTGCTTCCATTGCAGCCCTCAAGGCGGGGATCACAGGCAGCGGGCCATCCAGCGGATAGGCTGCCAAATCCACCTCCAACAAATCAGACAGCAGCGCAAGCGCCGCATGGGGATCGACAAGACCTCTCAATTCTGCCGCTTTCTGACGCGCTTCCTCCTCCGTCCTGCCGAGAATCGGCGAGAGCGTCGTCAGCACTTTCCTATTGCCTGGCGAATGCCCGGAGAATTCCCGCTGTTTACCCAGCTTGGCATAGAAATCAGCAGCAGCCCTGATAGTTGGCCTGGAACTGAAAAGAATCTCCGCATCAACGCTGTTCACGTTCCCCTGGTCGCTGCTCAGACCAAGACGAACAGGGTACCTTTGCGGCGGTCTAGGTATACTTAGCGGACCGCGCACCCGAAAGTGGGGACCTGTGTGGTGGATGAGATGCACCTTCTCCGAGTCGATGTATCGGCCTGATGCCTTATCAATGATAACGGCACTGTCCTCCCAGCTGTCCCATAGACGCTCTGCGACTTCAATGAACTCCTGACGGCGCTCTTGACGCTCGGCAGCCGACAACTCAGGCGGACCACCATAGCGGCGGTGCGGCTCCTGCCAGTCCGTGGCGCTGGCGAGCCACGCTATTCGCCCGCCGCTCAGATGGTCGAGCGCAGCCAACTGGCGGGCAGCCGCGAACGGCTCCGTCACCGAAGTCGATATCGCTGCGCCAAGCCCGATGTGCGCAGTCACTGACGCTAGCGCCCCCAGCAAAGTGAAAGGCTCGAGCAGCAGCCCCGGCTCCGTGCCGGTGGCACGAAGCTGCGCGGCAATGGAAGTGCGATCCAGGTATAGCAGATCGAACTTCCCCCGCTCTGCCAGCTGTGCGATACGGTAGAAATAGTCCGGTTCATGCAATTGCCTTGCTTTGACTTCCGGATGACGCCAACTCCCCGGATAATACCCGGCACCCTGTACCGACAACGCCAGATGCAGCTGCCCTCTTCTTGTCCCCATGTGCGTCCCCAACACCTTTCCTCTCTGTCATCAGACATAAACAAGAGGCTAAGAATCCACCTTGTTATAAAGGGGGAAATTCTTAGCCTCCGGTCGTCCAGCCAGCTATTTTTTATTTATTTCTAATAAAAAGATTGAAATACCTTATTTCATATCGATATACTAGGTTTAATACAAAATAGCACGCCCTCTTTTTGGCGTCAACTGAATGATAAAGATCAAAGAGGAATGAACAGAAATGAAGAAAATGCCCATCATTTGACAGCTAGGAGGGTTGCCCACATGATCAAAGATCAATTTAATTTAATCCATATCAGTGAAGTCATGAATGAATTGGATGTCAGCCGCTCCACCATAGATCGCTGGCGGAAGACCAAACAACTCCCCAGTATGAAGATCGGGAAAGAAATCTATTTTGACAAGAACGAAGTGGTCCGCTGGTACAGGCAGTTCGGTCAGGTTCGACAAGCGGCTCCTAGCCTGACTGCCAACCAGACCCTCACCATCGGATACACGACGGTCTCAACCCATATGTGGAGTCCGCTCATCATCAAGGAGTTTGGACTTTTGGAAGAAGAATTAAGACGCATCAGCCCCAAGAATCGGATTGAAATCAAATGGCACCAAGCCAAGGATGGCATGGAGCTCGTGAAAGGTATGATTGCCGGCACCATTCATCTGGCTACTTTCGGCGATTACGCCCTCTCTGTCAGCCATACCATCAGTCGGCTGCTGCCGGACTTCCGTCCCATTCTGCTCGCTGCTGGCGGCAAGTCCGCGGAAGGCAACGGGTTCGGGATGGTCGTCCCTACGAGCCTGAACCTGAAAAACATCTCCGAGCTGGCCACGCTGCCCATTGCGACGACTTTCCGCACCAACGCGGAGTTTCGACTGAAGAAGATGCTCGAATCCTACCATATGACCGAGCTCAACATTATTCATCGTTCCATCGAAGAAAGCATGCAGAGCCTGCACCAGGGCAAATTGAGCGCTTCGATTATGTGGGAGCCGTTCCTCAGCCTGGCGCATCATCAGCGTGTTGGCAAATCCATTTTTGACAAAGAACTGGGGCTTGGTTTCATGGCAAGCGTCGTCGCCGACGAAGGCTGGGCCCATGCCCATGAGGACTTGGTCGTTGCCTACTTGAAAGCCCACCTGCTGGCGAACCGGCTCATGCGGGAACAGCCTAACAAAGCAGCCAAGTTCTTCAGCCTGGAAACCGGATTTCCCGAAGAAGTCATCCACCGCTCCATTTCCCAGATTAGATGGGATGCGGCGCTCTACCAATCAGATCTCACTCGTCTGAGTTATTTTGACTCGACCCGGCAGACAGATATTGCATATAACATCGCCTATCTCCGTATCGCTGCTCAGGAGTTAAAGCTTCCGACGCTTCCCGTCCATCCGATCGCTGGCGCTTGGCAGCAGGATCATTATTATTAAGTTGAAAAAACACAAAGAAGCTGCCTTCAAGCAGATATCATCTACCTAAAGACAGCTTCTCTTCTATAAGTTAAAAATTAGTAAGTCAAACCTGGGTAAAGCGGGTATTGAGCTGTCAAATCTTTCACAAGACCGCGAGCTTTTTCCAATACAGCTTCGTCTTTCGGGTTTTTCAAAGTAAGACCGATAACTTTGGCGATCGTTTTCATCGCTTCTTCACCCATGCCACGGGACGTTACAGCCGGCGTACCCAAACGGATACCACTTGTAATGAACGGGCTAGTTGGGTCGAAAGGAATCGCATTTTTGTTCGCTGTAATTCCGATTTCGTCAAGCACGTGCTCAGCATCTTTACCCGTGATGTTCAGGTTGCGAAGGTCGATCAGCATCAAGTGGTTATCCGTACCACCGGAAACTAGGTTGATGCCTTCAGCCGTAAGAGCTGTCGCCAATGCTTGTGCATTGTTGATGACATTTTGACCGTATACTTTGAAATCCGGCTGCAAAGCTTCACCGAAGGAAACAGCTTTCGCTGCGATTGTGTGCATCAAAGGACCGCCTTGGGAACCAGGGAATACCGCTTTATCAATCGCTGCAGCCCAAGCTTTGCGCGTCAAAATCATACCACCACGTGGTCCGCGAAGCGTTTTGTGCGTTGTTGTTGTAACGAAATGCGCGTGCGGCACTGGGTTCGGGTGCAAACCAGCAGCAACCAGACCTGCGATATGCGCCATATCGACGAAGAACAATGCGCCTACATCGTTAGCGATGGATGCCAAAGCTTCGAAATCAATCGTACGCGGGTAAGCACTTGCGCCAGCTACAAGCATGCGAGGCTTATGTTTGAATGCCGCTTTGCGAACATCGTCGTAGTCGATGCGGAAATCTTTTTCGCTTACGCCGTAAGCGACGAAGTTGTAAAGAATACCGGAAGCATTCACCGGGCTGCCATGCGTCAAGTGACCGCCATGTGCAAGGTTCATACCAAGCACCGTGTCGCCAGGGTTCAGAGCTGCCAAGTAAACAGCCATGTTCGCTTGTGCGCCGGAGTGCGGTTGAACGTTCGCGTGTTCAGCACCGAAAAGCTCTTTCGCACGGTCGCGAGCGATATCTTCCACGATGTCTACGTACTCACAGCCGCCATAGTATCTTTTGCCTGGGTAGCCTTCTGCATATTTGTTCGTAAGTACAGTACCCATTGCTTCAAGAACAGCTTGGCTTACGATGTTCTCAGAAGCGATCAGCTCGATTTTGTCGCGTTGACGGCCAAGCTCAAGGTTCATTGCTTCTACGATTTTCGGATCTTGTTTGTTCAGAAAACTTGTCATGGGAAATTCCTCCTAGAAAATAGTCATATCTGTTTAATCATCATTCACCGAGGGAATAAGTTAACAATCCGCATCTGGTGCGGCTGTCTGGTATAGCTGCTCAGCTGTATCTGCCGAATAAACAGCTCGGATACCGCCAATCAATTTGGGCCGTGTGAACGCCATTGTCACATAAGCATGACCAAGGTTTCGCACTGGCGGCCTTGCAGGAACAGCGACACGACGCAGATGCATCCCAATCAGGGTACTGCCAATATCGATACCCGCATGGGCCTGAATCGTCTCCACAACCACGGGCTTCGCGAAGTGGCGATAGGCATAAGAGGCCATGGAGCCACCGGCTTTGGGAACCGGGATCACGGATACAGGCTCAAGCTGCGGCGTTAGCAGCAACAGCTCTTCTTCAATAACGAGAGCACGATTCAGATGTTCGCAGCATTGAAAAGCAACATGCAGCCCGAATTCGCGGCTAATGCGCTGCACCGTGTCATAAATCGGCTTCGCCGCATCCAGCGTACCCGACGTGCCAATCCGATGCCCGAGGATTTCACTCGTGCTCGTACCGATGACCAGAATATGACCTGGCCGCAGGCTGCCTACTTGGATCAACTCTCGAAGATTCGTTTCCAAACCTTCAGCAACATGGTGAAGTATGGAATCTGTCATGATGGCGCCCGCTCCTACGCTTGAACCGTGAAGCGATCTTCGATGCTTTGCACTTTATTAATGCGGTTCTGGTGGCGAACACCTTGGGAAAACTCGGTTTCCAACCAGATTTTCACGATTTCCTCGGCTACGCCGGGGCCGATAACGCGTTCCCCTAACGCAAGCACATTCGTGTCATTATGCTCACGCGTTGCTTTCGCCGAAAATAGATCATGGACAAGCGCACAACGGATACCCGGCACCTTATTCGCGGCAATCGACATCCCGATGCCCGTCCCGCAAATGAGAATTCCTTTATCAGCACCGCCGGAAACGACTTGCTCACAAACTTGAAGCGCATAGTCGGGATAATCCACCGAATCTGCACAGCTGCAGCCATAATCAATAACCTGATGGCCTAATGATTCAATAAAAGGAATGATTACATCTTTCAAACGATAGCCTGCATGATCCGCACCTAAGGCAATTTTCATGAATAGAACGCTCCTCATCTTCTTCGAATTCGACCATCCTATTATATCCCAAAGCGCGCTAAAAACGAAAAAAAGAGCGGACACGCTAGAATAAGCGCGTTGCTCTTTTGCCCAGGCGACCGGCCGTATAGCTCAATGCT
This sequence comes from Paenibacillus sp. HWE-109, assembly GCF_022163125.1. Taxonomy (NCBI): domain Bacteria; kingdom Bacillati; phylum Bacillota; class Bacilli; order Caryophanales; family Paenibacillaceae; genus Paenibacillus; species Paenibacillus sp. HWE-109. The sequence goes on along the minus strand of NZ_CP091881.1, from coordinate 7,385,750 downwards.
CCATTGTGGTTGCTCCCACTCGTCGCCAGTTACATTGAGTCTTGATTGATAGGTCTATTTTACCGCATTCCGGCTTAGGTGTAAAGATGTATCCGTATTTCCTACGTGCGGATTTTCTTAACCAATTTATCCAAGCTGCTGCTGATCTCTTCCGCCGTTTGCCGATAAACCTCCAGAGGTCCGCCGAACGGATCGGATATGTCATAGTCAGGGATTTCCTGCTCGAGCTGGTAGATCCGACTTCTTTCCTCCACAGAAACGGCTTGCGAAAGAGCCTGCTTGAGCTGAACCTCGGTCACGAGGCGCTCTCTCTCTTCAATCGCTTGCCGAACACGAGTATCGTCTTCCACATACTCTTTGAGCGTAAACGTCTTCTCCATCGCATCAGGAAACCGCTGAATGACGGTCCTTTTGTGCCCCATGGTCATGGTTAAAATAAGGTCGGCCCACTGTACTTCCGACTCCTGAATCGCTAGCGATGACAGCGAATCCTTGAAGCCCGCTTCCTGCAGAAGCGATGCGCTGTTCCGAGAAATAGGACCGCCGGATATGGCCGATACCCCTGCTGAACGAACCTCCGCCGCAAGCCCTTCTTGGTGCACCCGAATACGCAGCAAACCTTCTGCTAATGGACTGCGGCACGTATTTCCTGTACATACAAATAGAATTCGCAACTTGAAATCCCTCCCTTAAAGCTTCTATATCTTCATTGTATCATAGCAAAAACTTGATCCCAAACGCCAATAAAATCAGCCCGCCGAAAGCTTCGCCATACTCACCGACCCAGCCGCTCACCCGTCTGCCAACCAGTAAGCCTGCAATCGATAGCAGTCCGCCAAAAAGACCGAAAATAAGTACTGTCAGTACAATATCTGTAGCAAACATGCCCAGCGATACCCCAACGGAGAACGAATCTATACTGACGCTAAGCGAGAAAATCATTAACCCCCATAACGTTCTATGATCAAAGGCGGTCGCTTCTTCTCCGCGAATCGAACTATACACCATATGTGAGCCTAGTAGAATAAGCAGGCATCCCCCTGCCGCAGTAGCTACATTACCAAGGAGCAACGAGACATATTGTCCCATGAACATCCCCATAAGAGGCATAATAATGTGAAATAGTCCAATCACGAGGCTAATTTTCAAAATATCCAGCAAACGAATCCCTTTCATGCCTATGCCTATGCCCAAAGAAAAAGCATCCAGACCGAGAGCGATCGCCATAATAATAATCGTGACCAGCTGTCCCAATTCCACACCAGATACGTGCATCGTGCTATCCCCCTTGTCCGCTTTCTCTCCCAAGATATGCGGACAAACAGGGAATCATGCTAGCTAAACACGTACAAGCCTGTGACCGGCTGCTTTGCGCAGACGATTCATAATGGCAAGGCCAATTCCGACTTCGGGGCAGCCTTCTGCCACAATGTAAGCTATACCTTGTTGATCGAATTGTCTTAACGCCGCATACAGGCCATGAGCAATCGATGCCGGTTCCGACAACGACCCGCAAGCAATAACCAGATCAGCGTCATACTGCGAGGCTCTCTCTTCGAAAGTAAGCACACCTGTGGATTCACCTCGTGCTCGGGCAGCCCGAATATCTTGCTGAATCCAAGCCATCACAGCTTCAGCGTGATCTCCCTGCACAATATGCATAAAGCCTTGCGGTGCATAATGCGTGTACTTCATTCCCGGAGCTCGCGGCGTTTCTGAAGCTCCTACATCTTCCCGCTCCGGTTCATGCATTCGCAGATTCGGAAGTACCGACCGCAGCTGCTCCGCGGTTACGCCCCCGGGACGAAGAATATACAATTCACCGTCCGCCAGCTGAATCACAGTGGACTCCACGCCAACACCCGTTGCGCCACCGTCCACAAGACCGCCAATGCGTCCGTCCAAATCGTCCCTGACATGCTCCGCCAAAGTCGGACTCGGACGTCCTGAGCTATTGGCGCTAGGAGCCGCGATCGGCAGCCCGGCTTCACGCAGAAGCTCCAAAGCAACAGGATGATCCGGTATACGTATCCCCACCGTAGCAAGGCCAGCCGTTACCAACGGCGAAATGCCGCCCGTTCGCACAGGCAGCACAATAGTTAGCGGTCCCGGCCAGAAAACATCCATAAGCCGCTGGTGATCTAAGGTGACACTTTCCATCTCCACTAGCCCTGAAAGCTGCGTCCTATCAGCGATATGGACAATCAGCGGGTTATCCGAAGGTCTCCCCTTGGCTTTGAAAATACGCTCCACAGCTTCCGTGTTCGTGGCATCTGCGCCAAGTCCATAGACCGTCTCCGTCGGGAATGCTATCGTTTCACCCTCTCTCAGAAGCATTGCGGCTTCCGCCAAGCTGCTGATTCCATCGGTGCCCGAACCCGCTTCCACTTTCCAATACATTGTCACGCTCTATCATCCTTACTTCCCTAAATTCAATTTCAACTAAACCAAGAAGCAATCTTTTTGACCATTTCCCAGACGAAAAACTTCACTTCCGGTTGTGCGGCGGCAGCCACTGATGTCTGTGACTCAGCTTTCACTTGCGGAGCGCTGCCAGCTTTGGCTGTTGATGCGGCCTTAACTGCAGGTGTCGCGACAGCTTTGGTATCCACTTCTGTCTTAGCTACAACAGCTGCTGATGCTACCGCTTCTCCGGAAACAGAATCTACGAAACATAATGGCGGGAACAGCACACACCACCAGTTCTGTCCTTCCCCACTGCCAATCGTAACCCGCAGCGCCTCATATTCACCTGCCGGATAGACTTGGTTGCCGTACATTTTCGTTGGAAAAGGAACTCTCCCCAATTCCACCGTATGGGAGTATGTGTAGCCGCGTGCTTCTATCATCTGTCCAACAAGCGTATCAAATTCAGCCAAATGTGCATTGACTACGACTCTTGCTTCATCTAGCGATTGCGGACCGACGACCCAAGTCTCCATACGAGCTATTATCGCGTCACGAATCTCGCGTTTTAGGGCTTGATCCTGGGCAGAATCCGAGTTTGCAAGAATACGCAAACGGATAGATTCTTCCGGTATAGTAGGCGCGATAACCGCCGCATTCGTCCGATTGGATTCCCAACATGTAATCATCACAATAAGTGCAAAAGCTACCAATAATAAATGTTTGAATGATGGCCGTTCCGTTCTTTTTACCATTAGAAAAAGCCCCTTTCCCTTCGCTTCTACCAACCAGTATGGGCAAAAAGAGAAGAGGCTAAACCTAGTAATCTATGAAAATTGTAAAAATAATAGAGTTAGGTTGAGAGACACAGGGTGGGCTGAAAAGGAAAAATAGCCTTAACTTCTTAGTTCAGGTGCTTCTAGCTGGTTATCCTACCCGCTGGATTCGCGGATCGCCAGTACGTGGCGATTAATGCCCTGCAGATCCGGCACGAAGCGGATCTCGTCCCAGTCGGCGGCGGCGCCCAACATCGCCGCCACAGCCTCCGCTTGCCGGATGCCGACCTCGAACCCGACCACGGTCGGGATTCGCGGCAGCTGCGGCAGCTGCGAGATCATACGGCGGTAGAGGTCGAGTCCCTCTACACCGCCGAACAAAGCCGTGTGCGGCTCGAACAGCCGCACCTCCGGCATTAGCGCAGGCAGGTCGCCATCAGGGATATACGGTGGGTTCGACACCAGTATATCGGGCGCGATCCCGCGCTGGATGAACGGTTCGAGGAGGTCTCCCTCGAGCCACTCCACACGCGCAGCCACGCCGTGGCGCTGCGCGTTCACGCGGGCCATCTCCAGCGCTGCCGCGGAGATGTCGCTGGCCGCCACGCGCCACGCGAGGCGCGCGTGCGCAATCGTAACCGGGATCACTCCGCTCCCGGTGCCAACATCCGCAAGCAGCGGAGCGCCTAGCGGGAACAGACGCGTGCCCTCGTGGAGCAAAGCTTCCACGAGCAGTTCCGTCTCCGGCCGCGGGATCAGCACGGCCGGGCTCACAGCAAAAGGAAGGCCGTAGAAATCCTGCTCGCCGATGATATACTGCACCGGCTCGCCCGCGGCCTTCCGCTCGACCAGCTGACGCCAAGACTCCGCCAGCTCCACTGGAAACTGTTCCTGGAAGCGGAACAGCAGCTTCGTTCGCGTGCAGCCTAGCAGGTGCTGCAGCAACAGCTCCACACAGGAAGCTGCCTCGGCCACGCCTAGCTTCCCTAAAAAAGAAGAAGCCTCTACATAGGCTTCTCTAATCGTTGCAGTCGGCATCACATCGCCTGCTCCCCTTTATCTAACGCATCGGACTGTGCAGCAATGGTTAATGCGGAAACAATCTCCGCCATATCGCCGTTAAGGACCGTTTCCAAACGATGCAAAGTCAAACCAATCCGGTGATCGGTAATCCGGCTTTGCGGGAAGTTGTACGTACGGATACGCTCTGAACGGTCTCCCGTACCTACCTTGCTTTTACGCTCGCCAGCATATTTCGCTTCTTCCTCTTCACGCAATTTATCCGAAATCCGCGTACGAAGTACGCGAAGTGCCGACTCTTTATTCGAGTTTTGCGATTTGCCATCCTGACAAGTAGCTACGATGCCTGTAGGCACATGAGTTACGCGCACAGCAGATTTCGTTGTATTAACGGACTGACCGCCCGCTCCACTTGAACAGAACGTATCTACGCGAATGTCCGCATCATGAATGACAATTTCTACATCTTCAGCTTCCGGCATAACAACAACCGTAGAGGTCGATGTATGAATGCGTCCGCCAGACTCCGTAACTGGAATCCGCTGTACACGGTGCGCTCCGCTCTCAAACTTAAGCTTGCTATAAGCACCTTTGCCCGTAATCATGAAAATGATCTCTTTGAATCCGCCTAAATCATTCACGGAAGCATCCAGAATTTCCGTTTTCCAGCCTTGACCATCCGCATAACGCGTATACATCCGGTAAAGATCACCTGCGAATAACGCAGCTTCATCACCACCAGCCGCTCCGCGAATTTCGACGATTACGTTCTTACCGTCGTTGGGATCTTTGGGCATCATCAGCAATCTAAGCTGTTCTTCCAAAGAAGCCGCTTGTTCGCTCAGCTCATCAATCTCCATTTTGACCATTTCGCGCATCTCATCGTCCAGCTTCTCGTTCTGCATCACTTTCGCATCAGCGAGCTGTTCACTTACACTCTTATATTCATTATAAGCATCATAAGCTTCTTGAAGATCGGATTGTTCTTTGGAGTATTCTCTCAATTTCTTCGTATCATTTGTGACATCAGGGTCACATAACAATTCACTTAATTTATCATATCGATCTACAATCGATTGCAATCTATCCAACATCGTGGATCACTCCTTTCTTATCTTTTTCTCGTAGTTAAACGTTGAATCTGAAATGCATGACGTCCCCGTCATTCACCACGTACTCTTTGCCTTCAAGTCGCACTTGGCCTTTTTCCTTAGCTCCATTCATGGAACCAGCCGCTGCCAAATCATTGTAAGACACAACCTCAGCACGGATAAAACCACGTTCGAAATCGGTGTGAATCACACCAGCTGCTTGCGGTGCTTTCGTTCCTTTACGAATCGTCCAGGCTCTTACCTCTTGCACGCCAGCTGTGAAATACGTATACAAGCCAAGCTTTCTATACGCTGCTTTAATCAATCTATTCAAGCCGGACTCTTGAAGTCCCAACTCTTCGAGGAACATCGCTTTTTCTTCGTCTTCCAACTCGGCGATTTCGGATTCAACCTTCGCGCTGATCGACACCACTTCGTTGTTTTCGCCTTCAGCAAATTCTTTCACAATCTTCACGAAAGGATTTTCGTCTGCTGTCGCCACTTCATCCTCACTCACGTTTGCTGCATAAAGCACAGGTTTCATGGTCAAAAGGTGAAGATCGCGCACGAGAAGTTTCTCATCTTCGCTGAGATCCAAACTACGCGCTGGCTTATCTTCATAAAGCGCTTCTTTAATACGCTCCAAACACTCCACTTCAGCAACAACCTTTTTGTCGCCGCCTTTGAGGTTTTTGCGTGAACGCTCAATCTTCTTCTCTACGGACTCGATGTCAGCCAATATCAATTCAAGATTGATCGTCTCGATATCGCCAATCGGATCTACTTTACCAGAAACGTGGGTAATATTATCATCTTCAAAACAACGAACAACATGCACAATGGCATCCACTTCACGAATGTGCGCCAGAAATTTATTTCCAAGCCCTTCGCCTTTGCTCGCGCCCTTCACTAAACCCGCGATATCCACGAATTCAAAGGCTGTCGGGACAATGCTCTTAGGCACAACAATCTCTACCAGCTTCTGCAATCTCTCGTCTGGTACTTCAACTACCCCAACATTCGGATCGATCGTACAAAACGGATAATTCGCAGATTCTGCTCCCGCCTGTGTAATTGCATTAAACAATGTCGATTTTCCTACGTTCGGTAGACCGACGATACCTGCTTTCAAAGCCATTGTAGTTACAACTCCTTAATTTTCGAAAATCATCCTTCTTATTATATAGTACTTGGAACGCAAAAAAAAGCCTGAGGCTACGGATTGGCCACAGTCTTTTTTTCCATTGCTTTTTTGATTTGCGCTTCCCGCTTCTGAATGAAGTAAGTTTCTATCTGATTTTTGAGGATAAAGCCTCTTAACGCATTTGTTTTTTCATCCGGAACATTCAAATATCTGGCCCCATAGTAGAAGCCCGCATTTGTTTTCTCTTTTCTAACAACTTCCATTGTACAGGCCATCGAAAAGCCAAGATTCAATTCAACTTCCAGCTGAGAATGCTTTTGGATAATTTTTTCGACCATTGCATTGTCATCTACCGTGAAGCCTACGCCATTAATGGAAATATTTTTGATCGAAATGGCAATCGGATTGTCTAAATGATGTTTATTTCGCTTATTTACATCTTGAAGTCCGAATAACAAGCCGCCCTTTGTGACTTCAACACGAGGAAACTCCCGTTTCTCCGTAAATTTCCGACGATTTTCGGGTGGATTCAGCACGATGAGAGATCCCTGCTCTTTGGCAACTACCGTCGTTTCCCAAACAAACAGCCCTGATTTCGTATAGACTGTCATTTTCAGCTTATCCCCCAACCGAAACACATCAAACTCAGGGAGTTCTACCTCAATAATGTCACCGAGAGCATAAGTCAACACACCAGTAGCTACGAAATCTTCCTTGCTGAGCACTGCTTTACTGTCGATCATGACATCAGCATCATAGCCTTCTTTACTGCCATAAAGTTTCATGGGTTGTTGCTCGTTGGCCACTTTACTCAACATCCTTTCGCGAACCGTACTCGACTTATATCATTAAAAATAGACCGCCCCGATGATCCGGAACAGTCTATTACCTTAATCAAAAAGCAATGATTTTCGGTAACCAGGCTGTCATAGTTCGCGGGAACCGTAGACCCTCAGCTTTGCGTCCTTGCCTTTCAGCAAGTTTGCCATTTCGAATTCTGCAATTTCATGTCTGATTGTGGTTGTGCAGGCTTTATGGTCATAAAGGCCTACTAGCATCTTCATTATATCGGAACCTTGTCTCAGTTATCAACTAAAAACCTTGCGCAGCCCATCTTTTTAGTGTATGAATGTAGAAAGAAAAAAGTATCCACAACTTTTTAAGTTATCCACATTGTTATCCACAGGTTGTTAACAACGAATATTTGTTCGATGTTTTATTCACATGTGGATAAATTATTTTAGCGAGGTGTCCCCCTGTGGATGAACATATCCCCTGGATGAAAGAAGCCATTCAAGAGGCGCTCAAAGCCGAAGCCATCCGCGAAGTGCCGATCGGCGCTGTCGTTGTCCACCAAGGCCAAATTATTGGTCGCGGCTACAATCTTCGTGAAACAACCCTAGATCCGCTCGCTCATGCAGAGCTGGTTGCTATTAAGCAGGCAAGTGAACATTTGCAGGCGTGGCGTCTGCTAGATTGCCAGCTTTATGTTACGTTAGAACCCTGCCCTATGTGCGCTGGCGCCATTGTTCAAGCTCGGATCCCGCAAGTGATTTATGGCACGACGGATCCTAAAGCAGGCTGCGCGGGGACGCTCATGAACCTGCTGCAGGAAGACCGGTTTAATCACCGTGTCGACGTCATTAGCGGCGTCATGCAGGAAGAGTGTTCGACGATGCTGACCCAATTTTTCCGTAAATTACGCGGCAAGGAATAATCGTTGCATCCATCTGTGCAAGAAATTCTCTAGATGACCTGGCCGCAACCGAATGCTTGCGCCGTGGAGGCCTTCGTGCTATCATAATTCTTGCTATGCGCCCGTAGCTCAGCAGGATAGAGCAACAGTTTCCTAAACTGTAGGTCGTACGTTCGAATCGTATCGGGCGCGTATATCCTACCTAAAGAGGCTGCCCTTAAGTCATAAATTGACTTTTGGGACAGCCTCTTTTTTCTTTTTTATAGAAACACTATTTTTACAACAGTCGTACGCCCAAAAGGGTTTTCTCTTGAAGAGCAATTTATCAGCATTAATTTTTGTATGGTAATATATACCTATTTTTGATATGCTAAAATTCTACAAAATATTTAAAAATTATCCATTATAAGAAATGAGGAGAACCATGTATTTCAGAATATCAGCCCTATCTGCAGGTATTATTTCTTTTCTCTATGCCGTTTCCATGCTATCTTCCAGCCGCGTATTCACGTTTGACACAGCTTTAAATTTGAGTACCATATTGGGCGTTGCTCTTGGCCTATCGCTGTTCAATTTCTTCATTGCACTATTGAAAACATACCGAACGGAGGCTGCTTAATGCCACGCAGGCTTACTATTTACTTAGGTATGGCTGGTGCTTTGCTCTTATCTATCGCCAGCTTAATGAATTGGCAAGCCTTAACTGTCATCGGGCAATCCGCTATTTACGAAGATGATGTCGTTGATTTTGCAAAATTTCTTTTCAAATATAAGCCTCTTGTTCTGTGCTTATCCGCTATTCTCATAGGTATGTTTTTTATTAACTTCAGTTGGGAATTTGGGCAGCAAAAAAGTAAAGTCGTATCGAGTCTCCAGTTCAATTCTCGTTTTATAAATGATTATGAGGTAAAGAATACCTATAGTATCATTTTTAAATTCATTGGGGTGGCAACCATTGTAATTGGATTTCTGTCAGCCATCTACTTATGGACAGGCGGAATTGACCTTCCTAGAGATAAATCATCCGTATTCTTATTCGGCTTAGTCCCACTCCTGTATTCCTTACTTGGAGGCTTAATCTTTATGGGGTTTGGTGAAGTTCTTAAATTACTGCAACAGATACGAGACAAAAATACTACGATTTAAACCAATAACCCTTCTAGCGTCATAGACGTAGAAGGGTTATTTTTTATCCCTAATCCATCCAGTTGTCTTGCTCATATTATTTGTGATTACGTACCATAGCCTAGCACCCAGCCAATGTTCTATAATGAACGGAGCTCAGTCCGAAAGGAGTCTTACACCAATGACGATCATCAAAACGCCATCCTCCTACCGCATCCCTCTTTTCTGCGCGGTAACGTTGCTGTTCTGGATGTCGATGTATACCAGCGTTCCTATTATGGCCCCCTATGTGGAATTTCTGGGCGGGAACCATCAGCTTGCTGGGTGGATTGTCGGGATGTATGGTATCTCGCAAATGCTGCTTCGAATTCCAGTCGGTATTATGTCGGACCGATTTCATAAACGCAAACTGTTCATCACCTTTGGGCTGTTTTTCACAGCGATTGCGGGTTTAGGGCTCTGGTTCACGCATGATTTCACCTGGATCCTCATTCTGCGTGCACTGGCCGGCGCGGCTGCGGCAACTTGGGTAGATTTCACGGTATTATTTACGAGCTATTATAAGCATGAAGATTCTACGAAAGCGATTGGCACGATTTCCTTCTTCAATTCGCTCGGCCAGGTGCTCGGTATTCTTGCGGCAGGTTGGGCCGCTGATTCTCTAGGCTGGGAAGCTGCATTTATTTTAGGCGCCGGACTAGGTGTGATAGGGCTTATAGGATCTTTTTTCCTCGTAGAAAAGGTCGAACCCGACGCTCCAAAAATAACGCTGCGCGGCATTGGTGAGGTGGCGACGGACCGGACCTTACTGTTTGTTTCTTTACTAGCCATTCTGTCTCAAGTGCTGATCTTTGCCACTGTCTTCGGGTTCACGCCTGTTTATGCTACCGAGCTTGGGGCTGATAAATTTTCTTTATCCCTGCTCTCTTTGTTTGCCAATGTGCCAGTGGCCCTAGCTTCTTTATTCGGTGGAAGGCGTTGGGCTGCCAGATATGGAGAAAAGCGCATGGTCGTATGGGGCTTCCTTCTTATGGGGATATTCACATTCTCGGTTCCGTTCACGCATCATCTTTGGATACTTATGATTACTCAAGCTTTTGCCGGGTTCGGGCGAGGGCTTTCCTTTACACTTCTGATGGGAATGAGCATCAAACATATGGCTGCGGATAAGCGGGCAACGGCCATGGGCTTTTTCCAAGCGATCTATGGCCTCGGTATGTTCATTGGTCCTGTTCTCATGGGGGTTATCGGTGATTGGTTCTCGCTAAGTCAGGGATTTATTATCCTTGGAATTCTCGGTGTTCTAAGCGCTGCTCTTTCGCAATGGTTTGTTCGCAATAGTTCTTCTACGCCGCATATCAAGCCTGGAAGTTCGTCTGTATCTCATTAAAAACGTATGAGGCTGTCTCAAAGGGGTCCAAACCTGGAGGGCAGCCTTCTGAATATTACCAAGACTTTTTGGATGCAACTGCAGGGATTACTGGAAGAGCCTTCGTCTATTCATGCGGAGAGGAGGAGAAGCTTATTCAGGAACATGCCCTAATAGAGCGCATTTTGAATGGCGATGAGTCAGCATTTCGTGAGCTGGTTACTGCTTATCGGCACTATGTGTTCCACACGATTTATGCGATTGTACGTCATACCAAAGATGCCGAAGATTTATCCCAGGAAGTATGGACCCGGATTTACTTCTCCCTCCCTCAGTACCAGAAGAAGGGTTTCAAAACCTGGATGACTCGCATCGCTGTGAATCGTGCCATTGATTTCAAACGCTCAGCCAGCAGGAAAAGAGAAGATATGACGGCTGAGATGGAAGAATCCGTACAAGCCTCGGAACCTGTTGTGCCTCATCAGCATGCGGTAGAGAATGAGGTCATCATGAATGAAACCGCTCAGCTTGTACGGACGCGACTGCATCAAATTCCACTTAATTATCAAGACGTACTAACGGCCTACTATATTCAACATCAATCCTATCAAGATATTGCCGATACCCAGGGCATTACCGTTAAAACCGTCGAGTCCAAGCTTTACCGAGCCAAACAGTGGCTCCGCAAAAACTGGAAGGAGGAGGATTTCTTGTGAATCATTACGACGAGCAAGCCTGGAGGAATTACTTGAATGCGTCATTGAGCGCTGCGGAGATAGACGCTATGGAGCATCATCTGTACAAATGCGACGAGTGTCTCGCTGTTTATATGGACTGCTTGGAGATGACCTCCACGACATTCCCTTTGCTAGAACTCGAAACCCAAGGGTATGTCGATGCGATTATCGCGCGAACCACGGGTACCAAGCGCTCTTGGTACCGCTCGACGATTCTGCATTATGGCATTGCAGCCGCTGCTACGATCATCTTGGTGGCTACCGGATTCTTTCATGGCTTATCTCAGGAACTCAATCCCTCTGCACTTCAGAAGAAGCAAGAAATGCCCGTTTCGGACGTATGGCTTAACAAGACACTCGGTTGGCTGGATACTTTACAAAATGGCTCTAACAAAGGAGGTTCTCACCCATGAATCCCATACAAAGCAAAAGCGGCGTAACCGCCTTCTTGCTTTCCATCATCCCTGGGCTTGGCCATCTATATATGCAGCGACTATTGCGCGCTTTCTTATATGCCGCCGGTTTTTTTGGCCCGCTCTTTCTTATATTCGTCGGCGTAACTCTCACCCGTTTGCCAGAAGAACTATTAGTTATATTGGCTCTGTTCGCCGCGCTCTCGTGGATCGTAAATATGGCCGATATGATCATCTATTTGCTAAGCTCACAGCCTTATCGCTCCCCCTACGGCGGCATGCCTAATCCCTACGATCCCCAGTCGCCGGAATGGGAATCTTCTCTGCCTGTCAATCCGTATGCCAATCAGTTGAATCAGCAAGAGCGGACTCGCGTCATGCTGCTCTCTTTCGTGCCAGGGCTCGGTCATTTCCAGCTTGGACTTATGCAGCGCGGCCTGACCGCCATGGTGTCCTTCTTCGGGATCGCCATTCTCGTCTTCTTCATTACGATCATGACGCACAACGAAGGATTTGTGGCCTTTCTGCTGGCTCTGCCAGTGCTCTGGTTCTACACCATGTTCGATGCCCTCAAACAGCAGGAGCGCAAGCAAGCAGGCCTTGAACTGGTCGATCGCAGCATGTTCGATGATTTTCATCTTGGCGATGAATTTGGCCGTAAAAACCGCACCTTAGCGACCATTATCGCCATTTTTCCCGGTGCTGCTCATCTGTACCTTTCCATGAATAAGCGCGGTATTCAGCTGATGGCCATCTTCCTATTCTCCATCTATGTCCTGGATGTCCTGAGGTTGTCCCTCTTCCTTTTTCTGATCCCGATTCTCTGGTTCTTCAGCTTTTTTGATGCTTTGCAGAGCATCACGAAGTATGAGAACGGCACCTTGGTGGATAAGCCGATTATTGAGAACTGGACCGCGCATCATCGCTCCATCGGCTTCGTCCTCATTTTGATGGGCGGATATTACGTCTTCAAAGAAATTGTGACTCAGTTCATTTATCAACTGTTCCCGCATTCGAATTATATGTACTGGTTTAATAGTTTTGGCCAAACTTTAATCGTAGCATTGATTCTAATCGGCGGCGGCATCAAGCTGCTTTTTTATCGCAAAGCTCACGCATTCCAGGCTGACCCTGCGGATTACCACCTCGACATAGACGAAAAAAAGAACCCCTAAGGGTTCTTTTTTTGTCGGCATTTATGATTTCTTTTAAAACATGTTACACGTAAACCTTAGGAAAATCTGCTTATAAAACACGGTAAGTGTCTTTGGCACATCCCCTCCAGCCTGATTATAACAGGTAGAAAAGTCCTCTTTGCAATGGTTGTTTCCCTTTCGCTGAATGCTCCAACGGAACCACACCTCTCTGCTTGCCGACAAATATAGTATGTCCCGCTTCCTGAATCTTAAACATAGGAAGCACAAATCTTTTTATCAAAATAATTAAATGCCGCCGTGTCCTTCTCCATGCTGATTCGCTCTGGAATGATTGCGGTTTTTGACCTTCTTGGAGCCCGATAGCGGCTCTTGATTCCCATTGTTGTCCCTGTTTTTGACAGAACCGTTATGAACAAGATTATCGCCAGCAGAGTATGATTTTTGTTTAGACATCGCTAACCGCCACCTCTCTAATTTTCTTCATGATTGAGCGCATCTTCATGACGATGGTCATTTACTTGCTGCTGATCTTGTTGTGCCTGATGACTGTTCACCGGACTATCTTCGAAGTCCTTCGCTACATTCTGCAAATTCTTATCGACAGCTTTTTGTTTGGTCATGGTTAAGTTCCTCCTCCGCCGCTAGGCGTGTGTGACTTTCTGCAAAGCTTGCGCACATTCATGAATATGACGGATGTAGTCGTCTACCAAATTCTGCACGACATCGCCGCGTTCATCAATGTGAGTTGTTCCTTGCTGCACGTCAGTCAGCTCAACCTTAACCTCTCTGTCGTCCACGTAGGTGACTTTAAAATCGATTGTGTAGCCCGTATGACCCGCTGCCATGATATGAACCCATAGGGCATTGGAATTGGCCTCATCGGCCCACACACGCGCCTGATCGGTTGGCTGCAGCGTTGTTGGAAGTACTCTTGCCCATTCGTTTACCAATTCAGCTTGGTTAATCGTCAGCTTATCTGTTTTGCTCATAGGTAACACCTCCACATGTATAAAATGCCGAGGCGCATCGTCTTTTATGCCTCCCAAAAAATGAGGATTCAGCCCAACAGTAAGTACCCGCTTCCCTGGTTAAACTACAAACAACTACCCCTAAACGGAAGATACTCCCGCATAAGAATAGTTGTTTGAGTTTTGTCTATTTCACCATCGTTTGTAAAAGCAATGCCAGCATTTTCGCTGCTTCCTGACGGGAAGCCGTTTCTTTCGGAGCAAAAAGATTGCCTGATTTACCAGAAATAATACCCGCTTGCTGCAAAGCTTTCGCAGCTTCAAGTGCATAAGCAGGAATGGATGCTTTATCAGCAAATTCGGTCGCTTGCACAGTTGCTTGTAACGTAACCTTCATTGAAGCAGCAAAACGTGTAATCATCGTTGCCATCTGCTCCCGTGTAATGCTCGCGCCAGGTGCAAACTCGCCTTCGCGAACTCCACCCGTAATGCCCTTAGCAGCTGCCCATTGAACAGCTTTGGCATAATAGCTGTCCACTTTGATATCGGTGAAAGCTGTCCCTGTGAACGAGCTCAAATCTGCCCCAGCTATGCGCGCTAGGATGAGGGCAAAATCCGCTCTGGTGATGGACGCTTCAGGAGCGAAAGAACCCTCGCTGACCCCCTTAATCACATCTCTGGATGATAAATACGTAATGTAGTCTTTGGCAAAACTAGCTGCTGTATCTTGGAAAGAAACTTTGTTGTAACCAACAGCATATTGCGAGAAGTGGGTTACTTTGAAGCTCAAAGTGCCTGTAGCAGGATCATAGTGGCTATTTGTAACCTTGGTAATTTCACCGTTATCCGTAATATAGAACGCGACAATTGCGTTGATGTCCTCGCCGGAAGCTGGTGTGTACGGAACTTGAACACTCGCTGTTCCACCGTTAAACGTAGAAACGATTTTACCGCCAGCCTGAATTGTAAAATCAAAGACCGGATGATTGCTCACAGCTGCTTCAACAGCTGTCTTGGCTGCCGGCGTCAGATTTTGGGTAATCGTCTTTACATCGGTTTTGGCAATTGTGATGGACACCTCGCCGCTTGTCGCAGCAGCGGAAACCGCCACTAACGCTTTGGAATCGAGTCTGACGGAACCAATTCCCGCTTCAATCTTCATATCTGTGCTGCCGCTTGCGACCTTTGATATGGCTTCAGCAGGAAATTTAATAACGGCTTGCTGGGAAGTGGGATCTACCGCCGCCTTAATTTCCAAAACAGTTGATTTCCCGGAACCAGAAATCTGGGAGATCGCCTTCATAGCTTCCGTCACCTGTGCGGCCGAAACATTGGCTGTAGAAGTACCCGAGGTATCTTTGGTAGCCGTTGTCTTAATCGTTGTCACTTGTCCGCTAGTCGTAGGTTTATCAGCCTCGGCTGGTGTTGCCACTGCAGGGCTGCCGTTGCCGCCTGTTGACGGGCTGGAAGAAGAAGTTACCGTAATCGCCGCCTCAGCTGTCCCGTATCCATCAGGACTAAGTGCTGTAATCACCGCGGTACCTGCTACAACTGGTGTAACCTTGCCTTCAGCACTTACAGTTGCAACAGCAGGATTCGATGATTTCCATGTTACCGTTCCTGCTGCCACAGCTTCTCCTGAGGCGTTAGTAACTGCTGCTGTCAACTGAATAGCAGCATTCCCTTCTGTAAAAGATAGCGCTGATTGGCTTAAAGCGATTTTTTGCACGTTAAGTTGATATACAGCTACCGTCCCGCCCACCTCATTAGCAACTAGAAGTAATGGGTTCCCATTGGGACTAGCAGAAGCTGGGATGAATTCAATCCCCTCTGGGCCTGTATCTGTATTCAGGTTGTCCTTAGGCGTGTATACACGGGAATTCGTATAAGACACAAACTGAGCATTCGCAGGATCCGTTACATCATATGTCATGATGCCTCCAACGCGCTCTAAGCCCACGAAGGCAAGGACTTTACTGCCTACCTTGCTCACTTTCACATCTTCTGGCTCAGGACCTTTCTTGGAGCTGCGGTCGTCCAGCGCTGTTTTGCTATTACTCGTGTTGAAATTGTTCGGCACGCGTTGTGATGTTATTTTCTCAAAATCGTTACCGCTGTCATATACTTGCTGCATGGTATTGGCTTGCCAGATAGAGAACGAGCGCCCACCGTACATATAAATACCATCATTCCCCATGTCACTGGCAACTTCAACACCATCATAGGTTGTTTTTCCTTGCAAAAAGATAGCAGCGGGTGAATTAGCTGCTAAGCTGGC
This sequence comes from Paenibacillus sp. HWE-109, assembly GCF_022163125.1. Taxonomy (NCBI): domain Bacteria; kingdom Bacillati; phylum Bacillota; class Bacilli; order Caryophanales; family Paenibacillaceae; genus Paenibacillus; species Paenibacillus sp. HWE-109. The sequence continues at coordinate 7,369,570 of NZ_CP091881.1, read as the reverse complement.
TTTCATCGCTCCGATCGTACTGCCATTGGTTCTAACCCCCGGCCACTCCGTTACATCCCCTTCATTCGCCGTGAACAAATAGGAAGTTCCATTAATCGTATGACTGGAAATACCGTCAGGCATATACATGCCATAGAACGGTACATTTTCAAACTTAATTGCACCATCCTTCACAAGATCCAACGAGTTGCGGGGAAGGCTTAAATCCTTTAGACCCAGTCCCTTTACTGACAAAACTTTCTTGGCAGCAATATCCACCGTACCGATCGCATTATTTTCTTGAAAAGACACATAAGCTTTCGTGTTATCCTCCGATAAAGTTATATACTCCGGCTCCAAATCGAAGACAGCATCAGCTTTCTTTCCTTCCCCTGAAATGACCCCGGTTGTTGGATCGGATGCTCCTCGGATATGAACCTTATCATCAATAACGGATGTATCGGTAAATCTAACATGCGAAACGCTGTCATCTAACGTATCGACAATCGTGATACTGCCTTCAGGATCAACGCCACTTGTACGAGGCTCCCCCTCATTGGCTGTTAAAATATATCTGCCGTCCGGCGTCGATTTAATCATATCGGGCTGGATACCTGCTTCATACGTTTTGAGCACGACCCCATCGTAATCCATAACTAGGATTTTACCTGGCTTCTTCGAATCCAGCTCTTGAACCGACACGGATATACGCTTTGATGTGGTATTCACATCCACGCTCGTCAGGTCACCGTACAGAAAGCCTCCCGTTTCAACCAACTGTTTCATCGTTATGGTTTTTTCCTTCACAAGGCCTTTGACCAAATCCAAGCGCACAATTTCTAAACTTGGCGGGTTGCCCGACCCATTTACTAGATAAAACTTTTGATTGTCTTTATTGTATTTAACAATCTCCGCCACGCCGCCATCTTTATTCGTAACGCCAACAGAGTACTGAGCAATCTTAGTAATGTTAAGCGTGTCATTGAAAATGGCAGGTGCTTGCACGGTTAAAGAGAGATTCTGACCAAGCGCTGCCGTCAAGCTATCCGTCACTTTCACGTACACATTGGTCGTAACAGAGGAACCCTGGGCTGGTGTCCCAGCCACCTCTCCTGTGACGGAGTTTATGCTTAAACCCGCAGGCAAGCCAGTAGCGGAGAATGTATAAGGCGGCTTGCCTCCATACACGTTTACCATGACCGAGTACGCCGTTTGTTCATACGCGACAGGTAGGCTTATTGTGCTAAAACCCAGTTCGCCCCATGGACCGTATGCTCCATATTTAGGGCCCTTCGCCGCACGATCTTGATCGGTGGTGCCTGTTCCTGTAATATCGAACTGTGCGAAATCCAGCTTATTGTTATCTGTATCGTTCAGTGTTTTGCGGCGGACGCCTTTCTGCTTGGAGGTCCCTTCGGTGTCTCCTTTCGGATAATCAACTTCATAACCGTCAATATCCGTAAGAACGTTCGTGTTGTCCCCATCATTGCTTCCTGTTCCCAACATATCGACATAGCCTGCAGGTTTTGGATCATTGGCGAAAGGATTTTTATTAGACATATCCAATTTCGTTTGATTGCTCAGCAGAGCCACCTTTAGCCCTTTATTATTAATAAAACGCCCGCTCCACATTTGATCATACGTATTGGTCAAATTAAATTTCGGAGCCGCTGAACCCGTGGCTTGTCCGAGTACGAGGAACGAAGATCTGGCTTTAATCGTTCCCGTCAGATCTAACTTCTGCCAATCCCCGGTTGCTCCAGTTAAGGCGGGTGTTCCGCGGTCTGCGTATTGCAGAGACCACCCCTCTAGACTGATATCACGATCCGTAGGATTGTATAACTCTATGTAACCATGGGAGGACGCTGTATTTTTAGTATCAGTCGCTAGTCCGCCACCATACACTTGATTAATGAACACATGCGGTACAGTTACATCGTAGTTGCCTGCTGCATTGTAAGGCGTTCCCGGAGTTACTGTTACTTGGCTGACAACAGCCAAAGCTGGAGTGACTACCGCTGTCAAAGAACTCGCTGCTACAGCTGCCGATAGGAACACCGATATCACCTTAGTGCTAACCTTCTTCAATTGTTCTTCACTCTCCTCAGAATTGATAATCTCGTCAATTATAAGAAAAGCCCCATCTACTAAATACACACTTTGTGTAAAATTATTATGTTTTATTTGTAAAAGAAACAAAAAAATGCAACAAAAAAAGCCACACGATTCAAAGGAATCGCATGACTTCTTAGTTGGGGTATTACCATGGTTACGGAGAGGGTGGGATTCGAACCCACGGAGACCTTGCGACCTCGGCGGTTTTCAAGACCGCTTTTCACTAGAAAAGCCCCCCGACCCTTATCCTGACTGAGTTTATAGCACTTTATTGTTGAACCGCTACGGCGGTTTATGTTTAAGCGTTTAGTTTTACTCATGACCGTCTGACAGTTTCATCTTATTATTTTTCAAACCACGAGTCAACCTATAAAAAATCCACCCTCCACAAAAATGCAAAGGATGGAACAAAATTAATTAGTGCAATTTATGCTTTAGGCGCCTCTAGCATAATGAGCCGCGAGTACTGTTAACATCATTCCGTTCACTTCAAAATCTTCACCGTAAAAGACAGATAACTCGTAGTGAGTACCATCAGAAGAGAGTTTGGTTTCACCAATCCCTGTAAATACTACCCTTTTAACATCCGATAAATAGCGATTTATAAGATGGAATAACCCTGAAAATGTGGGACTGTTCACATGAAAGACCTCTTCAAACTTTACATGAATGTCTATGCCCTTTTCTACTATTATTATCTCCGCAGTAGAGCCAAGCAATTTAACATCCTTTACAAGTCCCATTATCAGACGTGGTCTCTTTTCATCCGAATCCTTTAACATATCAGGCGTTCTTTTAGGAAGATTCGGCCCACGAAACCCAGTTTTCTCTTCCCCTACAGTGATGTCCCCATTAACAAGAACCAATTTAGCAGAAGGTTGCGACGTTTTTTCAACCGTCGTAGGATTATTCCTTCTATTTACTTTTTTCAACCTCTGCTGTTCTCGTTCTTCCTCAGTCATATTATACTGTGCAAGAGCCTCCTTAAGTGCTCTTTTCTTTCTTTCAGGCGACAGTTCAACATTAATGAATCGGGTTGTGTCAACGCCTACTCTTCCACGCAATCTTTCAAAAGCGTGAATACAATTGGGGTCATGGTCATCACCATTCCATGTCTTTAAGAAGGGGCGCCTCCTATTGATATAACTCACTCTTGAGGGACAATTTGGAGTAGGACAGTATAAATAGTCCCTTAGAGTATTTTGATACAACTGAGAGTCAATTTGACTAGTTGTGTACTCCCGATTAAATTGTCCATCAACTATAAATCTTGCTGATAAAATAGCCATTGTACATTCCTGCCTTTCATAACCTTAATTTTATAGGCGAAAATATACAGGATTATGCCCAATTACCACCTATCCTCCTTGTCATTGGGAGATATATCAATGGAACATTATGTACATCAAGGGTGACTTTTTGCTCATTTTAATAATTATGTCTTGCTTTCAGAATGAACATTTGATATTATCTTAAAAGTAACCAACTTTAAAGATAACAACTCCACCAAGGTTGTATAATGAACAATATTAGTTTTGATGTTCCAGCATCAAAAACTATCAATGATTTTATCTAAATTACATAATCTAGTACTTTTCTGACCTTGATTTTACTATATCATGGTCTATTTGTGTTTGTCAACACACTAATGTTTTATTTGCCTCTCAAACGCACAAAAACGACTCTCCTTTGCATTTTAGAAGCATTTTAATATAAATACGCATCATTTAGTTAAAATGCCTTAAAATAGCTCTCAACGCCTTCTGGCATGATGCCGGATGAAACGAAAACGCGTGTTCTTATTACCTAAGATAGCTTTGTCCATCCATTTTAAAAGTACCTCCTTTACGCAATGAGATACTCAGAAACTATCATTGATTAGTTTATTGACACTTCTATATGCCTTTACTTACGAACTTTTTTGACGTTGAAATAAAAATGTGACTCCATTTTTATCCTTTATATAAGTCCGCCTCCGCATTAACCATCAATTCTGTTATTCCCATGGATATATCTGTAGCGAATGCCCTTAATGTCAATTCTATCAATCAATATTGAGTCCCCTTACCATAAAATTCATTTACATTAGCTCCCCCTGTAAGCCTTTCTAACTTGCTTCTGAAAGCAAAAATGTGCCACCTTTAAGAAAGGAGACACAGCTTTTATTAGTCCTTATACAGCTTTTTAACGGCTTTCATCTTACCTACTTAGGCTTAATGACAATAATAAATTTGGAAGGGTCAAGTGAAAATATTTCTTTTAAAGAGACTTCTTCTTCCTTAATCATGTCAATGAGGGAAAGACCGAGATACATTAATCTCCTAGATTCTGCTGACCTGTCTCCTGTTCCTAAAACTTCGAAATGCTCAAACAATTGTTTATCTTTTTGTCGCAAACTTATCGTCCATCGCACACGTTTCTCACTCATACTCTAAAATCCCCCGTGCTTTTCTTCGTACTTTGGTTTCTGAATCCATGGTTAAGTCATCGTTAACCTTGCTTCTTAATTAATCTTAAAGTCTTCCAATTAATAAAGCTTGTTATTACAGAAAGTACAACTGAAATACTAAGGACTATTATTAAAAGAACATTCATACTCCCCCCCCCCCTCCCTATAATTCTTCAAAAGTGATTCAATTCAACAAGCTAACAGTATCACGAATAAAATTAATTTACAAATTTTGTATTATGCTATATTAAAATGGTATTTACAATATAGTTTTTCTATTGTATGAACAACAAAAGAGCGATTCCCGTCCATTGTCAGGGTTGAAAACCCATGTACGTACACCGCAATTCCAGAATTTTTTTGTACGGATAAAACGAGGGTAAACTCCGCCGCGGCAACAAAAAACAATTCATTCGGTAAGGGGTGGGGTCTATAATGAAGCCATACAAGACCCGTAGAGCAAAACAAAAGAGCCACCCCTACTTGTGGGTGACTCAGCTTCATTCAATCCTTACACAGCCCATCAACGCCTCATATCGTGTCTTCCGCCGTTGGCTTGTATTGAGTGAGAGTCAATATTCGCTGATATTAAAATAAAGTTGTTTTCTCAAGAACAAAGTCCATGTGTATTCCAAATTTTCACCATGGGTCTGGCTACTGTGGACAATTTAAAACAAAATACCACCTTTGGGAAAAGGTAAGGTAGTATAGCAATAGCTTACCTTAAGACTTGATTATCATGTCTTCGAGAGTGATAATTCCTGAACTCTTTAAAATTTTCGCTTCCCCATTGCTTGTCCATAATCCCCCTTAATTCTCCTAAAAGAATTAGGGTTTCATCAAGACGAATCAGGTTTCCTTCAACAGGTACTGTTTCGATAGCATCTAAAAATTCATCCGAAGTAACTACTGACTTTACCTTAATAATTAAGTGATTAATTTTATTAGAAATCATTGCTGTAATCTTTTCAGTTGGTTTTTTCGTTGCCAGTTTGTTTATCTCTTGGTATACACTTTCTAATTGCGTAGCAATATTCCTGTGATCTGTATAAGTTTGTTCTTCTATTATTGGTTTTTTTATCATGCTTCCTCCACAAACTTTCTGTACATTTGGTTTATATAAAGAGAAGGATTCAATCCTTGTTGAAAGTTATCCAACATCTGAATTATATCCTCATCAGTAAACGTCAGTATAACCTTCTGATCTTGATTAAATCTTCTGTAAGCCCTTTGAACATCTAGTTTATCTTTCTTCCTTGCAATTAATATCCCGAATTTCCCAACTTTGTCGTTAAGTCTATTAGAGATTTGGAAATACTCTTCGTTATTTAAGTCCTCCATGTTCTTTAGTTCAATGACGATAATAATACTTCCATGCTTCGTTTTTATATCGTTCCAAAAACCATGATTCGCCGAGTTATAAAAGGTAATATCAATAATTTCTCTACCATCTACAGTCGTTACTTGAGAATGGGGGTCAGCTAGTGGTGGTGAAAATAATGTTGTTAAAATCCTAAGCAATAAGGATTCGTATTTTTTTGCATCTTTATTTCCTGGTCTTATTAATGCCAGTTCATCTTTAAACTCTTTAGCAGTATTTCTAGTGATATCAGTTCCCTCCACAGAGTCTAGATCAACAGGAACAACCGTTTCATGTGTTGTTCTATCTTTCTCTTGTAAATACTGCTTCATTAGCTCGGGTTGTTCATGCAGAACTTCTACAACAGTTTTTTTGCAGAAATTATACTTCTCATTTATTTCCTTCCACGTAATCTTTGGTTCACGACCTATGGCACGAACAGATTTTTCCACTTCTATATCCCTTAAAATATATCTGTAAGTTGTATTCCAAAAGTCTTTGTAATCAATATCCTCAAATCTCCGAACTACCGCCTTCGGGACTAGCAGGATTGGATAACCTGTATTTGGATTGACTGGCAATTCTACATGTTGGTCATCCCAATCATGCTCTTCCCAGTCGAAGACATGTCCTAGGGAAAGACCCTGAACCATTGGGATGTTATGCATTTTACACTGCCGCTGTGTATAGTCCACAAAAAAAGGCTTTGCAATATTTGTACACATGTCACTTACCATGTCAAATCCAACACCTTCAATCAATAATTGCATCTCAGCTAAGTGGCTTACTCCATATTCGAGAATGTTAGGATTTGAGATAATCTCTCGGTAAATAATCTTACCTCTTGAATCACCCATACCTCGCCCTTTATGCGTTCCCGAACTAACGCCTAGCATTGTTTCTTCAACCTCTGGGAAATGTAACATCCTTTGAGCGACGTCATTACGCCCTAATCTTATTTGTTCAATCGCAATGCTAAAGAATTGTCGAATCGTTGAATGTACTGCTTGATACTCTGGATTACCGCTTTTATAGAATAAAAAGGGGTCGACATAAAGTTGCAAGTCCTCATTCAAATTTGGTATTAGAAAATCAACCTCCGGCTGATGGAACGGCAACCCGAATACTTGGTTTAATAGCAACGGCTTCTACTCCCCTAACATGTTCCCACATAAATCTCTTATTTCTATTATACCACAATTTGGAATAATACTTCTGAGCAAATTTCCCCATCGGTATGGTGAAAGAACTTTATCTGTAAATGTTGCATCTAAATGGCTAGTAACAAAACGCCAAAGAAGTGCCACCTAATTTAATTTTAAGGTAGCACTTCTTTGCATCAATCTTTATACAGCCTTTCAACGGCTCTTAGCTTATCTTCTTCTGTTGGTTTAGAATAGCGTAATATCATGTCCGCTGAGTTATGTCCACTCAGCGATTGAATGACTGCAATATCCTCATTTGCCCTGACAAGCCCAGTTATAAAAGTATGACGTAGTTGGTGAGTGTGAATGTCATGTTGCTCTAATAGGTGCTGAACGCTTCTAACGCTAATTCGCTTGTCTCTATTACTAATAAACAAGGCTTCGTTATCGTCTGTCCTTTCCTCAAGGTATTTATTAATAGCCCACCTTGCATCAACGTCTAGGGGCAATTTACGGGCTTTGTTTCCTTTACCTGACATTACCCTCAACTCGCCTTTACGTTCGCTTAGGTCAACGTCTGACCTGTCTAGTGCGACCAATTCGGATACCCTCAAGCCCGTATGAAGTAAGGTCATGACGATAGCATAATCTCGTTTGTTTCCGCTTCGGTTTACCTCACGCTCAAGACGTTTCCTCTCGAGCTTGTCTAGTGCTTTTGGGGCGGTCTGCTTGTAGTCAGGGGCTTTAATAATATGTACTTCCTCAATGCAATCTAGCTTCTTAGCCCACCTACAAAATTTCTTAATGGCACTGTAGACTTTGTTAATGGTAGCGGCGGTTTTCTTCTTACATGCCATGTATGTAACATACTGTTGAACGTCAGTACGGCTAAAATGCTCTAAAGTAGTTCCGCAACCATCAAGCCACAGGCTGAACTGTTGCAGAGCATGGCGGTAGGTCTTTACCGTTGCTACGCTCTTCCCCCGTAAACCTTCGATAATAAATTCGTCTAACATACTTATCTCTCCCCATAAAAAAGGCTTAAATAATTCTACGCAACATTTTCAGCCTGTTATTTGCCCGATTTGCCCCGATATGGGGGAACTTATAGGCTGATAATAGCATAGAATTACTATTCCACGCAATAATTCTACGCAATAATAGAAGTGGGGGAAATAAGTTTGTAGGAGGGGCGGTGGCTCTGCCGTATCTCATTTGGGAAGAATGATGTAAAAACAACTTCATCCAAGAACTGAGCGAAGCGAAAACCTCGTCGCCGACATGCGGCGTGTTTTTTGGTGTTCTTAATCTCTTTTTCTTTAAGTGTCTTTAATATCTTTATAAGTGTAAGTAATAGTGGGGAACATTTTTCCGCTGAGGTCGCAAGTTCGGGGAATTATTTTCCTCTATGGAAAACCGTCAACGGAAAGATTTGCCGCTTTGATAGGCAATCTTTTCCCCTTTTAAAGGGGAAAGTAATTCCCCTTACTCTACAGCTTCGGAGTCACTCTTTAACTTAGATGCCTTTTTGTTGGCGGCTTCAAGGACGAAATCCAATAACTCATCTTCAAAGCCAGATAAAATATTGTTATAGTCATCGGGGAATTGCTTCAGTTTCAGTACATACGGCTCGTAGAATTTCTCTTTCTTGGCTTCCTTAGCCAAGGTGTCTACTACTGCTTCTCTCCATACACGACAGCCTTCGTCTCCCACAGATTGAATCCATTCTTCAGCTTGACGTAGTCCTGATCTGTAGTAGTGGCTTTTTACAAACGCATGGATAAATTCAGAGAGAATAAGGTAGGGGTTGTCCTTGAGATTTTCGAACGTGTAGACATTCGACCTGCCCTGCTTGCTCACCTGAAGAAACTTCTTCTCCGCAAGTTTCTTCACGCACGTTCTTACCGTTCTTTCAGAGATACCCAGTTTCAATGAAACCAAGTCCATTGCTATTTGGCATTTCCCATCATCCTTAGCCCACGAGTACAGTTCGAATAGAACTAGCTTCTCATTTGCTTCAAGATAATAGCACCTTTTGACGTTTTCGGGGATAGTTAAATATCTGTCTACATTCGGTGTTATGTGACTGCCTCTTGCCCCTTCATATATTATATCATCAATGAATTTCTTCGCCATTATTTCCGACCCCTTCTTTGGATGTACTCTGCAATGGCTAAGCGGCTTATCATGTATGAGCAGGTCTTACCTTCGCCAAACTTAACAGCATTAAGCTGACGCGTTTGTATCGCCCTTAAAATCGTTCTTTGGCTGACTCCTGCAACCTTAGCGGCTTCTTTACGGCTGTAAATCTCTTTCATTGTCATATCCCCCTTGAATTGTTATAAGTTAGTGACAGTTGAGGGTAAAAAAATAACCCTCACAAGCTAGTCATCGTTGCATGAGGGGGTTAAGTTGCGAAAGGAAGTGCTTATAATAAAGGCACGTCGCTTTCTTTATTGCCCCTGCCTTCACTCAGCAGGGGCTTTCTTGCATCATTGGAGCAGTATTCAGCTTACTCAGCATTCGGTACGACAAGCGTAGTATCATAACCCTTTTCTTGAAGCACTTTGACTAGGTGGGCTTCCTCAACTAAGTAAGGGTATCGACCATACCCTCGCTTGTTATTGGGTACTCTACAGGCTTGCAGGGAACCGCTTCTTACCCAAGTCATTACAGTTTCTTCACTCACGAACCGTCCACGATTAGAAGCCGATAGTTTATGAGCAATTGTTGCTATAGTGTAGAGTTTTTCCACTCTTATCGTCTCCCTCCCTCGATTGCTTGCTCTACAAACAACTTTAAATCTGCTTCTCTAACACGCCACAAGGAGTCAGCTAGTTTCATTCCTTTAATTCGCCCCTCGCGGAGCCACTTGTAACACGTCTGCATTTCAATGTTCAGGAGTATTGCTACTTCATCGGCGGAGTACAACTGACCAAGGTAAGTTTTCATATCTTCCATTATTGTTGACCTCCTGTAGTGTTATTGAGGATGAAGTTCCTCAGACTTTCTTGTGGTACTCGAATACTGCCGCCTACTTTTACGCTAGGTAGAGTAGCGTTTTGGCACATGTTGTACACCGTGGTGTAAGATAACTGGAGGATATCCATCGTCTCTTTAATAGTGAATAATCGTTCCATTTGAACTGCTCCTTTCATTCGTGATTTTGTTACAGTCACATTATAAGAAAGCCGTTTGCAAAATTAACAAAGATACGTTGAAATATCATACAATCTCTAATTATCTAATTAGTACGGGTCATATTAATTCAAGAAGGGGAGAGGGAACGAAGATAACCATTTTCATTGAAAATTAGGGTATTTCCGCATACTAATTTTAGTTCAATGTACAGGTTATAGCAGGGTATAATACCATTTTGGAGTTTGGGAGTAGAGGAGAATTTAGGGTATAAAGATACAACACAAAAAGCCCAACACACAGTGATGTGTCAGGCTATAAGAGTTTGGGCGGTTACTCAGAAGACGAAACAATATTCTTGTGAGCCGCGCAGTAGTATTTCTCCATCCGTAGTAACACTAAATCAACTTTTAGCGTATGTTCAGTGTCGTAAACAGCAAGTAATATTTTGTTTGTTCAATACCGCCCCGTTCTCATATGATGGAAACCAAACAACTTCTGGATAACGATTTGGCATCTCCCCCTACTTGACTGCAAAGCTTATCTTCTTGTTCGACAAGAATTTCGTAATTCTCCATGCTGATTTTCTACCTCCGCCTCATTAAACGATAGCAAGATAGCCGACCGCTCCGCCCTCAGGCGCTCAATATCGGCTCTTATGGCTTCTTTACGATCTGGTAATGTGTCATTGCAGAGATGTTCTTTAACAAGGCATAAATGGGCTTGTATGATGGCTATTAATTTGTCTGATGACTCATCATCCATAATCCATAATAAGCGGTTGTATGAAATGGTAGCGTCAAATATCTCATTAGTCTCGTTACTCATCGTTTAGTCCCCCTTCATGAACTTTTCATATTGCCCACGAACATCGGCGTTATCCTGATTAACGTAACGGTTGGTCATTTCTAAAGTGGAATGTCCAAGCAAGCGGCGTAGAGAAAAAGGGTCGCCAGTTGCTTTTATGTAACGAGTAGCAAACGTATGTCTAAAAGTGTGGGGGCTAATGCGAACACCTGTAATCTTAGCCTTTTTGCCAATGGCATTTATGCGTTTGCTTGCCCATTCTTTATCTAAGGGTTGACCAAACTCATTGAGGAACAAATTGGGGACTTGTCCGTTCTTCTCATGCCAAGCAAGGTAAATAGCAAGCATTTCTTGTGTTCTTTTACCAAAGTAAACCGTCCTTGCCTTACGTGTCTTGGCTGACTCAGCGCGGATAGTTACAGAGCGATTCTGTAAATCAACTTCCCCTACAGAAATCCTCAAACATTCTCCAATACGAACTCCTGTATCAAATAGAAAAGACATTACTAATGCATCACGTAATCCAGTAAGGGTTTTAAGGTCACAACATTCAAATAATCGCCGTTCCTGTGTCTTACTGATTACTTGAAATTCTTCTTCTGGCACCTTTAATAAATGAACATTGTCAAAAGGGGACTCTTTAATAAGCCTTTCGCTCATAGACCAGTTGAACATTGCCTTGATTGTTCTCAACCTAATGTTTATTGTTGAGGTTTTTAGCTTTTGGGCGGTCAGCATATAAGAAATCCATGTGCGTATTACGTCTCGATTTGGTACAAAGTTATCGAGACCGCTGTACTCTAAAGCCAAGAAGCGGCGTAGCCAATTCATATGCTTCCTGTAATCCTCTAGAGTTCGTTCTGCCGCTCCTGCCGCTTGCCTAGCCGAATAATAACGGTTAAACAATTTATCTAAAGTCAAAACATCGTGTAGTGGCTTCTCTGCTTCTTGGGGGGTATGGTGGGGTGTTTCTAAGACCGCTTCGGTGAGACGGTCTAAAAACCGCTGAGGTATATCTAAATTATTCTTTCTTTGCCCACGTTTACGGCTTGTTTTCACTGTATTTTCGCTCATAAGTCGTTCCTCCAGTTGGATTCTAGTCCAACGGTCATGAACACAAAAAAACGCACCATACCGTTTATTCAACAGTACAGCGCGTTTCAGTCAATTATGCCCCGATAGCAGTAATCTATGGGGTATTACCATGGTTACGGAGAGGGTGGGATTCGAACCCACGGAGGCTTGCACCTCGGCGGTTTTCAAGACCGCTGCCTTAAACCACTCGACCACCTCTCCACGATAGGTGTCTCCCAGTAAGGAGACAACCTTGTGCAGTGACAAAAAGCATTGTAGCATGAATTCTAGGGTAGAATCAAGTGCTATTTTTTTGTGATCACTTTTATGCCATTCATGTAAGGAATAAGGACGTCCGGAACAACGATCGAACCGTCCGCTTGTTGGTAATTCTCAAGGATCGCGGCCACCGTGCGACCAAGCGCCAAGCCTGATCCGTTCAATGTATGTACGAATTCCGGCTTCGCCTTCGCATCGCGGCGGAAGCGAATATTAGCTCTGCGAGCTTGGAAGTCCTCGAAGTTGCTGCATGACGAGATCTCACGGTAAGCGCCGCTGTTCGGCAGCCAGACCTCTAGATCGTACGTTTTCGCGGATGTGAAGCCAATATCGCCAGTGCACAGAGACAACACGCGGTACGGCAGCTTCAATAGCTGCAAGACGCGCTCAGCATGCCCTGTAAGCTTCTCTAGCTCCTCATAGGAGTCTTCGGGTTTAACCAGCTTAACAAGCTCAATTTTGTTGAATTGATGCTGTCTGATTAAGCCGCGGGTATCTCTGCCCGCAGATCCCGCTTCCGAACGGAAGCAAGCACTGAAAGCCACGAAATTCACCGGCAGCTGATCATTCGTTAGAATATCTTCGCGGTGATAATTGGTCACCGGAACTTCTGCTGTCGGAATCAGGAAATAATCCGAATCCTGTATTTTAAACACATCTTCCTCAAACTTAGGAAGCTGTCCCGTTCCCGTTAAGCTGTCACGGTTTACGATATAAGGAGGCAGCATTTCTTCATAACCATGCTCATCACTGTGCAGGTCCATCATGAAGTTAATCAAAGCCCGCTCCAACCTGGCCCCAAGGCCTTTGTAGAAAACAAAACGCGAACCCGTCACCTTCGCAGCTGCTTCGAAATCCAGAATGCCCAGTTCCTGCGCAACTTCCCAATGCGGCTTCACTTCATAATCGAACTGTGGAATCTCGCCAATACGGCGAAGCTCTACATTCTCTTCTTCTGTACGGCCTACAGGAACGCTTGCATGGGGCATATTCGGGATGGAGAGCAGTACCTGTTGCAAGGACTCGTCCAACACGCGAATCTCGTCATCGAGTTCTTTAATGCGGTCTCCGACGACCTTCATTTCTTGAATCAAATCATCCGCATTCTCACCGGATCTTTTGCGACCGGCAACCTCTTGCGACACGGTATTACGGCGATTCTTGAGCTGCTCCGTCTCTTGCAGCAGCTCTCTCCGCTTAACATCCAGCTCCGTGAAGCCGTTAAGCTCTTCAATCTGTTTCCCACGGTTTTGCATTGCAGCTTGTACCGCTGCCAAATCACTGCGTAGTAACTTTACATCAAACAAGGAGATTCCTCCGTTAGCGCAAAATGGTTAGAATATGGAAGCAAGCACCTTTCCCGGCACATCCGGTGAGTTCAAGGTGCTTGTCCCATTATATATGCTTGCTTTGCTGTACCATATCCAAGAAGTAGCTGTGCAGACGGAAATCATCCGTCAGCTCAGGGTGGAAAGAAGCAGCAAGAAGATGCCCTTGCTGCGCCGCTACGATCTGGCCGTCATACGTAGCCAGAACATCCACATCCGGTCCCACTTTCTCAATCAGTGGGGCGCGAATGAAGACCGCGCGAACGTTCTCGTCGATGCCTTTGATCGGCAGATCCGTCTCAAAGCTTTCGCGTTGACGCCCGAACGCGTTGCGTGCCACCGTAATATCCATCAGCCCAAGATGGGCTTCCGGCTGTCCGGTGATCTCTTTCGCGATCACAATCAGACCTGCGCAGGTACCGAAGATCGGCTTGCCTGCGGCAGAGAAATCCTGCAGCGCTTCGATGAAGCCGTACGTACGCATCAGCTTGCCGATGGTCGTACTTTCTCCACCGGGAAGAATAATGCCATCTAGGTCGGCTAACTGCTCCGTGCGTTTAACTACAACGCCCTCAGCACCCGCCTTCTCAATGCCGCGAATATGCTCCGCTACCGCGCCTTGCAGCGCGAGGACCCCAATCTTCGTCATTACCAGCCGCGCTCCTGCATACGCTCGGAAGCTTGAAGCTTGGAAATTTCGATTCCCTTCATAGGGGTACCGAGGTTTTTGGAAATTTCAGCAATCAATTTATAATCCGTGTAGTGCGTTACCGCTTCTACAATAGCTTTAGCGAATTTCTCAGGGCTGTCCGATTTGAAAATACCGGATCCAACGAATACGCCATCTGAACCCAAGTGCATCATCAACGCAGCATCAGCAGGTGTAGCTACACCGCCAGCCGCGAAGTTAACAACAGGCAATTTGCCTGATTCATGTACTTGCAGCAACAATTCGTAAGGAGCGCCTAAATTCTTAGCTTCAAACATCAGCTCATCCTTGGACATGCCTTGAATTTTGCGAATTTGGCCTTGAATTGTACGCATGTGGCGCACAGCTTCTACGATATTGCCTGTTCCTGGCTCACCTTTGGTACGAAGCATGGATGCACCTTCGCCAATACGACGCAAAGCTTCGCCTAAATCGCGGCAACCACATACGAAAGGAACCGTGAAGTCACGTTTGTTAATGTGGAACACTTCGTCCGCAGGAGTCAGAACTTCACTCTCATCGATATAATCAACGCCCAGAGACTCCAGGACTTTTGCTTCTACAAAATGCCCAATTCTAGCTTTCGCCATAACCGGAATCGAAACAACTCTCATGACATCTTCAACGATTGTTGGATCCGCCATGCGGGATACGCCGCCGGCAGCACGAATGTCAGCAGGTACGCGCTCGAGCGCCATAACTGCAGATGCACCAGCTGCTTCTGCGATTTTTGCTTGTTCAGCATTCATGACGTCCATAATGACGCCGCCTTTTTGCATTTCAGCCATACCTGTTTTAACGCGGGATGTTCCTGTTTCCATTCTTCATTTCCTCCTATACCATTTATAGGGACTTTGACGAAGTCAAAGCCTCCCTACTTCAACAATTTCATGCAGTTCCCTACACGATTCGATAGTAAACTTCTAAACAATCATTTTACATGAAGGGGGAGCATTATACAACCCATTTTCTGGGCTACGAGCCGCCTTTGACCCCTTTAAACATATCGCTGAAGAAGTTTTTGAAGGAGCGGAACAACAGTCGAATCCAACTGCCTTTTTGAACATCGTCATCGGCTATAAGATCAACCGTTTTTTCTTGGCCATTGTAGCTTACTTTTACTTTTCCAAGAGCATCGCCCTTCGTAATCGGAGCCACCAACTTGCTTTCTTCAACCGGTTCCGCTGTTATTGTGAAATCAGTATCTTTCGCGCCTTTTCTGGCGATGAACGTCAGACCTGTTTTGGTCACAAGAGGGACTTGAGTTTGAACGCCTTTCTTAATGTTTACGATTTTCAAAGAATCTATTTGCTGCTTCGCATTAAGGAACGGTTTAATTTCAAAATTATTAAAACCATAGTCGAGCAGCTTCCTTGTTTCGTTAAAACGCTCCGGCTCTGTTTTGGTCCCCATCACAACCGTGATAATACGCATGCCATTCTTTTCGGCAGTTCCTGTGAAGCAGTAACCGGCATCATCGGTTGAACCTGTTTTCAACCCATCCAGCCCTGCATACGCATATTTTTTCAAATTAGTGTTCGTCAGATTGCCTTCCAGCATCCAGTTCCAATTGATCATTGGCGTCTTATCTGTAGGTCTTAGTTTCAAAGATGGGATTTTCGTGAATTCAAGAATTTCCTTATGATCTTTGAGGATATTATAAGCAAGAATAGCCGCATCGCGCGCCGTCATTTTGGTCTCACCCTCAATAGATGCGGGAGGATTTTTGAGATCTGCACGGGAAAGTCCTGTGGCACTAATGAAATGAGCTTTGTCCGACATCCCAAGTTGCTTGGCTTTCTCATTCATCATTTTAGCAAAATTCTCTTCCGTCCCTCCCAGCAATTCAGCAAAAGCCACGGAAGCATCGTTCGCAGAATAGATGGACATCGCATTAAACATATCTTTGAACGTCAGTGTTTCATTTTCAGCAATAAGCTGTCCGGAACCAATAACGTCTGCGGCATTTTTAGTTGCTGTTACAGGGGAATCCCATTTGAACTTGCCTTCTTTAATGCTTTCCATCGCCAAGTACTCTGTCATCATCTTCGCCATACTTGCCGGCGGGAAAGCTTCATCCGCATTCATCTCATAGAGAACTGTGCCTGTGCTTGCTTCCATGACGATTCCAGACTTAGCAGCAATTTTGGGCTCATTGGACGCAGTTGCCGGCGTAGTTGCAGCCGCTGGAGCCGTCGTTGCTGCCGGTGTTTTGGTATCTGCGGCATACGTTGGCTGTATATGTAAAAGTAAGGATTGAGCAATTATACTAACACCTAACACCAAAGCAACCTTTTTCTTTGTAAAACGTAAAAATCTCACAATTTCACTCTCCCTAGCGATATAATGACCGTTTATATTGTAACACACCCCATTAGACAAAAAAAAGAAGACGCAGGTTCAATTCCCACGCCTTTAAATTTTAGCGAATTATGAAACTTACATGGAGTAGTTTGGAGCCTCTTTTGTAATTTGAATATCATGCGGATGGCTCTCTTTCAGACCTGCCCCCGTAATTCGAATAAATTGCGTATCGTGAATCAACTCAGGAATGTTTCTCGCTCCACAATACCCCATACCAGAACGAAGTCCGCCTACCAGTTGATATACAGTATCGGCCATAGGACCTTTGTAAGCTACGCGCCCTTCAATACCTTCGGGAACAAGCTTGCTCTCATTCTCTTGGAAATAGCGGTCTTTACTGCCTTCTTTCATGGCTCCCAAGGAACCCATACCGCGATACACTTTGTATTTACGGCCTTGGAAAATCTCCGATTCTCCCGGGCTCTCATCCGTTCCCGCAAAAAGACTACCAATCATAACGGCGCTAGCTCCAGCCGCGATCGCCTTCACCACATCTCCAGAATACTTGATCCCGCCATCTGCAATGATGGGAACGCCGAATTCTGCCGCAGCTTGCGCGCAATCATAGATTGCCGTAATTTGAGGAACGCCAATCCCCGCGATAACGCGTGTTGTACAGATGGAACCAGGCCCGATGCCTACCTTCACCATCGATGCTCCCGCTTGAATGAGATCGCGAGTACCGTCACCCGTGGCTACATTACCTG
Organism: Paenibacillus sp. HWE-109; assembly: GCF_022163125.1. NCBI lineage: Bacteria > Bacillati > Bacillota > Bacilli > Caryophanales > Paenibacillaceae > Paenibacillus > Paenibacillus sp. HWE-109. The sequence continues at coordinate 7,352,116 of NZ_CP091881.1, read as the reverse complement.
CGATAATAGGAAGCTCCGGATATTGGCTTCTTAGCTTTTTAACCGTCTCAGCAATATTAATATGATGGCCGTGCGCGGAATCTACCACGATAACATCAATACCAGCTTTCACAAGCGCAGCAGCGCGTTCAAGGACATCTTTGGAGACACCTACAGCTGCGCCTACCAATAAGCGGCCCTGAGCGTCTTTTGCCGAGTTAGGGAACTGAATAGCCTTCTCAATATCTTTAATCGTAATTAATCCCTTAAGCTCAAAATTATCATCAACCAGCGGCAATTTCTCAATTTTGTGCTTTTGAAGAATACCTTCTGCCTGCTGAAGTGTCGTTCCTACCGGAGCCGTGACCAGATCTTCCTGCGTCATTACTTCCTTGATCTTGATTGAATAATCATGCACAAAACGCAAGTCGCGATTCGTCAGAATCCCTACCAGCTTATTGGCATCATTCACAATCGGCACACCTGAAATCCGATATTTCGCCATTAATTCTTCTGCATCATAGACATGGTGCTCAGGCGTTAGGGAGAAAGGATTCGTAATAACCCCACTCTCCGAACGCTTCACGCGGTCCACATGCTCAGCTTGCAGGTCAATCGTCATATTCTTATGGATGATCCCGATACCCCCCTCACGAGCCATAGCAATAGCAAGCGACGATTCCGTCACTGTATCCATAGCCGAGCTAATAAATGGAATGTTTAATTTCACATGAGGCGCCAGAACTGTTGAAACGTCGATCTCCTTACCGAACACTTCAGATTTTCTCGGCACCAACAACACATCATCAAATGTTAAGCCTTCCTTACCGAACTTGTCTTCCCTCACAACACATATTCCTCCTTAGAACTTTCGATTGGCATCGCTTTTGCCGTAAGCTGCTGCTCATTCATTTTGGTATATGATTGCAATCTTAACAAAAGCCTATTTTTCGTGTCAAGGAAAAGGACCTCTCAGAAGAAACTCATCCCCCTGAATAAGACGATTCCGTTAACGATAGGAGTATATACTGTTGGAGTTCCACAATAAAAATTGTTCTACGCCATGTTCCTTAGCTGCTTTTATTTGCTCTCTCACATCTGCCGCGCCGTAGGTTTTATGAGGCTTTACCCAAGTAGCCGTAAAATCCTGATACCAGGGTCTAATTTCGGCCACCTGGCTAGCCGCTTGCGCTAATTGTTGATTCTTTCCCTTCGCGTCGCTAATCGCTCTGCTAATGATCGCATACGGCTGCAAATCAGGACTCTTGACTCCATAGATGCCGCTAGTATAGTGAGAGGGATAGAGCATTGGCGAAATATAGTTGACCTGCTTGCTGATTTTGGCCCAATCTTGCCCGATTCCCATATCATTGTCTGATGATGTCGTTAAACCGAATACATCGGCTGACAAATACGCCCTTTGTCCAATCTTTTCCTTGGCTCTTTGCAAAAATGATTCGATCACTTGCGCCTTCGTCAACTTATTCGGGTTATCGAATTGAACTTCACTGTCAACTTTCTTCCCATTCTCGGGGAATCTCACGTAGTCGAACTGAATCTCGTCAAAACCCAGCGCAGCTGCTTCCTCCGCTAACTGAATATTATAATCCCACACTTCTTCTTTATAAGGATCTACCCAGGCAATCCCCTTATTATCCTTCCACACACTGCCGGAGTGACTTTTCATCGCTAATTCACTTTTTTTCTTCCCCAAATAGGGATCTTTAAAAACGACAATTCGAGCAATCGAATAAATGTTCTTATCCTTCAGCCTTTGCAGCTTCGCTTTCAAATCATGAATAATGACATGGCTATTCGCTCCAATTTCATTAACTACGGGGATCGTGGAGGGATATGTAACTTGCCCTGAATCATTTTTCACATCAATGACCATCGCATTCAAATCGGTTTGTTCCACCAGCGTTAGGAGCTGCTCGAACTTATTGCCTACAGCTGACCAGGCTGACACGTAAATTCCTTTTACAACCTGCTTCGCTGGTAGCTGCGGCTGTACAGGAGCATCAACAGTCGGTGCTTTCGCAACCGGTAAAGGTGCAGGCAGGGTGTTTCCAAGTTCATTGAGACCTCTCAACGGGTTGGGATCATCTTTGACAGCGTCTATCTTCGCCGAACAACCGCTAATCCCTTGCATCACCAAAAACAACAAAAGAAATGTACCTATCCCTTTCTTGGGTGCTGAACTTTCCATACCAATCCCTCCTCATAGGGCTAGTATGGTTTATTCCACGCTATTGTACTGATGTAAAAAAAAGAGCCTTCTTGGAATTTCTTCCAAAAAGACTCTTATCGTTGCTTGGCAACGTTCTACTCTCCCAGAACCCTGCGGTTCAAGTACCATCGACGCTGGAGGGCTTAACGGTCGTGTTCGAGATGGGAACGCGTGGGTCCCCTCCGCCATCATCACCAAACAGTCAAAGCGTGATTTGCGCCTTGAAAACTAGATACGAAACGTGCGTAAAGTAACATTTAGGTTTATTGGTTAAGCCCTCGACCGATTAGTATTCGTCAGCTGCATACGTTGCCGCACTTCCACCTCGAACCTATCAACCTCGTCGTCTACAAGGGGTCTTACATACTGGGAAATCTCATCTTGAGGGGGGCTTCGCGCTTAGATGCTTTCAGCGCTTATCCCCTCCGTACATAGCTACCCAGCTATGCCTCTGGCGAGACAACTGGTACACCAGCGGTACGTCCATCCCGGTCCTCTCGTACTAAGGACAGCTCCTCTCAAATTTCCTACGCCCGCGACAGATAGGGACCGAACTGTCTCACGACGTTCTGAACCCAGCTCGCGTACCGCTTTAATGGGCGAACAGCCCAACCCTTGGGACCTACTTCAGCCCCAGGATGCGATGAGCCGACATCGAGGTGCCAAACCTCCCCGTCGATGTGGACTCTTGGGGGAGATAAGCCTGTTATCCCCAGGGTAGCTTTTATCCGTTGAGCGATGGCCCTTCCATTCGGTACCACCGGATCACTAAGTCCGACTTTCGTCCCTGCTCGACTTGTAGGTCTCGCAGTCAAGCTCCCTTATGCCTTTGCACTCTGCGAATGATTTCCAACCATTCTGAGGGAACCTTTAAACGCCTCCGTTACATTTTAGGAGGCGACCGCCCCAGTCAAACTGCCCACCTGACACTGTCCCCATACCGGATCACGGTACCAGGTTAGAACTCCGATACGATCAGGGTGGTATCCCAACGGCGCCTCCACCCAAGCTGGCGCTCAGGCTTCAAAGGCTCCCACCTATCCTGTACAGATCGTACCAAAGTCCAATATCAAGCTGCAGTAAAGCTCCATGGGGTCTTTCCGTCTTGTCGCGGGTAACCTGCATCTTCACAGGTATTAAAATTTCACCGGATCTCTCGTTGAGACAGCGCCCAAGTCGTTACGCCATTCGTGCGGGTCAGAATTTACCTGACAAGGAATTTCGCTACCTTAGGACCGTTATAGTTACGGCCGCCGTTTACTGGGGCTTCAATTCATAGCTTCGGGTTGCCCCTAACCACTCCTCTTAACCTTCCAGCACCGGGCAGGCGTCAGCCCGTATACTTCGCCTTGCGGCTTCGCACAGACCTGTGTTTTTGCTAAACAGTCGCTTGGGCCTTTTCACTGCGGCCCCCTCGGGCTATTCACCCTACCGAGGCACCCCTTCTCCCGAAGTTACGGGGTCATTTTGCCGAGTTCCTTAACGAGAGTTCTTCCGCGCGCCTTAGAATTCTCTTCTCACCCACCTGTGTCGGTTTGCGGTACGGGCACCTTCGCCTGGCTAGAAGCTTTTCTTGGCAGTGTGAAATCATGACCTACGGTACTTAAAGTTTCCCTCCCCATCACAGCCCAGCCTTACGATGTGCGGATTTGCCTACACATCAGCCTCACTGCTTGGACAGACATCCATCAGTCTGCGTCACTATCCTTCTGCGTCACTCCATTGCTCATAACGGCTACGGTGGTACAGGAATTTCCACCTGTTGTCCATCGACTACGCCTTTCGGCCTCGCCTTAGGTCCCGACTTACCCTGAGCGGACGAGCCTTCCTCAGGAACCCTTAGGTTTTCGGCGGATCAGATTCTCACTGATCTTTTCGTTACTTATACCGGCATTCTCACTTGTATGCGCTCCACCTGTCCTTACGGTCAGAATTCAACGTACATACAACGCTCCCCTACCCATGCACAAAGTGCAAGCCATAGCTTCGGTGGCGTGTTTAGCCCCGTTACATTTTCGGCGCAGAGTCACTCGACCAGTGAGCTATTACGCACTCTTTCAATGGTGGCTGCTTCTAAGCCAACATCCTGGTTGTCTGTGCAACTCCACATCCTTTCCCACTTAACACACACTTGGGGACCTTAGCTGATGGTCTGGGCTGTTTCCCTTTTGACAATGGATCTTAGCACTCACTGTCTGACTCCCGGAATAAAGTTTGTGGCATTCAGAGTTTGACTGGACTTGGTAACCCTTGGCGGGCCCCGCACCCAATCAGTGCTTTACCTCCACAACTCATCTTCCGAGGCTAGCCCTAAAGCTATTTCGGGGAGAACCAGCTATCTCCGAGTTCGATTGGAATTTCTCCGCTACCCCCACCTCATCCCCGCATTTTTCAACATGCGTGGGTTCGGGCCTCCAGTGAGTGTTACCTCACCTTCACCCTGGACAGGGGTAGATCACACGGTTTCGGGTCTACGTCCACGTACTAAAGCGCCCTATTCAGACTCGCTTTCGCTGCGGCTCCGTCTCTTCGACTTAACCTCGCACGGGAACGTAACTCGCCGGTTCATTCTACAAAAGGCACGCCATCACCCATAAAGAGGGCTCTGACTTTTTGTAAGCACACGGTTTCAGGTTCTTTTTCACTCCGCTTCCGCGGTGCTTTTCACCTTTCCCTCACGGTACTGCTTCACTATCGGTCACTAGGGAGTATTTAGCCTTGGCAGATGGTCCTGCCGGATTCCGACGGGGTTTCACGTGACCCGCCGTACTCAGGATACCTCTAGGGATTTCGTTCGATTTGGGCTACAGGGCTTTTACCTTCTATGCCGGACCTTTCCAGATCACTTCGCCTATCGAACTAACCCCATGTCGAGGTCCTACAACCCCAAGGAGCAAGCTCCTTGGTTTGGGCTATTCCGCTTTCGCTCGCCGCTACTGACGGAATCACTTTTGTTTTCTTTTCCTCCAGGTACTTAGATGTTTCAGTTCCCTGGGTATGCCTCCAACGTAGCTATGTATTCACTACGTGGTAACTGCGCATTACCACAGCTGGGTTCCCCCATTCGGACATCCCCGGATCAAAGCCTGCTTACGGCTCCCCGAGGCATTTCGTCGTTCGCCACGTCCTTCTTCGGCTCCTAGTGCCTAGGCATCCTCCGTGTGCTCTTTCTAGCTTAACCTAGAAAAAACTTTAAAGATTTTTGTGCAACCCGAAGGTTAACACAACCTAAGTTCTTACTTTACGTTTCATTTCGTTATCTAGTTTTCAAGGAACAATGTTGAAGGTAAATTCATCCTTCAAAACTGAACACGAGTGAGTAAGCGATTGTGTATCCGAAGATACTTGACTGGATCTATCAGATCCGAGTCTCCATAGAAAGGAGGTGATCCAGCCGCACCTTCCGATACGGCTACCTTGTTACGACTTCACCCCAATCATCTACCCCACCTTCGGCGGCTGGCTCCCTTGCGGGTTACCCCACCGACTTCGGGTGTTGTAAACTCTCGTGGTGTGACGGGCGGTGTGTACAAGACCCGGGAACGTATTCACCGCGGCATGCTGATCCGCGATTACTAGCAATTCCGACTTCATGCAGGCGAGTTGCAGCCTGCAATCCGAACTGAGATCGGCTTATAAGGATTCGCTCCGCCTCGCGGCTTCGCTTCCCGTTGTACCGACCATTGTAGTACGTGTGTAGCCCAGGTCATAAGGGGCATGATGATTTGACGTCATCCCCACCTTCCTCCGGTTTGTCACCGGCAGTCATCTTAGAGTGCCCACCCGAAGTGCTGGCAACTAAGATCAAGGGTTGCGCTCGTTGCGGGACTTAACCCAACATCTCACGACACGAGCTGACGACAACCATGCACCACCTGTCTTGGGTGCTCCGAAGAGGGGCACTATCTCTAGTGCTTACACCCAGATGTCAAGACCTGGTAAGGTTCTTCGCGTTGCTTCGAATTAAACCACATACTCCACTGCTTGTGCGGGTCCCCGTCAATTCCTTTGAGTTTCACTCTTGCGAGCGTACTCCCCAGGCGGCATACTTACTGTGTTAACTTCGGCACCGAGAAATCGAATCCCCGACACCTAGTATGCATCGTTTACGGCGTGGACTACCAGGGTATCTAATCCTGTTTGCTCCCCACGCTTTCGCGCCTCAGCGTCAGTTATAGGCCAGAAAGTCGCCTTCGCCACTGGTGTTCCTCCACATCTCTACGCATTTCACCGCTACACGTGGAATTCCACTTTCCTCTCCTACACTCAAGTTCACCAGTTTTGGATGCGAACCGGGGTTGAGCCCCGGGCTTAAACACCCAACTTAATGAACCGCCTGCGCGCGCTTTACGCCCAATAATTCCGGACAACGCTTGCCCCCTACGTATTACCGCGGCTGCTGGCACGTAGTTAGCCGGGGCTTTCTTCTCCTATACCGTCACACACAAGGCAGTTACTCCTCATGCTGTTCGTCTAGGGCAACAGAGCTTTACGATCCGAAAACCTTCATCACTCACGCGGCGTTGCTCCGTCAGACTTGCGTCCATTGCGGAAGATTCCCTACTGCTGCCTCCCGTAGGAGTCTGGGCCGTGTCTCAGTCCCAGTGTGGCCGTTCACCCTCTCAGGTCGGCTACGCATCGTCGCCTTGGTGAGCCGTTACCTCACCAACTAGCTAATGCGCCGCAGGCCCATCTACCAGCCACAGATTGCTCCGTGTTTCATAATTCTCTCATGCGAGAAAACCAGTTATCCGGTCTTAGCTATCGTTTCCGATAGTTATCCCGATCTGATAGGCAGGTTACCTACGTGTTACTCACCCGTCCGCCGCTAACTTGTCCCCGAAGGAACAAATCCGCTCGACTTGCATGTATTAGGCACGCCGCCAGCGTTCGTCCTGAGCCAGGATCAAACTCTCCATAGTAGTGGATGATTACTCATCCATATATCTGAAAGCTGAAATGCTCATTGACTTGCTAGCGAGATTTTGCAATCTCTTTTTGAACGATTTCTCGTTCGTGCTTACTCACTCGTTGTTCAGTTTTCAAAGATCAATGTCTTCCATATTCATCCTTCGCCCCTCAAAGGCGACTTGATCAATATACCACATCAGCCTATTCGATTGCAAGAACTTTTTTTAATTTCTTTCGTTCTTTTCGTTCGACCGCCGAAGCGACAAGGAGTAATATAACAAATCCTACTAAGGAATGCAAGCTTTTCTTTGTTATTTTTTAATAATCGGAATAACCTGACCTGCAATAGGTTCTACAACACTTTCAAGCAACTCCAACATTAATTCCTTATATAAAAAAATCCCCCTACAGAAAGGGGGACGAGATCAAGCATTTATCCATTAAATATGTCCGATGACGTCCTGGATGAACAGATTTCTTTCTAGCGTCAAGTTGACTATCGTTCCGTTCACATTAACCCAAGGCCGCGTAGGATAAGCTCGATCTGAGAAAATAATCTCCCCTATACGATTATCGCTCAACTTAACCAAGGTACCATTACTGATCTGAGTAGATTTGTTTATAAATACTTGGACTAGTGTTGGGTCCACTTTGCCGAATGAATCCGTGAAGAGCTGCTCAAGAACAATATAGGGCGACAAGGCCGTCTTGTGGAAACGTTCATTCGTCATAGCGTTATAGATGTCAGCAATAGCAACAATTTTGGCGTACATATGAATCTTGTCGCCTTTAATTCCTAAAGGATAACCGGAGCCATCCTCACGCTCGTGATGCTGTACGGCCGTTAGTTTCACACCTTCATTGATGCCGGAGATGTTTTTAAGAATCTGATAGCCAATAAGTGTGTGCTGCTTAATTTCATCCATCTCAACATCTGTTAGACGGCCCTTCTTCTCCAGAATAGCGGGATCAACCCTGGACGTGCCTATGTCATGCAGCAGGCCGGCTAACCCAATTTGCACCAAATCCTTCTGTGGGAGCCCGTGCCATCGTGCTAGTGAGTAGGAAGTTAAACTGACCATAATGCTTTTATGAAAAATATAGTCCTGCAGATTACGGTTCTTTGGCGCAAACGTAAGTACCTTATAAGCATCAATGTGCTGGATGAGTGCTTCGAGTGCATTGCGAATATCTAGAATAGGGATGGGTTGTCCGCCATTGGCAAGAAGGAACACGCTTCTAAGCAACTTCAACATATTCTGATATTCAATTTGAAAGGGAGAGGTAGTCGTAGTTTCCTTCAATTTCGTTTCTTCTACCGTGTCTTCGGTTTCATTGCCATTTTTAGATTCAATAAAGACAGACGAAATCAGAAATGCTTTGAGAATTTCAATATCTCGATCATTTATCAGTTTCCCTTTATTAAAAAGGACATTCCCTAATTTCGTTATTACGTTATCGCCTAATTTTTCACCATATTTTAATTGCGAAACGGCTACCGTCGGCACGATTACTCACTCACCTTAACTTGTCGTATTACTACTCATTGTAAAGTAAAAGGGATGGGTTTGTAAGCCCCATCCCCACATTTTATTCTTCTGAATCTGCTGCTTCTGATTCTTCCCAATCGCCGTCTTCTTCGTTCTCGTTCTGCTCTTCATTCTTCTGCACACGAGCCAAAGTTCCGACTTCATCGTCTTCACGGATATTGATTAGGCGCACACCTTGTGTATTACGACCCATGACAGAAATACCGTCCATACTTGTTCGAATGACAGTACCTAATGCAGTGATAATCATTAGATCTTCATCTTCTTGTACGACTTTAAGTCCGACAACAGCACCGTTTTTATCTGTAACGTTCAGCGTTTTGATCCCTTTACCGCCACGGGACTGGATGCGATATTCAGAAACAGGTGTTCGTTTACCGAAACCTTTTGCCGTCACAATGAGTACACTGTTGTCTTCATGGACAACATCCATATCAATTACGGCATCCTCATCATCCAGTTGTATCCCTTTGACCCCTGTAGCAGATCTGCCCATGGAACGCACGTCTTGCTCTGGGAAGTGGATAGACATACCTAGCTTGGTCCCCATGATAATACCCTGGTTGCCGTCGGTTAGCTTAACTCCAATGAGATCATCATCTTCACGCAAGTTGATAGCAATTAAGCCACCCTTACGAATATTTGAGTAATCGTCGATCGGCGTTTTCTTCACAACACCTTGCTTCGTTGCAAAGAATAGGTACTGCTCCGTTTCGAAGCTTTCGACCGGAATGACCGCATTCACCGTCTCGCCTTGCTCAATCTGGATTAAGTTAATAATTGGTGTTCCCCGAGCTGTCCGACTCAAATCCGGAATCTCGTAAGCTTTCAGACGGTACACTTTCCCCTTGTTCGTAAAGAACAACAGATAGTGATGCGTATTGGTTACGAACAAGTGTTCCACGAAGTCATTGTCTTTGGTATCCATACCCACAATGCCTCGTCCGCCACGCTTCTGATTCCGATACGTCGTAACCGGTAGACGCTTAATATAGCCCGTATGTGTGATCGTGATAACGACATCTTCACGCGGAATAAGGTCTTCATCTTCGATGCTTTCCTCGCCAACCGTGATTTCGGAACGTCGCTCGTCACCGAATTTCTCTTTGATTTCATTCAATTCTTCGCTAATGATGGCCAAGATCAGCTGCTCATCAGCAAGAATCGCTTTAAGCTCAGCGATTTTCTTCATAAGTTCCGCGTACTCAGCTTCGATCTTCTCACGCTCTAAACCAGTTAAGCGCTGTAGGCGCATATCCAGAATAGCTTGAGCTTGATCCAGGCTCAGATGGAACGTAGACATGAGTCCTTCTCTAGCTTCATCCGTTGTTCTGGAAGCACGAATCAATGCAATCACTTGATCCAAGTGGTCAAGAGCAATGCGCAGACCTTCTAGGATATGCGCGCGTGCTTCCGCTTTGCGCAAATCATATTCCGTTCTGCGACGGATAACTTCTTGTTGATGCTTGAGGTAATAGTGCAGCATCTCGCGAAGATTCAGTACTCTTGGCTCGCCATTAACTAGCGCTAGCATAATAATACCGAAGTTCGACTGCATCGCTGTTTGTTTGAACAAGTTGTTCAGAACAACATTCGGATTGACGTCGCGACGAAGCTCAATAACAACCCGCATCCCGTTGCGATCGGACTCATCTCTAAGATCCGTGATACCGTCAATTTTCTTCTCACGAACAAGCTCCGCAATTTTTTCAACGAGTCTGGCTTTATTTACTTGATATGGCAGCTCATTCACGATGATTCTAGCTTTGTTATTATTTTCCTCGATAACAGTTCTAGCACGCATCGTAACGGAACCTCTGCCTGTTTGATAGGCTTGTCTGATTCCTTCACGGCCCAAAATAAAGCCAGCCGTTGGGAAATCCGGTCCTTTAATAACTTGCATCAGCTCAAGGGGCGTAATCTCTGGATTCTGAATCATCAACTGGATGCCTTCAATGACCTCACGCAGGTTATGCGGCGGGATGTTCGTTGCCATCCCAACCGCAATCCCTGAACTCCCGTTCACCAATAAGTTTGGAAAACGGGAAGGAAGAACGACCGGCTCATTTTCTTCGCCGTCATAGTTAGGCTTGTAGTCGATAGTTTCTCTGTTAATATCCCGAAGGAGCTCCATAGCAATCTTCGACAGACGAGCCTCCGTATAACGCATAGCTGCTGCCATATCACCATCGATCGATCCAAAGTTACCATGGCCATCAACAAGCATATAACGAAGTGAGAAGTCTTGCGCCATCCGAACCATCGTTTCATACACAGCCGTATCGCCATGCGGATGGTACTTACCGATAACTTCGCCAACGATTCTCGCTGATTTCTTATGTGGTTTATCTGGAGACATCCCCAGCTCAGACATCGCAAACAAGATACGACGATGAACCGGCTTCAGGCCGTCTCTTACATCTGGCAGTGCACGACTGACAATGATACTCATCGCATAGTCTAAGAAGGATGTACGCATTTCGGTCGAAATGTCAATTTCTTTGACTTGCGAATGTAATTCTTCGCTCATGAATGTTCCTCCTGAAAGCTTACATCGTTAGCAACGTCTGGGACGTTTAGATATCTAGATTTTTCACATACTTAGCGTGTTCCTCAATGAAATCTCTTCGAGGCTCTACATTGTCGCCCATCAAAGAATCAAAAAGTGTATCTGCTTCGATCGCGTCTTCGATCGTTACTTGCAAGAATGTACGGCTTTCCGGATCCATTGTCGTTTCCCATAACTGCTCCGGATTCATTTCACCCAGTCCTTTATAACGCTGTACATTGACTTTGGCGCCTTCACCAAATTCTTGCATAATGGTTTCTCTTTGCTTCTCGTTATAAGCATATCGAACCGTTTTGTTGCGCTCCAATTTGAAAAGAGGGGGCTGCGCAATATACACATAACCGGTTTCGATTAACTTTTTCATGTACCGGTAGAAGAAAGTGAGCAGCAGTGTACGAATATGCGCTCCATCGACGTCGGCATCGGTCATAATAATAATTTTGTGATAACGCGCTTTGGCAATATCGAAATCATCACTGATCCCTGTACCGAAAGCTGTAATCATTGCGCGAATCTCGGTATTGGACAAAATACGATCCAATCGCGCTTTCTCTACGTTCAAGATTTTTCCGCGAAGCGGCAGAATGGCTTGGAAGTGACGATCACGTCCTTGCTTAGCTGAACCACCTGCGGAGTCACCTTCTACGATATAAATTTCACTTATCGAAGCATCTTTGGAGGAGCAATCTGCTAGTTTACCTGGCAGGGCGCTGACTTCTAATGCACTTTTGCGACGTGTAAGCTCTCTCGCTTTGCGAGCTGCTTCTCTGGCTCTTGCGGCCTGAATACCTTTTTCAAGGATCTTCTTCGCTGTTGCCGGATTTTCTTCCATGAATTCTTGCAATTTCTCTGCAAATAGAGACTCTACGATACCACGAACTTCACTATTTCCTAGTTTGGTCTTCGTTTGACCCTCGAATTGAGGCTCCGGAATTTTCACAGAAATAATAGCGGCAAGGCCTTCACGCACATCATCTCCGGAAAGGTTCGAATCACTTTCTTTCAAGGAATTGCTCTTGCGGGCATAATCGTTCAAAATCCGCGTTAATGCGCTTTTGAAACCAGATTCGTGCGTACCGCCCTCATGGGTATTGATATTATTGGCGAAAGAGTAAATATTCTCCGTATAGCTGTCGTTGTACTGAAGTGCGATCTCAATGGAGATATTATCCTTGGATCCCTCCACATAGATCGGCGTTTCATTAACGACTTCCCGGTTACGGTTTAAATGCTGAACGAAGGAAACAATTCCGCCCTCATACATGTGTGTATTTGAAGTATCCGTACGTTCATCAATTAGATTAATTTCAATGCCTTTGTTCAAGAAGGCCAGCTCGCGAATCCTGGATTGCAGAATATCGTAATCATACTCAACGGTTTCTTTGAAAATCTCCGGATCTGGCTGGAACGTCACTTGTGTACCGGTTTCTTCTGTTTCACCAATGACTTTCACGTCATATTGCGGCGCACCGCGGCGATACTCTTGTTCATGAATTTTGCCCTCACGCTTAACTTGAACCGTCAGCAGCTCAGACAAGGCATTAACAACAGAGATACCTACACCATGGAGACCCCCCGATACTTTATAGCCGGAATCATCCCCACCAAATTTACCGCCTGCATGAAGAACCGTTAGAACAACTTCCAAAGTCGGACGTTTCAACTTCGCATTCTCACCAACCGGAATACCACGACCATTATCAATAACGGTGACACTATTATTCTTGTGTACTATGACATCAATCTTCGTACAGAAGCCGGCTAATGCCTCATCGATACTATTGTCGACGACTTCCCAGACGAGATGATGAAGTCCACGTGCACTGGTCGAACCTATGTACATCCCCGGCCGTTTACGAACCGCCTCTAAACCTTCCAGTACCTGAATCTGACTGTCATCGTATGCATTTTGATTCACAGACATGTTAATCTCCACCTGCTTTTTTATAGTGAGATAACCCTCTAGCGATGCAATTGATGCTTATCACTGCGCGTAGAGGAAGTTTTGTTTCGCCAATGAACACAATTCCGCTTTCATTGGCTCCAACCTTAGTTCGTTAATAACTGGTGTGCTCGTTTCTTGAGCGTAGTTGAGGAAATGGGGGAATAATACACTTTCCCTTTGGTAACAACGAGGGATTTACATTCCTCTTCCCCGATTTTCTCGGTTTTTTTATCCTTTACAGCTTGCTGAATGAATTGTTTCGATATTTTGGACGACTTCTCGATCGAGATATCGAAAATAGCAATCAGTTCGGAAGCTCTAATAATTTTCTCGCCACCCAAATGAATAAACATGCTTCTCAGCTCCTGCCACTTACATTTCCTTTCAACACATGAAACACAGAAGCATGATCCAGTTGGTCCAAATGAACGCTTTCCAGACCTGTTGTGGTAATAAACGTTTGGACTTTCTGCTGAAACGTACGGATCAATTGTGTCTGTCTATATTCGTCAAGCTCTGAAAGCACATCATCAAGTAATAAAAGGGGATATTCGCCGACTTCCTCATGAATCAGCTCAATCTCCGCAAGTTTAAGGGATAATGCGGTTGTTCGCTGCTGTCCTTGAGAACCGTACGTTTGGACTTCTTTATCGTTGATGTAAAAAAGAAGATCATCGCGATGAGGGCCCACTAACGTAACGCCTCTTCGAAATTCCTGATCTCTGACCAATGATAACTTTATCATAAATTGGTTTAATAAAACAGATTCATCTTCAAACGGCTCAATGTCAAAAGAAGGGGCATAGCGAATAAGAAGGTCTTCGCTGTCATTTGTAATCCCTCGATGGATGGTCTCTGCCCATTGTTGCAGCTTCTTAATAAAGCTTTGACGCTTTTTCATGATTTTAACACCATACTGTGCTAATTGTTCGTTCCAGATGTCCAACATGGCGTCCGGCGTGCTTTTTCCGGGATACGATTGTTTTAAATAATTGTTCCGCTGGAGCAGAATTTTCTGATATTGCGACAGATCATACAGATAGGAGGGCTGTACCTGGCCAATCTCCATGTCTAAAAAGCGCCGCCTTACACCTGGCGTTCCTTTGACAATTTCCAAATCCTCCGGAGCAAACATCACCACGTTGAGAGCTCCAATGAAATTGCTCAATTTTTTTTGCTCGAGTCCATTGATCTTGGCTTTCTTACCTTTGTTCGAAATTGCTAGATCCAGTTTGCAGCTGCCGTATCGCTTCTGAATTTCTGCATGCAGCTGTGTCTGTTCTCCGTTCCAGCCAATTAATTCTTTATCCTGGTGGGTCCGGTGTGATTTCGTCATCGCTAAGACATAGATGGATTCCAACAGATTCGTCTTCCCTTGCGCGTTGGGTCCAACGAAAATATTCACGTTGTTTTCAGTCGTTATTTCAATTTCGTCATAATTGCGATAATGACGGAGTGCAAGTCTATTTAAGAACATGAGTGGTCATCCTCCTGGGTTAATCCGATCAGGAGCTAACGACTTCGAATTGTCCGAAACCCTCCACTGTCACCACATCTTGCGGAACGAGTTTCCGTCCTCTGCGATTTTCTGCCTGCCCGTTTACTTCAATTTTGGTATCCACAACGAAAAATTTAGCTTGTCCACCTGTGGATATACAGTCCGATAATTTTAGAAATTGTCCTAGCGTAATGTAATCCGTCTTAATTCCGATCTGTTTCATATGGATTCTCCTTAATTCGTCGTCCGGTACGGCAAGATGAGCTGCAGAATGTTTGTTGAATCTTGTGGTTTCATGATTATTGGCTGCATAGCCCCAGTAAATCCAATATGAATGAACTCAGAATCAAGTACTTTTAGCGCATCAAGCATATATTTGGAGTTAAACGAAATTTTGAGCAACTCCCCGACGATATGCTGAAGGTTGATTTGCTCGGTTACTTTTCCAAGCTCGGATGAGGTAGAGGAGATCTCGATCGTTTGATCTTCCAGCATCATCATTTTAACGATATTGGTTTTATCTTCTCTGGACAATAAGTAGGCACGGTCGATAGCCTCAGCCAATTCTTTGGTCGGTACGACCATTTCGGTTTGGAAAGATTGCGGAATCAGCTTAGACGTATCCGGGTATGTCCCATCTAGAATACGGGAATAAAATAAAATCGAATGAATTTTGAATAAAACTTGATTGTCTGCAATAACGATATCTATAAGGGAATTTTGATCAGGTAAAATTTTGCTTAATTCGTTTAATGTTCGACCTGAGATGACAATGTTAGGCAGATTCTGTGCATTATCGTTATCCACAGTTACTTCCCGGCTAGCGAGACGGTGCCGGTCACAAGCAATAAATTTCAATTTATCTCCGGTTATATTCCAAAGAACACCTGTAAGAATTGGCGTAGATTCATTGGTGGATACTGCATAAGACGTTTGTTTGATCATCGTTTTCAGCAAATCACTGGGAAGACGCAGCATTTTGCTTTCTTCAATCTCTGGCAGCAGCGGATATTCGTCTGGATCAAGTCCCATAATTTGAATTTCTGAAGAACCTGAACGAATAATCGTTTGAAAGTTAGCTTTTACTTCAATTTCAATGAGTTGAGCTGGAAGCTTTCGAATGATCTCAATGAAAAATTTAGCTGGAAGAACAACGCTCCCCGCTTGAAATAATTGGATTATTTTAATGGTTTCATTTTCGCTTGGGGTAAAGCTTTGAATGGAGATATCGGTATCACTCGCTGTAAGGGTTACACCGCTTAAGGTTGCATCTATTTTGATCCCTGTAAGGATAGGGATGGTTGTACGAGATGATATTGCTTTGGAAACGTGACCAATGGATTCGATTAAATGGTCTTTAAGGATCGTTAATTTCATGATTTCACTCCTGTGGTTCTTTTTTAATTTGCGTCAGCATATTCTTTATATAATAACATTCTTTATTAGTAATAGCAGTAGGGGCTCTGGATATGTGGATATGTGGATGAATCTTATATAAATCAAGCCTATCCACATGTGAATAGATTGTGCATAGGCTTATCTGAATTTAGAAGTTATTAAGAGGGGTTTTTGATTCGTTCCGTTAGGTTGTGAACGATCTTATATAAATCCTGATCTACTTTCAGCTGCTCTGTTATTTTATCATGGGCATGAATGACGGTCGTATGGTCCCGACCACCAAAATTATCGCCGATTTTCGGTAAAGAGAAGTCTGTCAGCTCCCTCGCCAGGTACATCGCAACCTGCCTTGGGAAGGCTACGGCTTTTGTTCGCTTGCGCGCTTTGAAATCCTCAAGCTTCAGTCCATAGAATTCTCCAACTCGCTGCTGAATATCCTGTATCGTGATTACTCTTGGGCGATTGGATGGGATAATATCCTTCAATGCCTCGGCCGTTAAATGAACGCTAATATCTTGATTGATCAGGGATGAGTAGGCGACTACACGGATAAGCGCACCCTCAAGTTCCCGGATATTCGTATCGATCTGATTCGCGATATAGATCATCGCTTCATTCGGGATTTCTAAATTCTCTGCCTTGGCTTTCTTGCGTAAAATCGCAATACGTGTCTCTAAATCGGGCGGTTGAATGTCCGTAATCAAGCCCCATTCAAACCTTGAGCGCAAGCGATCTTCTAACGTCGGGATTTCTTTGGGTGGGCGATCACTGGATATAATAATTTGCTTTCCTTCCTCATGAAGAGCGTTGAATGTATGGAAAAACTCCTCCTGTGTACCTTCTTTACCGGCGAGGAATTGAATATCATCGATCAGTAGAACGTCGATTGTCCTGTATTTATTACGAAATCCTTCACCGCGGTTGTCACGAACCGCATTAATAAACTCATTCGTGAATTTCTCGGATGAAATATATAACACACGCGAGCCTGGATTATGCTCAAGGACATAATGACCGATGGCATGCATCAAGTGGGTCTTGCCTAACCCAACGCCACCATATAGAAAAAGCGGATTATACGCTTTGGCTGGTGCTTCGGCTACGGCTAGGGATGCTGCATGAGCAAATCGATTGCCGGATCCGATAACGAAGGTATCGAATGTATACCTGGCATTCATCATATTGGTGAAATTCTCTTCACCTGCAACAATGGCTGGTCCCTTGGGGGGGATAACGGTTGGTAATGTCGCGGAAGCCTGGGATTTCTGCTCCTCGGTTTCAATAATGAACTTCACGGACACATGTTTGCCTGTGAAATCGTAAATGGTTCCCTCAATTAGCTTGGTATAGCGGCTTTCGAGCCATTCCTGCGCAAAATTGTTGGGCGCACAAATAACGACAGTAGAGTCATTAAAAACTGTCGCTTTCGTTGATTTGAGCCAGGTATCAAAGCTTGGTTTACTGAGTTTGGTCTGAATGATTGTCAAAATCTGTTGCCATAAGTCGGTAGAATGGCCTTCCACAGTATTCACTCCTTTGAAATTAACATGTGGCATAAGGCCAGTTAAGTAGATAATCATTGAAAATAGGATATGAAAGCAATTCAACATCTATGTGATCGTCATGATAAGAGAATTAATCAGCACGTTTATATAGTTTGCTCGTTTCACGGCGAAATGAACCTTGCTGTCTGCTAAGGTCAGAAAAGAACGGACTTTGTCGTTTTATCCACATTATTAAGGATCGGTCGAAATGACTTATTCTTGTAGAGGGAAAATTGTTCACAATGTTGTCCACAGGTTGTTGATAAGTCGGAGAGTTTGTGGTGTATATCCACAACAGAAACATTATCATCTTAACAAAAGACAGCCCGTTAATCAACGGATTGTTTGTTTTTATCCACAATCTCAACAACTTGTGCATAGATTTTGTTCACAACACAAGATATTGTTGATATTCTGTTAATTTTCGACAAGGTTCTCTTTTAGCGGAGAAAACTTTATGCACAGGTTGTTCTTTTGCAAATCTGGTGAACAAAATGTCATAACTCTCTGTACACTCGGGTAGGTTGACTTTACTAAGGGAAATATGATTTAATGAGTAGTAGAAATTTTGTAGGATGGATATCCTCAGGTAGGGAGGTGCTATAGATGGGTCCGACGTTTAACCCTAATACGAGAAAGCGTAAGAAGAATCATGGTTTCCGTAAAAGAATGAGCACGAAGAATGGACGTAAAGTTCTGCAAGCTCGTCGTCTTAAAGGAAGAAAAATTCTTAGCGCGTAAAAAGAGGCTCCGGAAGGGGCTTTTTTTTTTGCTTTTTGTCGAATCAGTTTACTGATGGGGAATTTGGTTAAAACTAGATAAGGTCTGTCATGTTCATTACCTATATAGATGCTATCTGTCTGGAGCGTACAAACACGTGGAAAAAGAATATAGATTAGCTAAAAGAGAAGATTTCAATAAAATCTATCGGTACGGCAAATCGATGGCCAATCATCAATTTGTTCTGTATTATTTGCCGCAGCCAAAGCTAGACCAATTCCGATTGGGTGTTTCTGTGAGCAAAAAAGTAGGCAATGCGGTTGTGCGCAACCGGCTTCGACGAATGATGAAGGAAATTATTCGCTTGAAAAAGGATCAGATGACACCTCATTATGACTACATCTTATTAGCGCGAAAACCAGTGGTTGAAATGGAATATGCGGAGATGGAAAAAAGCATTTGGCATGTCATCCGCAAAGCTTCTTTATTAAAAAGAAATGACACAATAAAAAAGTGACGCAATATTTCCTTGCGGGCTGAAGATGTGTTATAGTTTATGATGGAAAAGATATTTAGGAGGATCTCATTTTGACTCGTCGAATCTATTTGCTTGCATCGCTTTCTGCGTTGATCTTATTGCTGTCAGGATGTAGTCCATCAAGCGCAGCAATGGCTCCAATCGATCCTAATACCGCAGGTTTTTTCGTCAAATATTTCGTGTACCCGCTTTCTCAAACGCTTGACTGGTTCGCTGATCATTTATGGGGTCAATACGGGCTATCTATCTTAGTTGTTACCTTGATTATTCGTTTGATTATTTTGCCGCTTACTTTAAAGCAGTACAAAAGTTCCAAACGGATGCAAGATTTGCAGCCTGAGATGAAGAAGCTCAAAGAAAAGTATAAAGATGATGCAAAGAAACAGCAGGAAGAAACGATGAAGCTTTTTCAGCAAAATGGTGTGAATCCTTTAGCTGGATGTTTTCCAATCATTGTTCAAATGCCAATTCTGATCGCTCTCTATCAAGCGATTATGCGGAACGATCACATTCGTGAGCATACCTTCTTATGGATGAATCTTGGTCAACCGGATCATTACTATATTCTTCCGATTATTGCCGCGGCAACAACGTTCGTTCAACAAATGTTTATGTCTTCCCAAATGAATCAACAAATGAAAAGCTTGCTATATATTTTCCCAGTCATGATTTTCGTGATGTCCATGAATTTCGCGGCGGCACTTCCACTTTACTGGATCTACGGTAATATATTTACGATCGTTCAGTCTTACTTTATTTATGGTTCTCCTGGATCACAAAAGTCCGGATCGCAAAAAAATAAGGGTGGCCTGTCCAAATGAAAAAAATTGTGGTGACTGGAAAGACTATTGAGCTAGCGGTTAAATCCGGTTTATCTCAATGGCAAGTTTCCGAGGATCGTGTTAACATTCATATTTTGGAGCAGCCCTCTAGAGGGTTGTTCGGATTTATTGGTTCCAAAGAAGCTAAAGTCGAGCTTGAATTGATACCGGATCCACTTGAGGAAGCGATTGCTTTCTTACAAGATATGTTCGCAGCGATGCAGATTTCCATCACCATAGATACGCGCAAGGATCGTGAAGGCTATATCTTGAACATGAGTGGTTCGGAATTAGGGATTTTAATCGGTAAAAGAGGACAAACACTGGATGCTCTGCAGTATCTAGTGAATATCGTTGCAAACCGGTATGCGAATTCTCACTTTCGTATTATCTTAGATGCGGAGAATTTCAGGGACAGACGGAAGAAGACGTTGGAAGAGCTTGCAGTTAGGCTTGCCAATCGTGTGATTAAGTCCAAAAAAGAAGTCATACTTGAACCCATGAATTCGCAGGAACGCAAGATTATTCATGCTGAATTACAGGGACATGCCGTCGTAAAAACTTACAGTAAAGGCGAGGAACCGAACCGTCGGGTGGTTATCGCTGTCAAATAAATCTGCCGCAATGACTTTGATCATGTCATTGCTTTTTCTTTAAGATGAGGTAAATTCGAGGTGCAAATACTATGTTAAATGATACGATTGCTGCTATTTCTACGCCGCTTGGAGAGGGTGGGATAGCGGTTATTCGTGTGAGCGGAGAGGAAGCCGTCCCATTCGTGGAACGGATTTTCCGCTCAAAAACGAAATTATCTGTTGCGCAGACGCATACGGTACATTATGGATTCATTGTAGAACCTGTTTCTGCCGAAAAGGTAGAGGAGGTTCTCGTTACGTTAATGAAAGCTCCGCGTTCGTTCACGATGGAAGATGTGGTCGAAGTCAGCTGTCACGGGGGCATTGTCTCTGTCAAAAAGGTGCTCGATTTGCTATTGCAGCAAGGAGTTAGGTTGGCTGAACCAGGTGAGTTTACGAAGCGTGCCTTCTTGAATGGAAGGATTGATTTGACGCAAGCCGAGGCTGTTATCGATTTGATTAGAGCCAAATCAGATCGTGCATTCAAGGTGGCTTTGAAGCAAGTTGAAGGAAACTTATCGAAGCAAATTAAGCATTTACGTCATGTTTTGGTAGAGTTAATGGCTCATGTGGAAGTGAATATTGATTATCCTGAGCATGATGTAGAAGAGATGACCAATTCTTTTATAAAGAACAAATGTGATACGGTTATGTTTGAAATAGACCGTCTTTTGGTGACCGCTGAGCAAGGCAAGATTCTTCGCGAGGGTATCGAGACGGCCATTGTAGGCAAACCGAATGTGGGTAAGTCATCCCTATTGAACGAGTTGGCCCAGGAGAATCGGGCTATTGTAACGGATATACCGGGGACTACCAGGGATGTTATTGAGGAGTTCGTTAATATTGGCGGCATTCCTTTGAAACTGTTGGATACGGCAGGGATTCGCGAGACGACTGATCTAGTTGAACAAATAGGTGTTGAACGCTCGAGAACCGCGCTAGCTGAAGCTGATTTAATCTTATTAGTTTTAAATAGCAATGAAGAGCTCCAATTTGATGAGATTGCTTTGATGAAACAGCTCGCGGATAAACAAACGATTGTCATTTTAAATAAAATTGATTTGACTAGAAAACTGAATGTTGAACAAGTGCTGAGTTATTTTCCACAGGAACGTATTGTTGAGTTGTCTCTGATCGAGAATAAAGGTATTGAGGATCTTGAGAAGGCGATTGCGGCTATATTCTTCGAAGGTAAGTTAGAATCTAGCGATTTAACTTACGTGAGCAACGTTCGACATATTTCTCTACTGAAGCAAGCCAAACGATCTTTGCACGATGCTTTGGAAGCGAATGAACAATATGTACCTATTGATATGATTCAGATTGATATAAGAGCAGCCTGGGAGCAGCTCGGTGAGATTATTGGTGATTCCGTTGGTGAGTCTTTGATTGATCAGATCTTTACACAATTCTGTTTAGGAAAATGAAAACGACAGCATTTGCGTTTTCATAAAAGAGGGAGGGACGTTTATAATGGGATATCATGCTGGTGATTATGATGTAATTGTAATCGGGGCTGGTCATGCAGGATGTGAATCTGCATTGGCATCTGCACGGATGGGATGTAATACACTGCTATTGACGATAAATCTAGATATGGTTGCTTTCATGCCTTGCAATCCATCAATTGGTGGTCCTGCGAAGGGCCACGTTGTTAGGGAAATTGACGCACTTGGCGGTGAAATGGGCCGCAACATTGATAAAACATATATTCAATTGCGGATGTTGAATACGGGCAAGGGTCCTGCTGTTCACGCACTTCGTGCTCAAGCAGATAAGTTCTCTTATCAACACAAAATGAAAGAAACAATTGAAGCTACGCAGAACCTGACATTACGTCAAGGCATGGCGGAAGAGCTTATTGTTGAAGATGGTATCTGTAAAGGTGTTATTACGAAAACTGGCGCTGAATACTACGCCAAATGTATTGTTCTCACAACAGGCACTTATTTAAGAGGGAAAGTCATTATGGGTGAGCTCATGTACGAGAGCGGCCCTAACAATCAACAACCTTCGGTTAAGTTGTCCGAATCATTGCGTAAGCTTGGCTTTGATCTTGTTCGCTTCAAAACAGGCACGCCACCGCGTGTTCATAAAGATACAATTGATTTCAGCAAGACGGAAATTCAGCCTGGGGATGATGTTCCTAAGTTCTTTTCTTTCGAAACAAAGGGTGAACCGACCAACAATGAACAGCTTCCTTGCTGGTTGACTTATACGTCTGAACAGACGCACGACATCATTAATTCTAACTTGCATCGTGCTCCTATGTTTTCGGGGGCTATTGAAGGGACCGGTCCAAGATACTGCCCATCTATTGAAGATAAAATTGTTCGTTTCGCTGATAAACCTAAACATCAGATCTTCTTGGAGCCAGAAGGCCGCAATACATCCGAATATTATGTTCAAGGATTATCCACGAGCATGCCTGAGGACGTACAGTTGGGTATTTTACGGTCTATTCCTGGTTTGGAGAAAGTAGAAATGATGCGTACCGGATATGCCATTGAATACGACGCCGTTGTCCCTACACAGTTGAAGCCTTCGCTTGAAACTAAATTGGTGAGTGGACTGTTTACAGCTGGACAAATTAATGGAACTTCCGGATATGAAGAAGCTGCCGGCCAAGGTGTTATGGCGGGTATTAATGCAGCTCGCAAAGCTTTGGGTAAAGAAGCAGTTGTTTTGGATCGTTCAGAAGGTTATATCGGTGTTCTTATTGATGACCTTGTTACGAAAGGTACAAATGAACCTTATCGTCTCTTAACTTCACGCGCGGAATATCGTCTGCTGCTTCGTCATGATAATGCAGATCTTCGCTTGACACCCATTGGCTACGAAATCGGTTTGATTTCTGAAGAGCGCTATGCAGCGTTTCTTAACAAGAGGTCATTGGTTGATCAAGAAATTGAACGCCTTGCTGTTGATAAAATTAAACCTGAACCACATGTTCAACAATTGTTGGAAAGCTTAGAGAGCGTTCAACTTAATAACTCTGTTCCGGCTATATCTTTACTTCGTCGTCCTGAGATTAGTTACAGTGCTATTGAGCAAATGTGCCCATCTCCGCTTCCATTAGATGATGAGATGAAAGAACAAGTGGAGATTCAAGTGAAATATGCAGGGTATATCGAAAAACAAAGCAATCAAGTTGAACGTTTACGCAAAATGGAGAAAAAGAAAATTCCGGATGACATTGAGTATAGTGAAATTCACGGAATAGCAACGGAAGCTAAGCAAAAGCTTGCTAAGATTCGTCCAATCTCGATCGGGCAAGCATCACGTATTGGCGGAGTTACACCTTCGGATATTTCTATCTTACTTGTTTATTTGGAACATTATAATCGTGTCACCGCGGCAAGAGGTAACTAATGGACGCAATTCAGCAGCAGTTTACTCAATTATTAGAGAAAGAACATATTTTTCTTTCCGCGCACCAGCTAGATCAATTCGAACAGTATTATAAGACTCTGGTTGCGTGGAATGAAAAAATGAATTTGACAGGCATTACAGAGAGGGATCAAGTTTATTTGAAACATTTCTATGATTCTCTCTCTATTTCTTTCAACTTTTCTATGGATTCTGTTATGACGCTAGCGGATATAGGCTCAGGGGCAGGTTTTCCAAGTATTCCTTTGAAAATTGCATTTCCGTATCTTAAAGTGACTATTGTCGATTCTTTGAATAAGAGAATTCTTTTTTTGAAAGAAATCGTCAATTTACTTGGTTTGACTGATATGGACTGCGTGCATGGCAGGGCGGAGGATGTTGCTAGACTTCCTAAGTACCGAGATCACTTCGATCTAGTAACGGCCAGAGCAGTAGCGAGACTTCAAGTTTTGAATGAGTTCTGCCTTCCTTTTGTAAAAAAGGATGGGACTTTCCTCGCGATGAAGGGTTCTGAAATTGAAGAGGAACTTGCGAGTGCCAGTTATAGCTTGTCTGAATTAAAAGGCAAAGTTATAAAGGTAAACCGTATGGTGCTGCCGATTGAGGAATCGGTTCGACACTTTGTTGAAATTCAAAAGCTGTCTGCAACGCCAAGCAAGTATCCAAGAAAAGCAGGCATTCCTTTGAAAGAACCATTGTCCAAAATGTGAAATTGTTCCACGTGAAACATTTAAACATTATGTAGATCGTGTAGTTCAAGCAGGATTTTGGCTTTTCATGGAGAATTATATCTAAGTAGAATATATATGATAAAGTTAGTATGTTTATGTGAGCACTTGTCATACTTCGCCGTAATCTTGACAAGCGTTTTCGTTCTGTAGGACGAAGAGGGCGTCTATCTTTGGATCGTATTGGTCGCTTAAACTACGGGAAGAGTTGGTGGTTGGTTTTCCTATGAAAGAACAAATATCAAAGTTATTTGGGCTTACAGATCGTTCAAACACGGATGAGGTCAAAAACATACCCGTTAATAACATTATTCCAAGTCCCTATCAGCCTAGGACTTTGTTTGATGATGATCGACTTGAAGAACTATGCCAAACGATCCGTACTCATGGCATTATTCAGCCGATTGTTGTCAGAGTTAAAAATAATACGTTTGAACTAATTGCTGGTGAAAGACGTCTTAGAGCTGTTAAGAAGCTAGGACTGGATACGATTCCAGCAATTGTACGAGATTTCAATGATTCACAAGCTGCATCCATTGCTCTGATTGAGAATCTTCAACGAGAAGGTCTTACGGCGATAGAAGAGGCTGCTGCGTATCAGCAACTGATCGAAATGCATGATCTAACGCAGGAAAGCTTAGCTCAGCGATTAGGAAAGAGCCAATCTACGATTGCCAATAAAATTAGGCTCTTGCATCTAAGTGAGCCTGTGAAGATGGCTTTAATGGAGCGGAAGATTACAGAGCGTCATGCTAGGGCTTTGCTGGCACTGGATCAAGAAGAGCTTCAAGTAAAAGTACTTGAAGAGATTATTGTTAAAGAGTGGAATGTGAAGCAAACTGAGATTAAAATTAATTTCCTAAAAGAAGCGGCGAAGATTAAGAAGTCTAAGCGTGTTTCTTTTACGAAGGATGTAAGACTAGCTTTAAATACAATTCGCCAGTCTGTTGAAATGGTGACGAGCTCCGGGCTAAACATTAACACTTCTGAGAAGGATCATGAGGATCATTACGAAATTATTATTAAAATTCCTAAACGTTAATATGGGCATTTATTGCTACCTTAAACGGCGCAAGCCGTTTTTTTGCATCTTATGAGATATAACTATCAAATAGTGAGGTAACTAGATGATAGATGTGTTAAGATAGGGATACTGCTTTTGATTGGCATTTGGAACATAAGTTGATTGAGGTGAAATGGTTTTGTCTAAAATAATAGCAATAACGAATCAGAAGGGTGGCGTCGGCAAGACGACAACTTCTGTTAATTTGGGAGCTTCCTTAGCTTCTCTTGGGAAGAGAGTGCTTCTTGTTGATATTGATCCGCAAGGGAATACGACAAGTGGTATAGGCGTTAATAAAGCAGACGTAGTGAATTGTATTTATGACGTACTGATTAATGACGTTCATCCCAAAGATGCAATTGTTGATACAAATGTTCCAAATCTTAAAATCTTGCCAGCGACGATTCAGCTTGCTGGAGCCGAGATCGAATTAGTACCTACGATTTCAAGAGAAGTTCGTTTGAAGAAATCGCTTCAGTTAGTTAAACATTTATTCGACTATATCCTTATAGATTGTCCCCCGTCTCTTGGTCTTCTTACGATTAACTCATTGACTGCTGCTGACTCTGTCATTATCCCAATTCAATGTGAATATTATGCGCTTGAAGGACTAAGCCAACTGCTTAATACAGTTCGACTGGTCCAAAAGCATCTTAATACAGGGCTTCAAATTGAAGGTGTTTTGTTAACGATGTTTGATGCAAGAACGAACTTAGGTATTCAGGTCATTGAAGAAGTGAAGAAGTATTTCCAAACAAAAGTATATCAAACGATTATTCCAAGAAACGTTCGCTTGAGCGAAGCGCCCAGCCATGGACAGTCTATCGTTACATATGACCCTAGATCAAAAGGCGCGGAAGTGTATTTAGAGCTTGCGAAGGAAGTGATCTCTGTATGACCAAAGGTCTATCCAAAGGTTTAGGTAAGGGGTTAGATGCTTTAATCACTTCGTTACATATTGATGAAAGTGATAAAGTTATTCAGATTCCTTTATCCCAGTTGAGAGCTAATCCGTATCAACCGAGGAAGCACTTTAACGAAGATAGCATTAAAGAACTTGCTGATTCGATTAAAGAGCATGGTGTTATCCAACCTATTATTGTTCGTAAAGTTCTTAAAGGGTTCGAAATTATTGCAGGTGAACGCAGGTTCCGTGCTTCGCAAGTTGCGGGCGCAGCGACGATCCCAGCTGTTGAAAGAAGTTTTTCAGATCAACAGGTGATGGAAATTGCATTGATTGAGAATGTCCAACGGGAAGATCTGAATGCGATGGAGATTGCTTTTGCCTATCAAGGAATCATTGATCAGTTTTCTTTAACCCAAGAAGAGCTTTCCGCTAAAGTAGGGAAGAGCCGCTCACACATAGCGAACTTCCTAAGATTGCTTCAACTACCGGAATCCATTAAGCAATATGTTTCACGTGGAACATTATCGATGGGTCATGCAAGAGCCATTGTCGGTGTGAAGGATGATAAAGTGAAGAAAGAGCTTGCTGAAACGACCATAAGTAAACAATGGAGTGTCCGCGAACTTGAAGAAGCTGTGAAGATGTTGGAAGAGGCACCAGCTCAAGAAAAAGAAAAGAAGGTTCAAAAAGAAAAGAATAGAGACCCTTACATTAATCAAGCTGAGGACCAACTAAGAGATATTTACCGCACAACGGTGAAAATCAAAGCGCAGCAAGACAAAGGTAAGATTGAACTTCTTTACTATTCAAAGGATGATTTGAATCGGTTACTTGAACTCCTTCAAGGCAAAATCTCTTAAAATTAGATAGCATACCTATGGTTTTCTTTCGAAATGAAAGATCAAACTAAGGTATGCTATATTTATGAGTAGACACCAGAAAAGCAATCCATCATGTATAGGAGAGGGTGAAAAGATGAAGGGTGTAATGTATTTCGATCAGGCGGCATCTTCGTGGCCAAAGCCACCTGCCGTTATGACGGCGATGATGAATTGTATGGAGGAGTTTGCTGCCAACCCAGGCAGAGGCAGTCACCAAATGGCTGTAAAGGCTAGCCGGGTGTTATTTGAAACGCGGAAACATACAGCTAAACTATTCGGTGTGAAAAATCCTAATGACATTTCATTTGCTTTGAATACAACGCATGCGCTTAACCAAGCAATCAAAGGTTTTGTTAAACCTGGGGATCATGTCATCTGTACGAATATTGAACATAACTCGGTCAGAAGGCCGCTTGAATATTTGAAAGCAACAGCCGACGTGGAGCTAACCTATATTCAGAACGATCAACAAGGATATATACATTTGGAAGAGTTAAGGAAGGCATTTAAACCGAATACTACTTTAGTTGTGGTCAGCCATAGTTCTAATTTATTAGGAACAATTATGCCTGTAGGTGAAATTGGAGAGCTATGCCGTTCACATGGGGCTAGGCTGCTTATAGACGCTGCTCAGAGCGCCGGTATACTGCCTATTGATGTTCAGAGTATGAATATCGATATGTTGGCTTTCCCGGGCCACAAGGGGCTTCTAGGGCCTCAGGGAACGGGTGGTTTGTACATAAATCCAAACCTCGATTTGGATCCTCTCCTGCATGGAGGTACGGGTAGTCAATCTGAAGCGATTCAACAGCCTACGGTGAGACCTGACCGATATGAAGCTGGAACACAAAACACAGTTGGTATTGCAGGATTGAATGAAGGCGTAAAATTTGTTCTTGCAGAAACGGTTGAGAAGATCCATGAGAAGGAATGGCGTCAAACTCAGATGCTCATGGAGGGCTTACTGGGAATTGGAGGAGTCACGATTCTTGGTCCGTCACTTGGGCAAAATAAGACAGGAATTGTTTCATTTAATATCCAAGATGCGGATTCTTCAGAGGTTGCTTTTATATTGGATCAATCGTTTCAAATAGCTGTTCGTTCAGGTTACCATTGCACACCGCTTGCCCATGAGGCAGCAGGTACTTTAGCCAAAGGAGCGGTTCGAGCGAGTATCGGTTATTTTACAACGGATGAGGAAGTTAATGCTTTGATACAGGCGGTAAAGGAGATCCATTCGCAATACGCTAAATAGAAAGAGGGATAAACCATGGGGGAACTGTTTGGCATAGATGGCGGGTTCATTGTACTAGGTTGCTTTGCGCTCATTCTTGTTTTGTTTATTTTCATTATTGTGCTTTTTGTCAAACTATCGTCCTTGCGTAAACAATACACGCAGATGATGAATGGGTCCAAAGCAGAAAATATGGAGCAGCTCCTTATTGATATGCAGCATGGCTTAAACGAGCAAAAGGCCGAATCGCAAGCGACTGCAGCCAAGGTTGGAACGATTCAGAATGCGATGATGAAAATGAAATCCAAGGTAGCTATTCATCGCTACAATGCTTTTAATGAAGGCGGGAGCGATCTTAGCTTCACAATTGCGATCCTGGATGAGTATCAAGATGGTGTCATTCTAACGGGAATACATAGTCGAGAACAAATGTATTTGTATGCGAAGCCAATTCAAAAAGCACAATCCACATATACGCTTAGCCCGGAAGAAAAAGAGGCTATTAATCAAACTTTAAAGCAGCCGTAGCATTCGGTGTGTAGGCTTGGGTACGACGCAAAGCAGCGTGCAGGGCATCACCAATGATATGAGCCATATTCATAACTAAGCTAAGACGAGTATTTTGAAGGACGAAATATTCCATGAAGCCGCCAACGTTAACAATTCCGGTTACATGGATGTTGCCGACCGGAGGTAAGTCCTTATTCACGCCGGCACCGGGTTTCAAAGGTCCATCAGCGACTTGAATGCATCCGACACTGGACACCTGCCCCAAACAGGCATCAACGGCAACAATAAAAGGATTTTGAAATTGTTGTTGGATTTTTGCCACGGTCTCGGATAAATTCATAGCATGAACAGGCTCATCCAAAGTGCCAAAAAGGTGGAGATTACGAAGCGAAGGAATTCGGTTCAAATGAGTGCCAACTAGTGGTCCAAGGGAATCGCCGGTTGAGCGATCTGTTCCTACACAAATAACAACGATAGGTTGATAGGTTGGAAGTTTGCTGAAGATCGATTGTAAATGTTTAGAGAGAAGAAACGGGGTATCGGCATCGGTGTGCTGGATTTTCAGTGGGGCTAAATCCGTGTTCGTAACGCCGTCCAAACCAAATTGAAATTTCATATTATCCCTCCAAATGCTATTTCATTTTTTTACTAGTATATGGATAGATAGGGACATTTATACGTAGGGTGAGGAGGATTTCCCCTGAAATATTCAGAGATGTTATTAGCATTCGATTCTACGCAGCAAGCACTGAGAGCCGAGATGCTGCTAGAGTACGCAGATATTGAAATTGACATCAGACCTACGCCTAAGGAAGTCACTGCTGGCTGTGCGCTTTCTATTGAATTTCCAGGAGAGAATCTATCACAAGTGAAAGAGATTATTGCTTCTGAGCATGTCGAAATTAGAGGCATTTATTTCAAAAAAGAAGATAAATATGTTACCATGGAATGAAGATAAGGAGGTCTGGCTATGGCCTTTATCACGAATTATTTTACAAGCTTGACGCAGTGGATATCGGAACATGTGACCAAACCGGAAATGCTAGCTTCGATATTTTGGATTATCGTAAGAATTATATTAATCTATGTAGCCGCTAAAGTTTGCATTCAAATTGCGAACAAAACGATTTCTCATATGATGATAGCGAGAGATAAGTCACCGTTAAAATTTGATAGAAGAAGATCGAATACGATCGGAAGTCTGTTACATAATTTAATTACGTATACGATTAATTTCATTTGTATTATGCTCATTCTTAGTCAAGTTGGCCTTAATCTAGGGCCGCTGCTTGCGGGTGCTGGTGTTCTTGGTTTGGCCATTGGTTTTGGGGCGCAAAGTTTGGTCAAAGATGTAATAACGGGATTCTTTATTATTTTCGAAGATCAATTCGGTGTGGGGGATGTTATTCAGATTGATCAATTCAAAGGAACGGTTGAAGAGATCGGAATTCGTGTAACGAGAATCAAAAGTTGGACCGGTGAAGTCCACATCATTCCGAATGGGAACATTAAACAAGTCACCAACTTCTCTACCTACAATTCTTTGGCTGTTGTTGATGTGACGGTGCCGAATCATCTTGATATTGATCAAGCAACACAAATTCTCAAAGATACGGTCAAGCATGTACAGACGCTTACAGACAATATTGTTAAGGAACCTGAAGTGCTGGGTGTGCAGGTTGTCGGATCGGCGGATTTGAAAATTCGGGTTATCGCAGAGTGCAAGCCAACAACACAGTTCAATGTTACCAGACTTCTGAATGTTGAAATCAAAAAACAACTAGATATGAGTCAAATAGAAGTGATAAATCTAGGAGGCTCCTAACGAATTTGACTTGAAAAGGGGTGACAGGCGAATGGAGAAGAAGCAGTATCAGCTAGGCGATATTGTGCAGATGAAAAAGCCCCATCCGTGTGGCACTAATGAAATGGAAATCATTCGCATGGGCATGGATATTCGAATCAAATGTGTAGGCTGCAAACATAGTGTTCTCGTGCCTAGAACGAAGTTCGAAAGCAAGCTGAAAAAGGTGCTCAGATCGAATGCGCAGGCGGAAGAAGAGACTTCCTGAATGATTGAGGAAAAACACTTGCGAGAGACAGACTTTTTTGATACAATAAGTCCTGTTCTCGTTTTCTTGGAAAGGTACCCAAGTGGTCCAAGGGGGCTGACTCGAAATCAGTTAGGCGTCGCGAGGCGTGCGTGGGTTCGACTCCCACTCTTTCCGTATCGATAACAAACATGCTAAAGCCTTCTGCGTTGATATCAACGTGGGGGGCTTTTTCTCTTTTTGAAACCATTTCTATGGTTATTACGTCTAGAATGATGAATAGAGCTTATTTGCTCTATGCGGGGATAAAAGGAAAGTAAAGTTAGCAGAATAAGTCCAAGTCTGGATTTAGGCGCTAAGAAGGAGGTAATTGGTATGAAAAATTGGTTGATGATCATGGTGGTACTGGCGGTAGTCGTTACAGGGTGTTCTAAGAAGGATACAGGGACAAGTACATCAAGTCCTAGTCCAACAACAGGGGCAACCGTACAGCCCTCAGCAGGGGCTTCTGCGACGCCTAGTGGGACAAGCGGTGGTACAACAGCAACAGCTACTCCACAAGCTGGCAGCAAGGACGCAGTGAAGGATGAGCCACTTCCGAAAATTACGAAGGAACAAGCCGATAAGATAAACATGACGGGAACCTATGACGATCTGGTTAAACAAACAGGCGCTAAAGGCAAGTTAGTTAAAGATGAGAATGGCAAGAAGACCTATGATTTCGAAATATCGAATCAGCCGGGTTATTATTTGGAAGTTGTGTTTTTCGATGACGGCAAGATTTCGGAGAAAAGAGTATTCCAAAAATAAGCAGAAGGCCGCGCAACTGGAATCCGTTGCGCGGCCTTTTTGTGTGTCATCTGACGAGTTTGGAAATGCCTATCGGGCAAAGCTATGAAGCAGGGCGGAATAAGCATAATCAGTTAGTCAGATTGCCTAAAGGGCTGAAGTTACTGTGTCCTTGCCCTTATCGGTTATCTTCTCGCCATTGCCTGTGCCAAGGTTTCCGAATAACACTGTTTCCTGGCAGTTCCCATCTGTAATGCGAATTGGTGCTTTGGTGCAGCGGTTTAGACTGTTGCTGGTGACTTGGTTTCTATCGCAGAAAGATCCGGTACCTTTGCCCTCCGAGGCGAGGAGAATCCCATCACCCTTACAGCCTTGAACCGTGTTATGCCAAACTTGATTGTCATAGGCATTGATGAGATGAAGAGCTGCGAAGCCGATAGTTTGCAGCTGGTTATCTGAGATTTGATTATAATGAGGCCGTTCCTTCTGGCGATCAGCCGCTCCCAACAATTGAATGCCGCTATCATCTATGTCACTTAACACATTGGAAGAAATGATGTTGGATATACAATTGCCCTTGAGGCGGATGCCGACCGTATAGCCGGTTTTGCCGCTGGAGTTCGTGAAGTTCTCTATCGTGTTGCCAGAGATCGTATTGAGCTTGCACGGTTCCTCTTTGGGGGCGGATACGAGATCGATGCCGGATGTGTAGCATTTTTGCATGTGATTGCGAGTGATGACGGAGTTACGGCTGCCATTGCTCATGGAGATGCAGGTTTGGAACAGCATGTTGAAATAATTTTGGGCCAGGTAATGATCGGCTGCATTACTGCACCAGATACCGAAGCCTTGCGAATCGTAATCTAAGGTCCCTATGATTGTATCGAAGGTGCAGCCTTCTACAACGACACGGGAGGAATCTACGGATTTCACACCATTATCAATGGAGGAAAATAAGCAATCGGTGATGCGGATATCGCTCGCTTGATTGAGTGAAACTCCGCTTTCTAGCAGCGGAACGGACGTCATGCCAAAGGTGCCGACACCTTGGAAGGCCAAGCGATGAATATGTATGTGATGAGCGGCGGATATATTCAGGATTCCGAACTTATTCATGGAAGAGCGAAGAATGCTGTTATTGCCAGTTCCCATCAAAGTAACATTAGAGCTGAGCCGCAAAGGCATTTTGACAAAATAGACGCCTGCTGGAACGAAAACGATCCCCCCAGTGATTGCTGCGGCGTCCAGAGCACTTTGAATATAAGGAGCGTCATCCTCATCAAAGCGGAAATTACCCCGAGCTCCGTAGTCCTTGATGTTGTAGATCACAGAGGAAGGGGATGCAGCTTGTGCGGTTGCAGCGTTAAGAAAAACGTCTCCCGTGGCCAAAGCTAGTCCTGCAGCACCTAAGGTAGACAAGAGCTTCCTACGGCTAATCGAGCTGGAAGGGGCGGGTTGCAGGGATGGATCAGTCGGATGTTTATGATTATTCGTGTCCAAAAGGTCACCTCATAGATAGATTGGTAGATATAGTAAATTATAAGGCATAGCCTTCCGTACGGGAAGAGTGGAATATGAAAAAGAGGCTGTCCCATAATAACGATAATAGTAGGGGATAGTTCTAGCGCGGCTTGGTGAATGGGGTGCAAGGATTAAAAAAGAGAGGCTGTCCTCAAAGTCATTTTGTATGACTTTGAGGACAGCCTCGGCGTCCGAGCCCTGTTCCCAATCCCCCATATAATCCATCGTTATTCTAATGAACTGTACGATGCTTATAGATGAGAAATTGGCTTGTTTGATGATCTAGTGAACTGAATTGGCTCTATTGAGTCGCTTATAGGCGAAATGGTGATCTTTTTCTTGGGATAACGCTCTGGGAATTCGTTAGATTTTCTTAAATGGCCTTTTTGATCAAATAAAGGTTGCTGAATTCGTAAGAGAGGGCTTGGCTCAAGGTTCACTAATTTTTGGGACAATCCCTCTTCAAAGACAACTAGTCTGCTCGATTATTCCTGTAGCTGACAGAGTAGCGGTCGATGACATAGCCGACTAGTGACCAGGAAGCAATAGTCAATGCGTAGATGATAAGCATCCTAAACATGGAGATTTCATAGATGTCAGTAAATGTGGACGCGAACCATGCTGGCACACTGAGAGCGTAGAAGATCATATAGAAGGCATCGTGATCATGAAATAAATAATGCATCAAGCATAGGGCTGCGCCGATAAAAGTGAACAGCCACGTAAATGTTGTTGTTTTCATGGAGTCATTCTCCTTGTCATGATCGAACTACTGCCTTAACCCCTTGCGGTGCCATTTGCGATTATGGTTGCTAGTTGCCGGAAAAGTGTCGCCTTTTTTCAAGGTGACGGTTTTGGGATTATTAATGCCCATGTGAAAGGCATTCTCGCCAATTTCCATATACTCACCATCATTAGGAACATGATCGCCTTCGTTAAAATGTGTCCATTCACCCATAATGATCACCTCTTCATAAGAATTATAATCGTAGTTAGATTACCCCAAGAAGAGGGAAGCATGTATGTTGAACATTGCCATGTTCATCCTTTGCACTTTATGAGAGAAAAACTTGTAATCTGTCGCTCGATTTGCTATAGTATTCAGGTGCGAGTTTTGAATAAGAATCCTCGCTCCTTGCTCCTTCGCTTGTCTAACAAGTTTGAATAGGAGCCGCTTAGTCCAAAAGGAGGTGAAATACATGCGCAAATATGAAATGATGTACATCATTCGTACTGACATTGAGCAAGAAGTTGTTCAATCTACAGTAGAAAAGTTCCAAGGCATCATCACGAACGGTGGAGGCGAAGTCTCCAAACATGACCTGATGGGCAAACGCCGTCTTGCGTATGAGATCAATAAGTTCCGTGACGGGCACTATGTGCTGGTACACTTCAACGCAGAACCTGCTGTTGTAACAGAACTTGATCGCGTACTTAAGATTTCGGATGAAGTTATCCGTCACTTAATCACAAACGACGTAGCTTAAATGCATGCCAGTATTTTCGTCAGGGGGAATGTCCGATGTTGAACCGTGTTATTCTTATCGGTAGATTGACCAAAGATCCAGAGCTTCGCTATACGCCAGCCGGTGTAGCTGTTACGCAGTTTACTCTTGCAGTAGACCGCCCTTTCACAAGTGGAGGTTCGAAAGAACGGGAAGCGGACTTTATCAATATCGTCACGTGGAGGCAGCTTGCCGAAACATGCGCGAACTATTTGCGTAAAGGTCGTTTGACTGCTGTGGAAGGAAGAATTCAAGTACGTAATTATGATAATAACGAGGGTAAACGTGTTTACGTAACCGAAGTTATTGCCGATAATGTACGTTTCCTTGAGTCCAATAATAGTGCCGGAAGTCGAGAAGAAGGCGGATCATCTAACTCTAACGCTAGCTACGGCGGCGGAAGCGGTAGTGGCAATCGTGGCGGTGGATCGCGCGAGCAGCAGGATCCTTTCATTGATGACGGAAAACCGATCGATATTTCCGATGATGACTTGCCATTCTAAATGTAGAAAGGACTGAACAAACACATGGCTTTCCAAAAAAGAGATAACAATAGTGAAGATCGCGGCGATCGCAAATTTGCTCCTCGTGGCAAAGGCGGTAAAGGCAAACGTCGTAAAGTTTGTTACTTCACAGTTAACAAAATTAAGCACATTGACTATAAAGATATCGAGACTCTTAAGAAGTTCATCAGCGAGCGCGGGAAGATTCTTCCTAGACGTGTAACTGGTACTTCCGCTAAGTACCAACGTGCTTTGACGATTGCGATCAAACGCTCCCGTACAATCGCGTTGTTGCCTTACACAACGGAATAGGAACTAAACAAAGAACAGTCGGGAAACCGGCTGTTCTTTGTTTAGTTTAAAAAATAAGAAGCAAGAGCTGAAGTAAATGTCCGTTGACAAGTAGTGGTAAAGCAGAGAATTGAAGTGGTAGTAGAACGTAATTCCATAGAACAAAGTCTTTCTCTTACAACTAACGATAAGATAACTAATTGAAATGATGAGAAGCCTCTATTAAGGGGCTTTTTTACGTTAAGCAGTCATATCCTATCATTCAGAAAAGAGTTTTGATAATATCCTTAATTTGCAAAAGTTGAGAGGTTAAACCCATTTATGAATGGAATGATCTTAGTCTATATTTATAAGGCTGTTTTACATAAGTAGGAGTTGCCTACTAGCCTTAACCCTTATGAGTTGCAAATTCCGCCTCTAGTAATTAACCTTCAAGGTTGGTATAAAGGTTTCTATGAAACGATTGGAAATATTGGCGTTAGCGAAGAAGATAACGAGGTAGACTTTGGATTCTGGAACTCAACATCTAAGAAGTTTTATAATATACTAGGTGAGAGACTAGAGATTGAACCAAAGAATTGGGCAAGTGATGGATTGGTTAGTTACGGAGGTATAGGGCGAGAAGTTCACCGATTGTTGAATGGACAACCTCATATGCTGTAATAAAACATGGATTTTATATAGGTATAGATCAACTACTTTATTCGACAAGAACAGTGCTTTCGAGAACGTATTCACACAAACCGTTACTGAGTATGAGGGGAAGGCAGATGCGTAAAAAAGCAATAGCCGCATTCATAATTATTTGTGCGGCAATCACTCTTATGATGACGTACTTCATCTTGGCAAGCCGGCCTGCTGCAGGAAGCCGGCCTGAAGCGGTAAACGGGACAATGGATTTAACCGGCTGGAGCTTTGCCGATAACGGCAGCGTCCGTCTGGATGGAGAATGGGAATTTTACCCATATGTACTCCTGACTCCCGACGATTTTCTCCCGGAAACCAAGAACGGCAAGCTGCCTGAGATGAATGGTTATGTCCACGTGCCGAACAGATGGGAGCATTATACGGTCAAGGACTGGAAGAAGTCGCCTTACGGGTATGCCACCTTCCGGCTGCATGTTGAACTGCCGGATGGGGCTGGCCAAAGCTACGGGATCAGGCAGACGAATATCAAAACGGCCCATACTCTGTTCGTAAACGGCAAGAAGCTCGGCGGCCGGGGCACCCCGGGGATGGACAAGCAGGGAACGGTTTCTGTGAACTCGCCGTACGTCCGTTTTTTTTCGGCGGACGGCAACAGTCTTGATATCGTCGTGCAGGTTGCGAACTACCGGTATTCCCAGGGGGGCATTACCCAATCCATTGTATTGGGCTTTCAGGAGGACATTCAGTCCGCCCGGGAGTCGGCGATTGCCAAAGATTTGTTGGCCGCATCAACCTTTCTGTTAATCGGAGCCTTTTTCATTCTGCTTTTTTGGTGGGTGCAGGGGCGGGAGCGTTCGTGGCTCTATTTCGGGTTGAGCTGTGTAACAACGGCCTTGTATTCGATGACGCACAGCGAAAAAATCGCGATGCTGCCCCTAGCGGCATTTCCATACGAGCTGTTTACCAAAATCCAGGATTTTTCCGGGGTGTCGATAGAATTATTTTTGTTGCTGTATGCCAAACACTCCTATCCCAAGCTGTTTAATAGACATATGATGAAGCTGTTCGTAGCGGCAATCGCGGCGCGGATGCTGCTCATCGCGGCAACCCCGGCATCGGTATTTACTTATGCAAGTATTGTTAGCTTTGCTCTTACCTTTCTGGCTGTTCTCTATGTCATCTACGTGATGTCAGCTGGAGTTGTCCGCAGAATGGATGGCTCGGTTTATCTGCTTGTCGGCACATTGCCGTTATTGGTCATGGTTGTCCTGTCCTCCATGGATTACCTTGGTATTCCGGTCAACTTCCCCCTTCAGCTGTCCGCATGGATGGGCTTCTTCTTGGCGCATGGGCTGCTGCTGTCCAAACGGTTTGTCAATGAATTCGCTGCTGTTCGGATACTATCGGAGCGGCTGGAGTATATGGATCATTTGAAGGATGAATTTCTGGCCAATATATCCCATGAGCTGAAAACGCCGCTGCATGGAATTATCAACATATCCCAATCGCTGCTTGAGGAGGCGGCAGGTCCAATGACTCCACAGCAAGAGGAGAATGTAGCGATGATCGCGGGTGTTGGCAAGAGAATGGCTCATCTGGTGGGCGACCTGCTTGACTTTTCCAGATTGAAGAATGGAGAGCTGGCCCTGAATCAGCAGGCCATCGCTTTGCGTCCGGTTGTGCGCATTATATTCGAGATGTTCCGCCATTTGGCAGGCGATAAACCGGTGCGCTTTATTGACTTCCTGAGTGAGCGGCATATTGTTTATGCCGACGAGGACAGGCTGACGCAAATTTTGAACAATCTGGTCGGCAATGCGCTTAAATTTACTGCAGCAGGGGAAATTACCGTTTCGGCGCGGGAGGAGAACGGTTGGCTGGCGATTTCCGTTGCGGATACCGGGATCGGGATTCCATCTGATAAGCTGGAAGCGATCTTCGAAGCGTTCGAGCAAGCCGGGGACACGATTGCCAAGGATTACGGCGGAACCGGACTTGGGCTGAGCATTGCCAAACGGCTTGTGGAGTTGCATGGCGGAACGATTCGGGCGGAGTCGGAGCAGGGACAAGGCGCGGTATTTACGTTTACAGTGCCGCTCGCAAACGAAGCGGGCGAGCAACCGGTCGGTATGCGGGAGGAAAGAGTGAACACGCTGCTGGAGGCGGCTGCTTTGAAAGCCTTCCCGAAGGATACCATCCTCCTGGAAGGCGGCGGAGACTTTACCATCCTCGTTGTGGATGACGATGCCGCTAACCGTCAAGTACTGCTCAATCTGTTGTCCGTTGAAAAATATACGGTTATCGCCGTATCCAGCGGGAGTGAGGCGATCCGTCAATTGGAATTGAACCGGCGCATCGACCTGGCGGTTGTGGATCTGTTGATGCCCGGAATGTCCGGTTACGAGGTATGCCGGACCATTCGCAAGCGCTATTCCCTGTCAGACCTTCCGGTGCTGCTGCTTACAGCAAGAACCCGGCCGGAGGAAATGCTGGCCGCCTTCGATGAGGGCGTGAATGATTTTCTCGGCAAGCCGGTTGACGCCAGCGAATTGAAGGCGCGCATCCGGACGCTGCTGAAGATGAAAACATCCGTAAGCGAATCGGCAAGCAACGAGATGGCTTTCCTGCAGGCGCAGATCAAGCCTCACTTTCTGTACAATGCGCTGAATACAATCTCGGCCTTCTCGTTGGATGATCCGCAGGCTGCGCGGGACTTGCTTGCCAAACTCAGCCAGTATTTGCGGGGCAGCTTCGATTTTGGGAATCTGGACAGACTCATACCCTTGAGCAAGGAACTGGAGCTTGTTGAAGCCTACCTCTCGATTGAAAAAGCCCGCTTCGGGGGGCGGCTCCGCATCGTGTATGATATTGACGGTCAGGTCCATTGCCTGCTGCCGCCGATCGTTATTCAGCCATTGGTGGAAAATGCGGTGCAGCACGGCTTGGCTGATCGGAAACAGGGTGTTACGGTTGCGATCCTGGTTCGGGCAGCGGAAGACCATGTTGTCATTACTGTGGAGGATGACGGCGTAGGGTTTGAGCAGTCCTTGCAGGATAAATTATTCAGGGACAATGACGCGGAAAGCAGTGGTGTGGCTCTGGAAAACATTCAGCGCCGACTTGTTCGGGTGTACGGCCACGGCTTGGACATCAAAAGCAAGGCCACAGGTGGGACAACGGTAACGATCCGTATCCCAAAAGGAGGGCAATGGGTGTGATTAAGGTGATGGCGGTTGACGACGAGCTGCCTGCTTTAAAAATGGCGGAGAGCGTGCTCCGGACTTTTGACGATGTGGATATCTGCGGACTTTTTCAAGATCCGGAGGAACTGCTGGAGCGGGTGCCCGCGGCGGAACCGGACCTGGTGCTCGTCGATATGAAGATGCCCGGCATGAACGGCCTGGAACTGGCCGGCCGTATTCAAGAGTGCAACGCCGGGGTTTCGATTGCTTTTGTTACGGCCTATGATCATTACGCGGTAGCTGCCTTTCAGGCGGAAGCGCTTGATTATGTGCTAAAGCCGGTAACGGCGGAGCGGCTGCGCCAGACATTGGACCGGATCGCCAGGAGGCGAAGGGTAGAACCTCTAGGCTTGGACTTGAAGCAGAAGATGTCCGTCCGCAGCTTTATACGATTTTCAGTGGAAGCCCCTGACGGGAAGGAGCTGAAATTTCGCAGGGCCAAGACGGAGGAGCTGCTTGCCTTCCTGCTTCATCATGGGAATCAGCCGGTTGCCAAAGAGAAGATTATGGATGCGTTATGGGGAGACCGTGACGCAGACCGGGCGCGGGGGATGCTGTATACGACGATGTATCAGCTGCGCAAGGAGCTGGAGGAGTTCGGCCTGTTCGAGGCTATCGAGCAGAGCCGCGCCGCAGGAGGACGCTGCCGCTTGGTACGGGTTCCGGATTTATGGGATTGCAGCGAATTTGAAAAAAGGTGCCGGCGTTTTAAGGAAGACCATCATATAGAAGATGCGCATCGGGCAGTGGAGTTGTACAAGGGCGGCTATTTAGTGGAGAACGGATATGAATGGGCGGCGGAAAAAAGAGAAGAGCTTGAGCTGGCGTACGTCGAGCTGCTCAACCATATTACCAATGATGCGGTGGGTCAGCACCGCTTTGATGCAGCCCTGCGGCATTTGGAAAGGTGGGCCCAGCTGCACCCTTTGACGGAACGCATTCATGTCAAAATCATTGCGCTGCATCTTTTGATGAATAACAAGGATGCGGCTGTAGCGCATGAAAGATGGCTCAGGAACTTATTCGCCCGTGAGCTGGGCGTTTCTCATGGCATCGACATGAGGACCTTGGCGTTGAATCCTTTAGCGGTATTCTCATAATGGAATGGGGTGCGGCCCTCTCGTCTGTCAGGACGGCGAGGGCCGTTTTGCTGTGTTCAAATTCGGTTCAAAATGAATTTGTATAATTATAGCGAAAAATGTCGTTTATTCATTTTATTTGGTATGCATCATGATGGAGGAGGGAAAGGAATGGGTAAAAAAGGAAAGCAGCTTGTGGCCTGTATGTTGACCGTTCTGCTGATGATAGGACTGTTGGTTGACGGGTCTGGGGGAAAAGCTTATGCCGCTGGCGGCTACACCATTACCTCAATAGCTGGTACGGGGGAGGTCGGCTTTACGGGCGACGGGGGGTTGGCGACGTCGGCTCAATTGGGCGGCCTGCCGGCGATTATGCTTCCGGGCCAGGACGTCGATGTAAGTGGAGGCATGGTGACGGATAGCAAGGGAAATCTGTATATAGCGGACACCAATAACCACCGGGTCCGCAAGATCGGAGCGGATGGCAAGATTAGCACGGTGGCGGGTACGGGTAAGGCCGGGTCCTCGGGGGACGGAGGCTTGGCTACGTCAGCCGAATTGAATAGACCAAGAGGTCTGGCGGTAGACAGCGGCGACAATCTGTATATCGCGGATGCCGGCAACAGTCGGATCCTGAAGGTACTTACAAACGGCAGGATTTCCACGGTGCCTGGCGGATTTAGCGAACCGCGAGGATTGGCTGTGGACAGCAAAGGAAATCTGTACATCGCCGAGTATGGCAACAACCTGATCCGGAAAGTGGATACGAACGGCAATAAAAGTACGGTAGCTGGCACCTACCAGAAGGGCTTTGGAGGGGACAGCCTGCCGGCGACGAAGGCTCTGTTGAACCATCCGAGCGGAGTAGGATTTGACAGCACGGGAATGATGTATATCTTTGACGAAGGCAACCGCCGCATTCGCAGAGTCGATCTTAACGGATTGATCTGGACCGAGGCCGGCGGCGGCCCTGGGTTTGGCAGCAAGCTCGAGGGAGAAAGTGCGACTGATGTTGCCCTGCAGGCTCCCAGAGCAATGGCGGTAGGCGCTGATGGCACGTTGTATATAGCGGATTATTTTAATCACCGGATTCTGAAGATTGATAATATCTTCCGGAAGATCAGCATTATCGCGGGCACTGGAATTCGCGGCTATTCTGGCGATGGCGGGGAGGCGAAGACGGCTCAATTAGAGAACCCCAATGCATTGGCCCTGGATAATAGTGGGAATTTGTATGTGGAGGATGCCCAAGGCACCCGGATCCGGAAGCTGACCCCACCAGCGGATAACTCCGAACCGGGAGGCAACGGGGGAGAGACGCCTGCTTGCAGCTACTGTCTCCAAGCCGTTGCCGGTGTAGGTGTTAACGGCTATTCGGGAGACGGGAATCTGGCCACCTTGGCCAGATTGAATAAGCCTTATGACGTGGCAACGAACAGCAAAGGAGATGTGTACATTGCGGATACATGGAACAATGCAATCAGAAAAGTAGACAAGGAGAGCAAGAAAATCAGCACGGTGACAGCCGACAAATTAATAGTAAGCTTTCCGACTGGAGTGACGTTTGATCAATCCGACAACCTGTATATCGCCAATAATAACCTTGGTACGGTTGTAAAGCTGGCTTCGGATGGCACCGTCAGCACGGTGGCGGGTACGATGGGTAAGGGGGGGTTCGGGAATTATGATGATCGTAAGCGGGGGGATGAAGGACCGGCGACTTCGGCCCAATTAAATAGCCCCAGTAAAGTGGCCATCGATAACAGCGGAAATCTATATATCATGGATGGCGAAGCTTATCGGGTTCGCAGGGTAGACAAGAATACCGGGATAATCAGTACAGTAGCCGGTACAGGAGTTAAAGGCTATTCGGGAGACGGAGGACCGGCAACCTCGGCACAAATAGGC
This sequence comes from Paenibacillus sp. HWE-109, assembly GCF_022163125.1. Lineage (NCBI taxonomy): Bacteria > Bacillati > Bacillota > Bacilli > Caryophanales > Paenibacillaceae > Paenibacillus > Paenibacillus sp. HWE-109. The sequence continues at coordinate 7,309,528 of NZ_CP091881.1, read as the reverse complement.
TATGGTACGGGAATTGCCGTGGACAAGAGCGGAAACCTGTATATATCAGATCGGGATAAGAAAGCGATCCGCAAAATAGCGGCAGACGGAACGATCAGCGCGCTAATCTCCGACATCTATGCGGGAGGACTCGCCTTCGACAGCGACGGAAGTCTGTATATATCGGCAGGGTATGTCGTTAAAATGGATATCACCGGAGCAGTAAATAGCGATAGCGTAGCAACCGGGGCAAATGGCCTCACGGTAGACAAGGATGGCGTTCTGTATACCGCGGATCTTTACAGCAGCCAGGTTCGAAAGATAGGCCCGCCAAAGCCCGCATATACGCTCGGCGTGACTCCGCCTGCAGGGAGCAGCCATCTCGTCGGGGAGGATCAGGCGTTTAAGCTGAATGTATTGGACGAGGCGCAGAGCAAGGATCTGAAATTTAAGGACGGCACTTACGATGTGACCGTATCCGGCTATAGGGCAGCACCTAACGGCACCTATGGCAGCATCAACGGGAAAACCTTGACTGCAGGAACCACGACGGTGAGCGGCGTCCAGGTTGTGAAAGGAGAAGCCACGGTAAACCTGAGGCTGAACAAGGCGAGGGGGGCTTCCCTCGTCTTCAGTATGACGGGGGTCGCCACACCGTCGAAACAGGTGGATTACAATCTGGACACGGGCAGCCCGGCTACACTGGCGCTGACCACTGACCTGGCTGCGCCGGAGCAGGCCGGAGGCGTGTTTGCGCAGCAACCGGTCATAGCGGTTAACGATGCTTACGGCAACTGGGTATCGAAGGATAACAGCACCGTGGCGACTGTATCCAAGAAGGACACCGGAGCGTGGACATTGACGGGAACAACGGAGCAAAAAGCGAAATCGGGCCTAATCACCTATACCGACCTGGGCGCAGTGAACGAGGATGAGGTGGCAGGCGCTCAACTCGTGTTCAACGCAACGGGTTGGCCGCAGTTGACAAGCGCGTCCGTCACGCTGCCGGTGCCGGCGCCAAAGTATACGGTCAGCGCAGCCGCAGCTGCAGCCGCTCCTGTAGCGGGCGTGGACAATCTGGTCACACTGACCGTGAGGAACTCGCTGGGTGATACGGATACAACCTTCAACGGCGCTCATGAGGTTGCCATATCCGGCTACATCGCAGCGCCTGACGGCTCCTATGGCAGCCTTGGCGGGAATGCCTTAACCGTAACATCAAGCACGTACAGCGCCATGTTTGCCGACGGCATAGCCACGGTTCAGCTGCAGCTGAACCAAGCGGCGAAGCAATCTATCAGCTTGAGTGTAGCGGGTGTAGTAACACCGGCGGCGAATGTGCTGAGCATAACGCCGCAAGCGGGCAGCCCGGCTTCCCTGGCGCTGACCAAAGACCTGACGGCGCCAACCAGAAACGGCGGCCTGTTCGCACAGCAGCCGGTGGTGACGCTTCGGGATGCGTTCGGCAATACGAGTGTGGGCGACAGCAGCACCGTTGTGACCGTCTCGAAGAAGGATGCGGGCGATTGGACGTTAACGGGAGCAACGACCGCCACGGCAAGCTCCGGCATCGTCGCCTTCACGGGTCTGGGCGCAGCGAATGACGATGAGGTGACAGGAGCCCAGCTCGCCTTCGACGCGGCAGGCCTGCCGGGGGTTTCCAGTGCAGCCGTTACGCTTCCGGAGCCAGGGGCTGCCTTCGTTAACTTGAAGGTGGCTGCAAGCGGAGATAGCCATGTTCTTCTGGCATGGGAGGAAGTCTACGGAACTGTAAGCTACGCCGTATACCAGAGAACGGCTTCGGGCACGTATGGAGCACCAGCGGCTACGGTAAGCGGTTCTGTCTACGGCTACGATGCCAGCGAATTGACGAATGGCACAGCCTATTCCTTTATCGTCAAAGCCACCAACCGCAAGGGAGCTATCGTTACCTCCAATGAGGTAAGCGCAACACCTGGGGCGATACCGGCGGTACCTTCAGCGCCAACAGCTGTAACTGCAACAGCAGGGAATGGTCAGGCTATAGTCAGCTTCGCCATCCCAGCAGTCAACGGAGGAAGCGCAATAACAGTGTACGAGGTCACGGCCTTACCGGGGAATATAACGGCAACAGGTCCAGCAAGTCCGATCACAGTAACCGGTCTATCCAACGGAACAACCTATACGTTTACGGTAAGAGCTGTTAATCTTACAGGCAGCAGCGCCGCCTCCGACGTCTCCAATGCAGTGACGCCAACAGCGCCAGCCAGCAGTGGCGGCAGCCCGACAGAGCCCGAAACATCAAATTCGTCTGCCGGAGTTGAATTCCTGGTCAATGGCAAGGTTGAGAAAATAGGGACGGCAACGACAGCCAAGGTGAAGGATCAGACGGTCACTACGGTTGTGGTTGATCCGAAGGTGCTGGAGCGCAAGCTTGCGACAGAGGAACAGCATGCAGTGATTACGATTTCGGTGAATACAAAATCCGATGTGGTGATTGGAGAACTAAGCGGGCAAATCGTAAAAAACATGGAGCAAAAGGCTGCGGTCATTGTAGTCAAAACGGAGAACGCGACCTATACCTTGCCCGCAGAACAGATCAACATCAGTGGGCTTTCCGAGCAGCTTGGCAAAAATGTGCAGCTTCAGGATATTAAGATAACTGTTGAAATTTCCAAGCCGGCAGAGAGCACGGTGAAGCTGCTGGAGGAGGCGGCAGCAAAAGGAAGGTTTACGCCTGTCGCTCCGGCGCTCAACTTTACGGTAAGAGGCGCTTACGGAGATTCAACGGTTGAGGTGTCGAAATTCAACGCATACGTGGATAGAACAATCGTGATTCCGGAGGCTGTAAATTCAAGGGAAATCGTAACTGGGGTTGTCGTTGAACCGGACGGAGCCATTCGCCCTGTACCGACCCAATTGATTACAGTAGACGGCAAGTTTGTGGCTAAAGTGAGCAGCTTGACCAATAGCACGTATTCAATCGTAAGGCATAAAGAAGAGTACCAGGATATGGGGCAGCATTGGGCCAGGAATGCGGTGAACGAAATGGGCTTGCGGATGGTCGTTAACGGCACTGACAATCACCTGTTCCAACCCGATCAAGCGATTACACGGGCGGAGCTTGCTGCGATCCTGGTTCGGGGCTTGGGGTTGAAGATGGAGAGCGGATCAACGGCATTCACGGACGTGAAGCCTACGGATTGGTACAGCAGCCTAATTCAAACGGCCTATGCCTACAAGCTGATTAGCGGGTACGAAGACGGTTCCTTCCGTCCGAATGATATCGTTACCCGGGAACAAGCCATGGTCATGATCGCCAAAGCGATGACGATCACCAACCTGAAGGCCAAGCTGCCTGTCCAGTCAACTGATGCCACATTGCGGCCGTACACAGATACAGCAGCTGCATCCAGTTGGGCGCTAAGCAGTATAGCGGATAGTATTCAAGCAGAAGTTATTTCTGGAAGAGAAAGCAATGAGCTTGCACCAAAAGGGAAGCTGACCCGGGCAGAGGCTACCACGATTATTCAGCGGCTTCTGCAAAAATCCGGATTGATTTAAGTGATCCTGTCATAAACAGGAAGCTATTCTCAAGTATGCCCTTCCGAGCGACTGTGTCCACAGTTGCTTGGGAGGGCATTTTTGTTACCACATCAGAATGTTTAAGTTCTTTATAGCGCTAAAGCGCGTAGAACAGCATTCTGACTGTAAATAGAGAACATGGGATTGGTCCTTCTTCAGCCTTGGCTAACATGTTTTAATGCTTTCTGGTATAGGTCCAGTAAATAAAATTGGTATAGACAAGTGAGAAAAATGAAAACACCCCCTCCAGAACTCATTGGTTAACCCAACTGGGTTTTGCCAACTGATTATTCTAGAGGGGGCGCTCATTCCGAATTTAATTTGGATTACATCTTGAAAGTAACCATGAAGCGATTAATGATTGCTGCGACTTCAGCACGCGATGCCTCACCCGTTGGATCAAGGATGTCGTTACCTTTGCCGGAAAGCAAATTGTTGCTTATAGACCATTTCATCGCATCAACTGCCCACGTAGAGATTGTTTTCGCATCCGTGAAAGTCTCTAATGACTGGTTCGCGCTGACATTCAGTTTGTTTGCTTTTGCATAATTGAAAAGGATCTGTGCAAGTTGTTCCCGAGTAACAGATTGATTTGGGGCAAAACGGGTTTGATCAATCCCATTCACGATGTTATTCTGGTTGGCCCAAGCGATCGCATCGCTGTAATAGTCATTTGCATTCACATCTTCGAAACGATTAGCCCCTGCTTCTGGTTTGCCGGCTAAGCGGTGTATTACCGTGACAAGCATGCCGCGAGTCATCGTTGTGTCAGGGCTAAACGTATTTGCAGCGGTTCCACTGAACAATGAATGTTCCACAACGTAGTTGATGGATGAAGCCGCCCAGTGATTCGAAATATCATTAAAAGTAGGTCTAGCAGGCTTCGTTGGTTCGGTCGGTTTTTCAGGTTGTTCCGGAATTTTCTCGAAGGTCACAACAACTTGATCGGTAGATTTCAGACCCGTCAATTGCGTGAGCGCTCCCTTAGATACTCCATTAATCGTAACATCTTTAACCTGGTAACCTTTATCAGGCGTTATCGTAGCATTGCCATTGGAATCGGCAACTACCGTCCCTCCGACACCGGTTACGGATGCATTCGGCTTGCTGGAGCTGCTTCCTCCTGACGAACCGCTAGAAGGGTAAGCTTTTACGATAAAAGTATACTGTTTATCCTTGCTTTGGTCGCCGCGCGATACCGTTGCAGTCAGTGTGACATTCGCATCCCCCGAGCCGGAAGATGGGCGTGTAATGATCGCGTTATTCTTGTCGATGCGAATGATATTCTCGTTGCTGCTTTTCCACGCGATCTGAGTGCCATGCTGCCCTACGGAAGGGAGCGGAACGTTAGCGACAATCGCACTCGTGTCGCCAAGCGTTGAAGATACACTCGCAATCGTATCGTTAATAGCTTGCTCGTCGCTGAGCGCAGCGACATTAACAAAGATCGGGTTGGAATAAAACCATAAGCCTGTATAGTTGCGGTCATTAATATTGTTAAAGCGTTCTTCGTTCTGTTCCGGTGTTACGCTGCCGCTATAATCAAATGACTGATCCTGCAGCGGCTCGCCATTAGTGGTGAAGCCTGCAACGTCTGTACCAAGGTTCGTGCCGCGCAGACGATAATAACGGTTTTTATCCGCAGGCACCTTGTAGGAAATCGTGTAATATCCCTCGGCATCCGGCTGGCCCCAATCGTCTTTCGTAAAACGTTTAACGACTTTCGTCGTGGCATTTGTTGTATTGCTAGCATATTGACCTACATCGAGCTTGCCGGTCACTTCTCCGGAGATCAGATCGACATGATCGACTTTGACATCATTCGTGACTGAAGTATTATGAGAGCTAATTGACGCATAGTTGTTGTGTTCCGGGCTCTTGAAGCGAATACTGATCGTTGTCAGATCCCCTTGGGTCACTTGCAGGTTCCCGCCCATATCAGCCTGACTGCCATCCCCGGTTGCCTTAAAATCAAGCGCATCGATAAGATCGCCATAAACGGCAAAGGACTTCCCTGAGCGCATACCTTCTACAACATCTTTAAAGGTATTGCCCTCGACCCAAGTGATATTCCGCGAGTACTCGCTAGGCCAATAGCCGCTGGAATAATTCCGATTGCTGCTCACCTTAAAATGAAAGTCGGAATTGGTGAAATTCCAGAAGCGGCGGCCTTCGCCTAACAAAGCATCCCACATGCCGCCGATCTTGCCGACCATGACGTCGGCTCCGCCGTATATGTCAGCTAATTCCGATCTGTTCTTGCCGGCTGCCATCTGGTTACCTGGCAACCCTTCCATGCCAAACACAATTTCAGGAGCAGCATCGTTCATCTTGCGAATGTTTTCGATTGTGACAACACCCGAGCTGTCGCCGTTATGTCTGGACGGATGGTTAAGCAACACATAGCTCTCCGGATATTTCTTTCCCAGCCATTCAATAGCTTCTAGGGTTTTAGATTTATCAGGTTTCAACTCATTCTTTGTTGGCCTTGCTCCCCAAAGAGTGGCCTCATTGGCGTGAAACATCCCTGGAGTTGTATCGTAGCTATACAACCACTCGAATTGGTGAATCGCATCGATGGGCACTTCATTACTATTGGAATCAATAATGCCGACAGAACCGTGATCCAAACCCATCATATCCCATTCGAAGCCGGAGAAAATGAGTTTGTCTTTATATTTGCCGGCAGCTTGGAGCGCTTTAAGCTTGTCCTGTTGATCTTTAATCGCTTCCCAACGTGCAGTGGCCTTGTTGTTGCCATCCGGGTCTCTCGGCGAATCGCGCAGATGGTCGGCAAGCGCGATGTAATCGAATGGATTGCCGTACGTCAGCGAAGTGACCGATTCTGCAGACTTCTTATCGAGATCCTCTCGAAACGCAGCATCAAGTACATTTTCCAATTTCATAAAGGATTCTGACGCATCAGCCGACTGTACGGTATGGGTGTGGTACTCACCGGACATCCATCTCCCGGTTGAATTGGCGGATGGCGTGTTGTCGGCTGCAGACGCCGTCACCAAGTTCTGAGCTAGTGTTAAAAAAGCGAACGAGGTGCAAATGAAAGGCTTCAGTTTGCTGTTCATAGTGTTGTAATTCCCTCCAATGCAGTATGGTATCGATACAAGTATAGAGGTGAACTGTAAATTTACATGCTGAATTGTTGAAGTGTTTTGTAAAAAAACTACAACTAACAGGATAATCCGAGGGATACTTTGTCATGCAGTTGAAAATGGAGCGGGGAGCTGATTTCCCACTGGCCGTCTTCGGAGCGGATAACATAATGGAATTCCCTTCCTTGAAATTGCACATTAACAACCTCACCCTGAATACCTGACTGATGGGGAGGGCTCAATTGAAATTGATCGGGGCGAACTGGATATAAACCAGTCGCTCTAAAGTAGTCAGCTACTTGTTTGCCATGCCACTGGACGGTTCCATCAGAACTTATCGGTGCAAACAAGTCGTTATGCCAGCGGCCGCGGACCAAATTGGCTTTGGAAACAAATTTGGCAACAAATTCCGTTTGCGGTCGCAAATAAATATCTTGCGGTGTTCCGATCTGCTCAATTTGTCCGTCCTTCATGACAACGATTCGATCTGCCATGGCCAGAGCCTCGCCCTGATCATGGGTGACGTAAACGACAGCAGTTCCGGTCTGCCTGTGGATGGATTGAATCTCACGACGCATATCCATGCGCAGCATGGCATCCAAACTGCTGAGCGGTTCGTCCATCAACAGCAGGGAAGGTTCGGAAGCAATCGCTCTAGCCAGAGCGACCCGCTGCTTTTGGCCGCCAGACAGCTCATGCGGCATACGTAAAGCGTGCTGTGACAAGCCGACCATCTGAAGCACTTCGGTAATACGATCCTGCTCCCTGTTTTTAATAGAGGCTGGCGTCTCTTTATGATGACGGATGGGAAACCGTACATGCTCAGTGACATTCAGGTGCGGCCACAAGGCGAAGGCCTGGAAGACCATGCCGATTCTTCTTTTTTCCGGAGGAAGGCTAAAGCCTGGCTTCGCTACCGTAGTATGATTCATCAGGATTTCTCCAGTTGTGGGCTGTTCAAATCCGGCAAGCATGCGCAGCAGGGTTGTTTTACCGCAGCCGGATGGACCTAGAATGGCAACGAATTCGCCTTCGGCGATCGATAAATTTAATAATTTCAGCGCTTGAAAGCTTCCGAATTTTTTACTAACGTTGGCGATTTGAATGCTCATGGCTGCTGAACTCCTTTTTTGGATTGAAACTTCTCAAACAGATGAAGAATGACCATGCCTAGAACGATTAAGATGACAATTAAACTGGATAGCGCCGTGGAGTACAGGGTATTACCAGCCTGCTCAAAGCTGAATATCGTAACACCGATCGTTTGAGAGCCGGTTGACCATAGCAGTGCGGATACGGTTAGTTCCGTGAAAGCTGTCAAAAAGACAAGAAACGCTCCGCTCAACAGCCCCGGAAGCAGAAGCGGTAATAGAATGGATGTCCATTTCCGCCAAAAACCAGCGCCGAAAATATGTGCGGCCTCTTCCATGGAGGCATCGATTTGCATAAAAGCTGTAATGCTTGCGCGGACCTGCAAAATAAGAAACCGGCAGACATAAGCAATAAATAAAATGCGAATGGACCCATAAACGCCGGGATTCCAGCCAGGTACTGGTTCCATCCATGCGAATATCATGGACAGCGCAAACACGATTCCAGGCAATGTATAGGGGAGGGCGACAGCTAGCTCTGTCGTTTTGGTTATCCACGAAGGCTTGCGTACGCGAACATAAGCAATCAGGGATCCGAGTACTAAGCAAACGACCAGAGTTGTCGCAGAAAGCATGAAGCTGTTTTTAATGGATTGCCATACTTTCGGATTCTCAAGCAGGATGTAATGATAATTGGCAAACGTCAAATGGATAGATTTAAAAGGAAGCCCATATGCTTTTTTTAAGGAGATCGCAACCATGGAGCTTAACGGCACTACAGTAATCAAAGCGAGAAACGCCCAGATGGCCGTGGTTATCCATGATCTGTGCTTTCCAAGCAAGTGGCGTGGACTGTTATCGATTATAACGGTATCCACCGCTTTGATTTTTTTGACGGAGAGCCATTGCAGGAGCGTACCAATGACCGCGATAATGCCCAGCATAACGGATAAAGCGGCTGCCCTTGCAAAAGCGGAAGGACCAAAACCGATAATTTCCTCATAAATCAATGTGCTTAATACGGATATATTTTTGGGAATGCCAAGAAAGGCTGGAATTCCGAAATTATCTAAAGAAGCCAGGAATACGAGCAGTCCGCCAGCGGTTAAACCAGGTAAAGACAAGGGGAGGGTGACCAGATAAAATGTTTTCCATCTTCCGGCGCCGCTTGCTCTTGTTGCCCACTCAAGATCCCGAGGAATTTTTTTGAGCACATCAACTGTCAATAAATAAACAAGCGGGAAATGATGAATACCCATTACGAAGATAATGCCGCCGTAGCTGTACATGCTCCATGGTTTAGCATCAGGATTAAAAAAGTGCAGAAGATTAGCTACGATTCCTTGCGTGCCCATGAAGGACGACCAAGATAAGGTTAAGACGTAAGAAGGCAGTATAAAGGAAAGCAAAATAGCCATATGAAGTAGTTTCTTATGTTTAAGATCGGTATAAGCTATGAACCAAGCCGATAAGACGCCTAGTATAATGGATAACAGGGAGGAGCCAGTAACGATAACGAATGTGTCTTTGAGCGTTTTCCACAGTCTGTCCTGCTTCAGCATTTCCATATAATGCGTTAAGGTTAGACCAGCTCCGCTTTGCATGCTTAAATAGATTAATTTAGCAATGGGTATGATAAAGAACACAACAAGCAAGATGACGGTTAATAGAATAGCAGCTCTTTTCATAAAAAAGGGGAGGAGTGCAGGTTTGATCCCGACTTCCTCCCTCGCAATTTGAATCTTCTTTGAATCGATCATTGTTTAGGTGCTCCGCTTCTTATTGTCCGAATAACTGAGTAAACTGTTTCTTGTCTGCGTCACGAGCTTCTGTCAGTTTGGTTATGTCAGAGGAGATTACTTTGAAATCGGAGATGCTTTTTAGACCTTTTGGAGCCGGAACACCTTCGCGAATGGGGGTGTAGCCGATATCGGAAGCTAATTTTTGGCCATCTTCGGATAATACGAAGTCGACAAAAGCTTGCGCTGCTTTTTCATTTGCTGCATTTTTTATGATGCCGATAGGCTCTGTAATAACGGGGACACCCTCTGTAGGGTAGATCAAATCAACCGCAGAACCCTTGGCTTTCTCACGGGCTACCAGATAGTCAACGACCATGCCGTACGATTTTTCTCCAGCGGCTACAGCATTAAGCACAGCTCCGTTTCCTTTGACAACGGACATATTGTTCGCTTTTAAACCTTTGAAATAGTCCCAACCGAATCCGTCTGTGCGAGTCAATACGCCTAAATTATAAGCAGCAGCACCGGAGTAGATCGGGCTTGGCATGATAGCCGCATCTTTGCTCTCCGCAGAGGAAAGTACTTTCCAAGAGGTCGGAATTGCCTTTACTTTTTGTGTATTAATCGCAAGAACGGTTGCCATAACTTTCGTTCCCGCATACATTCCCTCTGGATCAACCAGATCTTTTGGAATTTTTGCTAATTCCGGTGATTTATAAGATGTTAGCAGATTCTGCTTCTTTAAACCTTCAAAGGTTACGGAATCAGCGAGTAAAAGCACATCCGCTTGCACTTTGCCGGCTTGATTCTCGGCCTGGATTTTGGCAGTTACTTCTTCCGTTCCAGAACGGAAATTTTCTACTTTCACATCGGGATACTTCTTATTGAATGCGGCGATTAGCTTCGTTACATCATCTTCTGGTTGGGAGGTATAGAACGTCAGCTTCCCTGAAACTTTCGATGCTGCTGCTTGCGGAGTCGCCTGAGCTCCTTGAGAAGGGGATGGTTGGGCTGTTTTTGCACCGCAGCCGCTTACTACGAGTAGTACTGCCAAGCTAGCTAAGATAGATCCTTTTTTCATCAACATGGTTCTCTCCCTAAATATCTTTTATTTTTAGTATATAAAGCATTTGTCAGAAGGCTGTTAACTGTGGATTCCTAGTTTGTAAACATGACATGAGGGAATCTCCGGTAGTTAGGATCCACAACGTTCGTAGAGGTTTTCTTTTCTTGTGCCTATTTGTGGTATAATTGACACCATAGTCTTTGTTGGGTGGGGAGAGATGACGGTTGCTGAATAGGGAAAAGGATGTAGACCTAGCCAGACGGGCCAAAGTCATTGAATGGCTCAAGACAGAAGTCGTAGATCATGTAGCACATCTACTCAAAGGGATTTGGGAAGGCAGCCAGGTGAAAATTGTAGATGGTCTAGCCAGTCTAATTTCGAGCAGCTATATTTTGGGACGAAGACTTGGCATTTCCTATCGCAGTTTAGACGAAGCTATCGTTGAGAAAATGAAGAAGCACCGCCAAGAGGGCCATCAACTTGAGGATTGGTACGGCGACATTTCATCGCTTGAAGAACATTTACGTAAGAGGTGAGCCCGGTTGGGGAATCGAAATTGGCAAAGCATCATATGGAGTGCAGTGACGGTTGTTTCATTGCTATCTTTAATGACGCCTTTTATTATTTTCACATTTAGTTTTTTAATCATTCCAGTTCTAATGTTGTACGTGAAATCAAGCACGAGAAGGTTCGTTATCAGTTATGTGGTTAGCTTGCTCGTCGTTTATTTATTAACCCAGTGGCATGGCATTACGCTGATCTCATTATCGTTGTTCCTGCTGCCGCCAGTTCTTGTTATGGGTAACTTATATAAACGCAAAGCAGCTGCAAGATCGGTGCTGACAGCCGGTATTATTACGATTCTAGCTGAATCGCTTATGAGTCTCTTGATCGGGTTCTCGCTAGGATTTAATCCGGTTGCCAAATTCAAGACGTTCATGATGGATAGCATTGCTAGTATGCCGGCAAGCATTCAAGAAGTATTGCCTAAGGACCAAGACTGGTATGTAAGTTTCATTGTGCATGTCATCCCTCTGTATTTGATTTTTGTAGCGTTGTTCTACACCTTTGTCACCCATGGGATTACCCGGTGGTTGCTCAACAAGACAGGGGAAGGGATTCCCGGACTGCGTCCAATGCGCGAGTGGATGCTGCAGAAATCGCTTGTCTGGATCTACCTGGTTGTGTTTGTTTTAGACTTATTTACGGATCCGAATTCAAACTCTTTGATTTCCACTTTGTTGATGAATGCGATGCCGCTGCTTATGTTGGCTTTCACGATTCAAGCGATTTGCTTTTTATTCTTTGTCGCGCACGCCAACAAGTGGAAACCGATTTTGCCGATTGTGGGAATACTTATCGTTTGTTTCATGCCTCCACTTTTTATCGTATACAGCTTATTAGGGGTATTTGATGTTGCGTTTCCAATCCGTGAACGGTTCAAGAAAAATTTATAGGATTAGGAGCTAGTTTCGAATGCCGAAGTTCCTTTTAAAGCGATGGCACGGTCAACACATCGTGTGGATTTTTGTACTGCTCATCGTCATGACAGCGACTATTTATATGTTCAAATGGTGGTTGGGCCTTACAGCCTTTCTAGTTTGCGGGATCATGGCGTACTTTACGCTGCAAGCAGAGACGGCTTTTCGTAGAGAGCTGAACACATACGTCGGGACGATCACACATCGAGTGAAAAAAGCAGGCAATGAAGTGATGAGCGGCCTTCCTATCGGAATTATTTTATATAATGAAGAGAAGCGCATTGAGTGGCATAACCCTTTTGTAGCTAAAATGCTGGAGCAGGATTCGGTCATTGGAGAGTCGCTATACGACTATTTGCCTGACTTGAAAAGCAAAAAGGAAAAGACCGACAAGCTGGAGATGTCCATCGGCAAGTTTATCTATCAAGTATGGATTAAGCCTGAAGAGCGGCTGCTGTATTTCCGGGAAATAACAGAGCAAGCGAATTTGGCGAAGAAGTACGAAGATGAGAAAACAGCGATTGGCATTGTAATGATGGATAATCTGGAAGAATCGACACAAGGATTGGATGATCAGACGCGCAGTATTATGCTCGCTAAGGTAACTGGTGAGATTACGGAGTGGGCGCAGAAGCACCAAGTTTATTTGCGCCGAACGTCCTCCGACCGTTTTCTAATTCTGCTCGACCAGAAGGCATTGCGTTCTCTGGAGCAGACGCGTTTTGAGATTTTGGATGATGTGCGCGATTTGACGATTGAAAATAAACTGCCGATGACACTAAGTATAGGGATTGCCTCAGGCACCGAACAGCTTATGGAGCTTGGACAAATGGCTCAAATGGGTCTGGATATGTCACTGGGCCGCGGCGGCGATCAAGTGACGGTTAAGGTTGGACAGCGGCTGTCATTTTATGGCGGTCGAACGAATGCCGTGGAGAAAAGGACACGCGTCAGGGCGAGGGTCATCTCGCATGCGCTGCGCGATCTGATGAAAGATAGTGACAAGGTGATCATTATGGGTCACCGGTTTCCGGATATGGACTGCATTGGGGCATCCATTGGTGTCTTAAAAGCGGTGCAGGTTGTAGGCAAAGAAGGCTACATCGTGCTGGAGGGCGTCAATCCTTCCATCCAGAAAGTGATGGAGACCATTGCCGCGGATGAGCGGCTGCATCGTTGGTTCATCACACCGGAGCAGGCTATGCAGATTACGACCCAGCGCTCTCTGGCGGTAGTCGTAGATACGCACAAAGCATCGATGGTTGCTGAGCCCAAGCTGCTGCAGCAGACGCACAGGGTCGTGGTGGTCGATCACCATCGCCGCAGTGAGGAGTTCATCCATGACGCAACGCTCGTCTATATGGAGCCTTACGCGTCGTCTACGTGCGAGTTAGTAACCGAGCTGCTCCAGTACATTAACGAGAAGCTGACGATGGAAGTGCTGGAGGCGACGGCGCTGCTGGCAGGTATCGTGGTCGATACGAAGAGTTTCAGTCTCCGCACAGGGGCCAGAACCTTCGAAGCCGCTTCGTATCTACGCCGCAACGGCGCGGATTCCGCGCTCATTCAGCGACTATTGAAGGAAGATCTCGATTCTTATCTCGAACGCGCGGAAGTCATTAAACATACAGAAACGATCTATGAACACGTCGCGCTGGCTGTTGCGGCGTCAAATCATAAATATTCTCAGTTGATGATTGCGCAAGTTGCTGATACATTGTTGAATATGACGAATATTATGGCTTCCTTTGTCATTGCGGAACGACCAGATGGATTAATTGGCATTAGCGCCAGATCATTAGGGCAAATGAATGTCCAATTGGTCATGGAGCGTCTGGGCGGTGGGGGCCATTTAACGAATGCGGCTACTCAGATTGATGGCACCATAGAAGAAGCAACGAGCCGATTGAAGAAAGTATTAGCGGATATAGAAGAAGAGGAGGGACTTTTCGAATGAAAGTAATTTTTCTGAAAGACGTGAAAGGCCAAGGTAAAAAAGGTGAAGTGAAAGAGGTATCTGAAGGTTACGCACAGAATTTCCTGATCGCCCAAGGACTTGCAGCTCCTGCAACAAACGGATCCGTGAAGGTGCTTGATAACCAGAAGAAAGCCGAGCAGCGCCGCAAGGATCAAGAGAAAGCAGATGCACAAGCACTAGGCGAGAAGCTGGGTGAAATGACCGTTCAAATCAAAGCCAAAGCTGGCGAAGGCGGACGATTGTTCGGAGCGATCCCTAGCAAGCAAATTGCTGAAGTTCTGGAAAAACAATATAAAATTGTGATTGATAAACGTAAAATTGTTTTGGAAGATCCGATTCGTACGCTAGGCGTAACGAAAGTTCCTGTTAAACTGCACAGTGATGTAAGGGCTAGCTTGAACGTACAAGTGACGGAAGAGAAGTAAGAAAAGATAGATGGATAGATAAGAGTCCCTAAGGGGGCTCTTATCTATTGTCAGCCAAATATCCAGCAACTTATGATAGAATAAGAGAGTTAGACAAACATTGAAATGAAAGGCGGGTATAACAGCATGAGCGGAGATAATATGTTTGTGGATCGTGTACCCCCTCAAAATATAGAGGCTGAGCAGGCGGTACTCGGTGCTATTTTGATAAATGGCGATGCTTTGATTACAGCCATGGAGCGGATCTCCAGCGATGACTTCTATCGTGGGACGCATCAACGTATCTTCGAAGCGATTGTCGAGCTTGCCGAAGATCAGGAGCCTGTCGATCTCATTACGCTCACAGCGCTTCTTCAAAACAAGCAGCAGCTGGAAGAGATAGGCGGCGTAACCTATCTGTCGGAGCTGGCGAATGCCGTGCCAACAGCTGCCAATATTGACTATTACGCCGCGATTGTCGAAGAAAAGTCGATGCTTCGCCGGCTTATTCGCACGGCGACACAGATCGTCTCCAACGGCTATGCCAATGAAGACGATGTAGGCTCCATGCTCAGCGAGGCTGAATCCAAAATCCTTGAGATTTCGCAGCGCCGCAGCTCCAGTGGATTCGTCGTCATTCGCGATGTGCTCATGGAAGTGTTCGAAAAGGTTGAGCAGCTCTACTCCAATAAGGGGGGCTCAACCGGGATTCCTTCGGGGTTTATTGATCTCGACAAGATGACATCCGGCTTTCAGCGTTCTGACCTTGTCATCCTGGCCGCTCGTCCTTCCGTAGGTAAAACCGCGTTTGCGCTAAATGTAGCGCAGAACGTCGGGGTCCGGGCGAAGGAAACCGTCGCGATCTTCTCTCTGGAGATGGGCGCCGCACAGCTCGTACAGCGTATGATCTGCGCGGAAGCGAACGTCGACGCCAACCGTATGCGGACGGGTTACCTGGAAGGCGACGATTGGGAGAAGCTGACGATGGCGATCGGCGCTTTGTCCGAAGCGAACATCTATATCGATGATTCACCATCGATTACGGTCGCGGACATTCGCGCCAAATGCCGACGTCTGCAGCAGGAGAAGGGGCTCGGCATGATCCTCATCGACTACTTGCAGCTGATTGCCGGCCGCGGCAAAGGCGACAACCGTCAGCAGGAGGTCTCTGAGATCTCCCGTACGCTCAAGCAAATCGCGCGTGAGCTCAACGTACCGGTCATCGCGCTCTCACAGCTGAGCCGGGGCGTGGAGCAGCGGCAGGACAAGCGCCCGATGATGTCTGACCTTAGGGAATCGGGCTCCATCGAGCAAGATGCCGACATCGTCGCGTTCCTATACCGTGACGATTACTACGACAAAGAATCCGAGAAGAAGAACATTATCGAGATTATTATTGCCAAACAGCGGAACGGGCCGGTAGGCACCGTGGAGCTGGCTTTCTTGAAGCAGTTCAATAAATTCGTGAACATGGATCGAAGTCATCAGGAAGCAGCAGCCGGTCAGTATTGACGGCTGTTTTTTCTTTCGCATTTTTCTCACAGATTCGCAGAGTGAATCGCTTAGTGTGTGCAATATCCGAACAATTATACAGGCGCCTGTGGAATCGTTCGTTTTTCATTGACTTTGCTTGGGGGGACTGCTACACTAGAGACGGTGAAAAAAACCTTGTCGAATGCCTGCTTTCCAGCAGGGCAAGTTCGAAGTAAGGTCGTTTTTCATGCCGAAAGGTAGGTCCACTTCCTGCAGATCACTGCCGAAGAGACCTGGTGTTCCTTCGGTGAGTAAGCCTTTGACCCGCGATGAGCGGTGTGTAAGGGGATTTGCATCGCCAGAGGGAAGTATGATGGACGCTGAATGCTTTAGCGCTTTAATGAAGTCCAACTTTTCTCTGTGGAATTACAGCCAACAAGGCTCATTATGGGTGACTCGTCACCGTACGGAGGTAAGTGCATATGTCAACGGTTGTTGTTGTCGGTACGCAATGGGGAGATGAAGGAAAAGGGAAAATCACGGATTTCTTAGCGGAATCTGCTGAGGTTGTAGCTCGTTACCAAGGTGGTAACAACGCAGGCCATACGATTATCATTAGCGGCAAGAAATACAAGCTAACGATGATTCCTTCCGGTATTTTTTACAAAGATAAAGCATGTGTAATTGGGAATGGAATGGTTATCAACCCAGCTGCACTCATTGAAGAAATTAACTACATTCATGATAATGGTTTTACGACGACGAATTTGAATATCAGTGATCGCGCGCATGTCATTATGCCGTATCATCTGGTGCTTGACGGTCTGGAAGAAGATCGCAAAGGCGACAGCAAAATTGGTACGACCCGCAAAGGGATCGGACCTTGTTATATGGATAAAGCAGCACGCAACGGAATTCGTATCGCGGATTTGATGGACGCAGAAGAATTCGAATTGAAACTTAGACGCATTGTGGCTGAGAAAAATGTATTGATTGAGCAAGTGTACGGTTCCACAGGTCTTGATGTAGAGCCTATCCTCAAAGAATACTTGGCATTCGCAGAAGTCCTTCGTCCTTATGTGAAGGATACGTCCGTTATTCTTAATGAATATATCGATCAAGGCCGCAGAGTGCTTTTTGAAGGCGCACAAGGCGTTATGTTGGACATCGACCAAGGCACATACCCGTATGTAACTTCCTCGAACCCAACGGCTGGCGGCGTTTGTATCGGTTCCGGCGTAGGCCCAACGAAGATTCACAATATCATCGGCGTGGCTAAAGCTTACACAACACGTGTTGGCGACGGACCGTTCCCTACGGAGCTGGACAATGAAATCGGTGCTTGGATTCGTGAAAAAGGTTTTGAGTACGGTACAGTAACAGGACGTCCGCGCCGCGTAGGCTGGTTCGACAGTGTTGTTGTCCGTCACGCAAGACGTGTTAGTGGGATCACGGGTCTTTCCTTGAACTCCATCGACGTGCTTACAGGCCTTGAAACTGTCAAAATTTGCACAGGCTACATGTACCGCGGTGAATTGATTGAGCACTACCCAGCTAGCTTGAAAGCTATCTCCGAGTGCGAAGCGGTATACGAAGAGCTGCCAGGCTGGACAGAAGACGTATCCGAAGCGCGTACGCTGGGAGATCTGCCTGAGAACGCGAGACATTATGTGGAGCGCGTATCCCAGTTGACAGGTATTCCAATCGCGATTTTCTCGGTTGGCCGTAACCGTGAGCAAACGAACTTGGTTCGTCCGATCTACGCATAAAATGAACAGAGAAGCGTTCTATTGCGCTTAATAAACAAAATCCTCTAGGCTTGCTTCGGCAGCTTAGAGGATTTCTTTTGTATATAGGGATTTAATGGAGATGATTTCGTCAATACTGGGGAGGAGGATCATGATTATGTGCCAGGAGTGATACATAGAAATGAAATTAGTAGCGTGGTTGAGCAAAATCGTCATTGGAACTGTCCTTATTACATCCATAACGATGTTTACGACATGGTATGTTGTGAATATGTACGTGGAAGATATATTTCGACAATATCAGATCCCGGCCTTGGGTAAAAAGATTCAATTTAGTGAATTTGCTGCAAGATTGGGGGGCGAGCTGAATATAGTTATGCGTAGAGACGGGGGGAAGCAAGCTGCTCCAGTGGATATACCCACAGATGCGAAGCCTGTTCCTAGTCCCAGCCCGTCAGCAAGCCAGCCTAGCGACGCTAAAAGCACACCGGGCACAGCAGTCGGAGCAAGTCCATCCCCTGGCAAAGAGGATGCCCTGGCCGTGATGGGGCGTGTGCAGAGCGATGCCAGCGAGAAGAAAGAGTTGGTGATGTCGACCGAAGATTTCGCCAAGAAGAAAGAAGCCCTCTCCAGCGAGGATAAGATGAAAATATTTTCGCTTGTGGTCGCTAAGCTTCCGCAAACGGAGGTTCAACATCTATCTGTGATCTTGGAGGACGGAATTACCGCAGATGAGTTGGATCAGGTGAATGCTACGCTCAAAAAGTATTTAAGCGAGAAGGAGCAGAAGCAGCTAAGCGACATCCTGGGTAAGTATTAAGGGTGTACTAGTGCAGTTGACCGCCATATTTCAAAATGGTATCTTCGGCCTGACGGTAGCGTGATTTCTCAACGCTTACGGATAACCCATAAGTGGGCTCAGCGGAGGCGAGTTCCGCGGATTGCAGGTAGCTGTCTGCTTGAGAGTCTGATTCTGTTGTGAAACGGATATCGAGAACACCCTGCGAGCGAAGAACTTCAGCTGTCTTTTCCAAATGGTAGCGATCTGAGAATGTAGCTTCTAGATTAATTTCCATAACGGAAGTGCCCCTTTCTGTTTTCCAGAATTTTCGTCAAAAATAGGTAACATGTGCAGAAATCAATTGGGTTTATGAACAAAAAAGTGACTCTTTAGCGTCTTCTTTTGGTGGTGGACACGAATCTATCACATGGATATCGAGTATTTTGTTGAAATAGGCAGAGAAAGTGTGTTAAATTTAACAAAAGGAAGACATCCTTAATGGATATTATGTCTAATCAAGGTTTATTTATGTATCTGTGGATGCAAAACCGTTCAAAGGGAGAAGATCATGACAGGTTTCAGGGGTATGCGCTTTGTGAAGGATCTCATCAAGAGATTTACACCTCAGCGAGAAAGCTTGACCGGAAATGAATCAGTATCAGACAAGCAGCTGGAAGAAGAAACACCAACACCAACGACGCTAACGGTAATGAAACGACATAAATGGTCTCTTGCATTGGGAGTTAGTGCAATTGCTCTAACAGGGGTAATTACATTTACTGGACATCAATATGTAGAAGCGGGCATGAATGACGTCTATCATGTTATGTTGGATGGCAAAGAAGTTGGTATCGTAAGCGATAGTAAGATCATCGATGACTATAAGCAACAAAGACCTATAGCAGTTCAGAAAGATTTTCCAGAAGTGCATGTTGTGCTTGAAACGAATGGAGTCACCTACACGTCTGAAAGGGCTTACAATGTGAAAACAGATGATGAGGGCGTTGTGGCGTCTTTGAATCAACTGTTGATACCCCAACCGGTCGGGGTCGCATTGAAAGTGGACGGGAAGACGATGGCTATTGTTAAGGATAAGCAAACGGCTGATCAAATTCTTGATCAAGTAAGCGCGCCTTTCGCGCCCAAAGCTAAGGAAAACGCGAAAGTTGCTGCTCTGTCAGCGAGTATGGGCGAAGATATTGCTACGGCCCCATCTGAGCTGCAGAAGGTAGAATTTGTCCAGCAGGTGGATCAGGTCGAAGTGCCGATTGATCCCAAGGATTTGGCTAAGCCCGAAGATGTGGTCAAGAAACTGCAAACCGGTGATGTTCAGCCAGCGAAATATACGGTTGTCGAAGGCGATTGCGTCTCATGCATCGCGAAGAAATTAGGTATTACGAAGCAATTCATTTATGATAAAAATCCTGGACTTCAGGATGATAAATTGAAGATAGGCAATCAGCTGGACGTGACGGTGTTGAAGCCGCCGCTTTCGGTCAAAACAACAGAAAGTATTGTGAAGAATCAGGAGATTCAATACGATACGGAGTACGTGAAAGACGATTCGCAGCGCGTCGGGGTCGTACAACCGATTTCACCAGGCAAGAATGGGCTGAAGAAGGTTACGATTCAAGTGACGAAGATTGATGGCTTAATGACGGAAGAAAAGCTCGTGGACGAAGAAATTATTGATAAACCGGTCACAGCAAAAGTGAAAAAAGGCACCAAAGTGGTTCAAGGCGAAGGCACGGGCAAATTCGCATGGCCTGTCGTCTCCCCTAGTATTTCGAGTACATTCGGCGTACGTTGGGGCAAGCTCCACAAAGGGATTGATATAACGGGCAATAAGAACATTATGGCTGCTGATAATGGCAAAGTCATCGAAACCGGCTACAAATCCGATTACGGCAATTATATTATTATTAATCATTTGAACGGTTACGAGACGTTATATGGTCATTTGAGCAAAGTTACGACTACCGAGGGCACCATCGTTGAGAAAGGTGATAAAATCGGTATTATGGGAAGTACAGGCGACTCTACAGGCGTCCACTTGCATTTGGAAATTCACAAGAACGGCAGTTTGGAGAATCCATTAAAGTATCTAAATCGCTAAGAATACATAGGGGCAAGGTCAAACCGGATATCTCGGGAGGCCTTGTCTCTTTTTAGTAAGATATATGATAAAATAAAGGGTAGTATGCACGCATGTCCCAGAAGGGCAGCGAAGAAGTTTGATCCTTGAGTAGGCGGTGGTAGGTTTGTTTGGCAAAATTCTCGTGGTGGATGACGAACAACCGATTGCAGATATTTTGAAGTTTAATTTGGAAAAAGAGGGCTATCAGGTTATTTGTGCCTATGATGGTGGAAGTGCGGTAGAGCTTGCGTTCTCAGAGCAGCCAGATCTGATCCTGCTGGATCTTATGCTGCCTGTGAAGGACGGCATGGATGTGTGCCGGGAAGTACGCTCAAAGCTGAATACACCTATCATTATGCTGACAGCTAAAGATACAGAACTGGATAAAGTGCTTGGCCTGGAGATGGGCGCTGACGACTATGTGACCAAGCCATTCGGGACGCGGGAACTGCTTGCCCGCGTGAAGGCGCACCTGCGCAGGCAGACGAAGGCGCAGTCGGCTCCGAGCGAGTCGGACACGCAGCGCAATGGCATGCGAATTCATGCGCTTTTCATCGATAACGACATGTACATGGTGTATAAGGATGGCACGCCGCTCGATCTGACCCATCGGGAGTTCGAGTTGATCCAATACTTGGCCAAGAATTCGGGCAAAGTGATGACGCGCGAGCACCTGCTGCAAGCGGTGTGGGGCTTTGAATATTTCGGCGACGTGCGGACGGTGGATGTAACGATTCGTCGGCTGCGCGAGAAGCTGGAGACGGACCCGAGCCGTCCTGAGTATATTATGACGCGCCGGGGTCTCGGCTACTTAATGCGCAGCCCTAAAGCCGGAGGCTTCTAAGCATGAAGGGCATTCGCTTCTTTCAATCCATTCAGGCGAAGCTGATTATTATTTATGTCCTGCTCATTCTGATTGCGATGCAGTTGATCGGCGTTTATTTCTATAAGACGGTCGAGACCTATTTCAAGAATGATTTCTTGGCTTCACGCAACAGTCAGGTGACGCTGCTCGCCGGCTTCGTAGGGTCTTACCTCACCGGCGATCAAGACAGCAAGAATGCGGCCGAGGGTAAGAAAACCTATGCGGATTTGAACGAGTTCGTCAGCAATTTATTCTCGATTAATAACGCAGAGATTCAAATTATAGATGCGAACGGGAATGTTATCAGCACATCGGTTGCCAATCATTTGAAGCAAAAGAATACACAGCCGGAGGTTATCCGAGCGCTGCAAGGGATTAAGGATAACCAACGGATCTTCACGGACGAGGACGGCTATCGCAAAGTGATCATTGCCAAGCCTGTAGGCAGTGGTGTGCGCGTTTTGGGAGCCGTTTACATTATTGCGTCCATGGAGGACGTATATAAGACGATCCGTTCTATTAACCGTATCCTGATCTCAGGCACATTGATTGCCTTGGGGCTGACAGCGATTCTTGGCGTGCTGTTGACCAGTACGATTACGAATCCGATTAAAGAAATTACGAAGCAAGCAACCGCTGTTGCCGAAGGGAAATTCGATCAGCAGCTTAAGATACAAGGAACAGACGAGATTGGTCAGCTGGGCCACACCTTTAATTTCATGATGAATCGGCTCAAAGAGGCGCTCACCTTGAATGAGGAGGAGAAGGAGAAGCTGGCTTCGATCTTGACGAATATGAATGACGGCATCATCGCGACGGATGATCAGGGGCAAATTATCGTGCTGAATCGCAGGGCGAAACAGATCCTGCAAACCGAAGAGGAATCAACACTCGGTCATGACATCTCTGAGGTGCTGGGTATTCCGATGGAGACGATCCGGGGCTTCATTCAGGGGCAGGTCAATACGACGCTGCTGGATATTGAGTTGCCCGATGATGATGATCAGCTGTCGGTGCGGATCATCTTCACACCGATTCATCGGCGTGGCGAAGGGCAGAACGGGATCATTGCTGTGCTCCAGGACGTAACGGATCAGGAGAAACTGGAGCAGGCTAGGCGGGAGTTCGTCGCGAACGTGTCGCATGAACTGCGGACGCCGCTGACGACGATCAAGAGCTATCTGGAGGCGTTAGACGACGGAGCTATTGAGGAGCCGCAGCTAGCCTCGCGCTTCATTAGCGTGACGCGCAGCGAGACGGAGCGGATGATCCGGTTGGTGACAGATCTGCTGCATCTGTCGCGGCTTGATTCCAAGCAATCGATGATGAGCAAATCCACTACGTTAGTGAGTGAGATGCTGGAAGAGGTGGCGGATCGCTTCTCCTTTCAGCTGCAGCAGCGCAAGATTCAGATTGTGATTCAAGTGGAGCAGGGCGTCACCAGTCTGCGGTTGGACCGGGACAAAATTGACCAAGTCCTCGATAATCTGGTGTCCAACGCGATTAAATATACAGGCGATGAAGGGGCTATTCGTCTGGAAGCTAGGAAGCTCGAGAAGGATGTTCTGGAAATCTCTGTGCAGGATAATGGAATCGGCATTCCGAAGAAGGATTTATCTCGTATTTTTGATCGGTTCTACCGTGTGGATAAAGCGCGTTCCCGCAATATGGGGGGGACAGGGCTCGGATTGTCTATTGCCCGGGAAATAGTAAAAGCGCACGGCGGCTCCATCAATTTGGAATCCGAATTGGGACATGGAACCCGTGTTGTGTTCACGCTGCCGATTCAACAAGAAGAGGAGGATGAGCTATGATTGAAAGTCTCAAATCGATCTTTCTTGTCGTTCTGATTGGGTCCAGTTTATATCAAAGCTTTCTGCTTGCTTCTTATAATCCTCCCAAAATTGAACCGATCCAGCAAAGCAATTATGTACAGACTGAAACACTTGGCAAGCAGGCGGAGCTGCAGGATATGTTATTTCCCGATCAAATTATCGTGCATTTGGGTAATCAGCAGCACTCTGTTCTGTATCCAAGCAATTATTACTACACCAGATTGCTGGACAATATTAAACAGCGGAGCTTCAAGGGTTTCCGTAAAACCTCCATGTACTTGGTAAACGTCAACTGGGAAGAGGTTCGTTCGAAGCAGCAAGGCGTGGAGATCCGTTTTCGCGATGGCATTCCGTTCACGGTGCTTCAGCAGTTGCTTCGCATTGAAGGCGAGCTTCCCCCTGATAATGATAAGGTGACGCGCATTTGGATTTACTCCAAGGGCAATAACGAGGATGTGCGTGCTTTCTTTTTCACGGATTCTCCGGGTGTGGGCTATGAGGTTATCGGGGCCGATTTTACAAGTAAAGACGTGGAGAATTTCGCAGCTTTCGGAGATTTAACAAACCTCTATAGAACGACCAATGGTGGAGATTACTATCTTCCGCTTAAACCTTTGCGGCTTCCGAATTATACCTTTACTTACAGCTTGTTAACGGCAGATCAGTTGAAACAAAGCTTTTTCGTTGATCCGGGCATTACCCGCTATCTCAAAGAGCGCGATGGTTCCGAAATTTATACGGATAGCAAACGCGGATTTCAGTTGAATCGAGATCTGCGATGGATAACGTATTCTGATCCGGTTGCACCGGTAGAGAGCAAAAGCGAAGTGCTGGTAAACTTGCTGGCTGGCGTTAAGTTCATCAATCAGCACATCGGCTGGGATGGTAAATATGTTGTGTCTCAGACGCCAGAGAAGCAACTGCTCGACAATCAGACATTCACCTTCCGTCAGTTCTATGAATCCTTGCCGATTCTTACGGCGCAGCCCGATGGTTTCGGAACGATGAAGATGCAGGTGCAAAAAGGGATCATATCCGGTTTCGAACGGTCGATGGTGATTCCGGATCTCAAGACAGCGCAGCGACGCGATGCGGAGTTAATCTCCGGCGAAGCTTTGGAAGAACGGTTGCAGTATTATCAACGGAAGTCCAGTATCGTTTCTATTTTCCCAGCCTATCGGCCTGTTGTCTCAGACAAGACGGTTACACTATCGGCCTCATGGGCGTTGGAGCTGCGCGATGGCACGTATGATTTCATTGAATAAGGGGTTACTGAAGGAAAGAGAGGTGCGATCATGAATTGGAGCCGGGCTAAATCCATTTTGATTTGTTCTTTTTTGCTGCTGAATATGATTCTTGGCTTCCAGTTATGGTCCACCAATCGTTCCAATCAGATTGAGGTTGCATTAGATACATCTGGGAATGTAGAAGAGCTGAATCGAGCGCTCCGCAGCAAGAATATTCGCTTAACCGATGAACTGCCAACGGATATTGTCAAGATGAAGGTCATTACGGTGAAGTATGACGATAGTATCAAGCCGAGTGAACAGAAGCTGTTGAAAACACCGATTATCATGAGCAATCTGCTTGGTAAAGGGGCGAGTAGAGAAGTACAAGCCCAATCGGAGATTCCCAATTTCAATCTTTATCAACTGGATTCTATAATGAGCAAGAAAGTGAATGAAAATTGGATATATGTGTTCACACAGTTGTATGACAAGCTTCCGCTCTTCGATGTGAAAGTAGAATTGAATGAGAAAAATGGAGAAATTACCAGTTACCGTCAGGCTTACGTTGAAGTAGAATCAGGAGTAGAACAGACGGAGCAGAAGCTGATCCCCGCGCAATTGGCGGTGCGCAGCTTAGTGGACAATTATTTGAGTGAAGGTTCGATTATTACAGAGGTCCGGTTAGGCTATCACGGTCAGCCGTATAATTCACAAACACAGCCGATGTTTCCGCATTGGCGGATAACGGTCGATAACAAAGATATTTATTATTTGCAAGCTTTCAATGGGGCTGTCGAGTCGCCGCCGAAAGGGTCCGAATTAACGCCTTTTGGTCAGCCAGCCGAGGGCGAGAAGGTCGAGAATAAGGATAATCCGGATAACAAAAGCAAGGACGAGAAGAAGTAAGACAGCAAGAGCTATCGCCGGAGCGGTTAACTGAATGGCAAGCATAGAGGAGTAGGGAATATGGGAATGAGATTTACGGTGCTGTCGAGCGGTTCGACGGGCAATGCGACGGTAGTCGATAATGGGGAGACCAAAGTGTTGGTCGATGTGGGCTTTAGCGCCAAGAAGATGGAGCTGTTGATGAAGGAGCGGGAGCTCGCAGCTAGCAGCATAGATGCCATCGTGGTTACACACGAACATTCCGATCATATTAAAGGACTGGGTGCTTTTGCCCGCAAATACGATTTGCCCATCTATGCCAATGAGAAGACGTGGGAAGAGCTGGATCGGCAAATTGGTGTGATTGCGGAAGACAACAAAAAAGTCATGGAAACCGGTGGCGTCGTCGAGTTCGGCACGCTGCGGGTGGAGTCGTTCGGCATTTCCCATGACGCAGCGGAGCCGGTGGGCTACTGCTTTTATGAAGGGGAACAGAAGTTAAGTGTTGTAACCGATTTGGGCTACATGAGCGAGAAAGTGAAAGAGAAGATTACGGATTCGGACGCTATGGTGCTGGAGACGAATCATGATGTAGATATGCTGCGTGTCGGTCATTATCCGTGGAGCATCAAGCGCCGAATTCTTGGTGACAAAGGACATTTATCCAACGAAGCCGCAGGGGAAGCGCTCTGTGATGTGCTGACGAATAAGACGAAATCCGTGTATATGGCCCATTTGAGCCGTGATCATAATTTAATGGATTTGGCCAGGCTAACGGTGAATAGCATAGTACAAGAGCGTGCCCCTGAGTCCAAACAACTGCGGCTGATGGATACATATTTTGACCGATCTACGAAATGGGATGTATTGGATTCGGAGTAAGCGCGGCATCGATTTCTTCCGACTTCTGCTGAATCTCTTGCGCCGTGATTAGGCCTTTATCAATCAGGGTTTGAATAAGCGACGAGAGGACGAGGGACTGGTGATAGTGGCTATCTTTCAGGTCAGCGAGCTTGCCGATCATATTGATTTCGTCGAAATGGGAAGGAATACGATTCATGAGGGTCATTCTCCTTTGTATTTCTGATTTAAAGTTCTAGTAAACTCTAGTAATTCGGTGAGAGATTTGGTTTACTATTATTGTAGGCAAGAAGCGAGCGAAACATTCCTATTATTTGCAAACAAGGCAAGAAAGAATTGCGACATAGATGCAAGGCGAGAGTGGCGAAGCTTCCAACCCCGTCAGCGAGGAGGGACCCGAAATGAGTTTGTTTGATGATGATTTTTATTCGACCAAAAGGTCCAGACAGCGAGAGACGGCATGGCGTCCCAAAGGGTCGGGGACATTCACAAGCTTCACCGTACGTAGACGAAATGTAGCGCTCATAGCCGGGGTAGGCGGAGCATTAGCCATGCTCCTGCTGGTCGGGGTTGTAGGTGGTTTTCGTGGTCATAGTGCTGAAACGGCGGCGGCTCCAGTGGCTGTAGCCAAAACAGAAACACGTCCGATGAACGTCAACGACTCTGTCGTGGCAGCAACGGAGAAAATCAAGCCTGCGGTTGTTAGCGTAATCTCCTCGAAGAAGGATGACAAAGGCCAAGAAACCGGGCTTGGTATCGGTTCAGGTGTCATGTTCGCCAAGTCGGGCGATAAAGTACGGATTGTAACGAACAGCCATGTCGTCGAGAATGGGAACCAGTTCGAAATCGTGAATTTCCAAGGGGAACATCGCAAAGCGACACTCGTTGGGCGGGACAAAATTACAGATTTGGCTGTTCTGGAAGCAGACGGCAAAGATATTAAAGTGCTCGCTGAATTCGGAGATTCCGAAACACTGCGTGCTGGAGAAATGGCAATCGCCGTCGGCAATCCGCTCGGACTTGGATTCTCTCCTACTGTAACGCAAGGCATCATTTCTTCGCCAAAGCGGACGATCCCCGTCTCACTTTCACGTGAAGGGACGGATTATGACTGGGAGATGGATGTCATCCAAACGGATGCGGCTATTAATCAGGGAAACAGCGGCGGCCCGCTGGTCAATATCGATGGTAAAGTGATCGGTATCAATTCGATGAAGATATCCGATACTGGTGTGGAAGGATTAGGCTTCGCTATTCCGATTAACAGTGTTAAGCCGATCCTGGAGAGCCTGATTACGGATCACAAGGTCAAAAGACCGCTGATGGGCGTGTCGACCCAGGAACTGCAAGCTTTTAAAGGAA
This sequence comes from Paenibacillus sp. HWE-109, assembly GCF_022163125.1. Classification (NCBI taxonomy): domain Bacteria; kingdom Bacillati; phylum Bacillota; class Bacilli; order Caryophanales; family Paenibacillaceae; genus Paenibacillus; species Paenibacillus sp. HWE-109. The sequence goes on along the minus strand of NZ_CP091881.1, from coordinate 7,281,937 downwards.
CGGATGTATTAAAGCTGCCGGCAGATGTGAAAACTGGAGTTATCGTCTTCGATGTATCCGGTCCTGCCAAAGAAGCGGGTCTCAAAGCACAGGACGTGATCGTCCAGTTGGATGACCGCAAGATCGACAGTACGATCTCGCTTCGCAAATATTTGTACAACGAGAAGAAGATCGGCGATAAAATCAACGTGGTCTACTATCGCGGCGGGAAGAAGCTTACGACCGTGGTTACCTTGGTAGAAGCTGCAGATAAGTAAAGATGAGCGTATAGGTCAAAGATATATGGCGGATGAGAGGTACTTGCATGCATGTTGTTTGTAAAGATCATGTAGAAATCGCAATAGATGAGTTTGTTGATGAGTATGAGGAAGCTCCAGATATCGTAGATTTGGCGAAGACCCACTTCGCGAATTGGGAGCCACCGACGCATTGCGAGCATTGCCAGGAATTAGCGCGATTTCTAGTTGTATGAGGAAGGCGGAAGCCTTCCTTTTTGTTTTTGTTTGGGGGTTGGTGTGGTGGGGCGGGCGATTACATTGGATTATTTTCAGTGGATCGAGGAAAAAGGTGGGAATATGCTCGATTTGGATGTATTTTATCCAATGAGCAATTGAGGGGAGAAATATCGTTCATGCATATACAGATATTAACGGTTGGGAAATTGAAGGAGCGCTATCTCGTGGACGGGATTGCGGAGTACGTGAAGCGCCTTGGGCCGTATGCCAAGGTGCAGATGATTGAGGTGCCGGACGAGAAGGCACCGGAGAACATGAGCCCTGCTGAGGAGCAGCAGGTGCGGGTTAAGGAGGGCGAGCGGCTGTTGGCCAAGCTCGCCGCGGACGTGTACGTCGTGGCGCTGGCCATCGACGGCGAGATGTGGTCGAGCGAGCAGCTGGCAGGCTCGCTCGACAAGTTGGCCACCTACGGGCGAAGCCAGGTGGCCTTCGTGATCGGCGGCTCGCTGGGGCTATCTGGCGAGCTGCTGCGCCGTGCGGATATGCGGCTGTCTTTTGGCCGCATGACGCTACCGCACCAGCTCATGCGGTTGGTGCTGGTGGAGCAGATTTATCGCGCGATGCGGATAAATCGGGGGGAACCGTATCATAAATAGTGGTAAAGCAGTAAAGCCAATAACCTCTTGTATATTGGAACTATCTTATTGGGAAAACTACAATGCCTAAAAGAAAGTGGGAGAACTTGATATTGCCTGCGGTGCTCTAATCGATCTTTCAGCCATTGTGTTGGAGTCTCTTAAATCAGGCTATGTCGATTTGCATGATTTGGATGAGGCTAGGCAGCCGTGCAAACTTTATATTGATGCCTCTGAAGAAAAAAGAAACCTGCTTCGGAATGAATTGTACAAGTTTTCCCGTAATCCGCTGGCTTACGATTTAGCCGAGCTTGTTCCAGCCGATGATATGAGGGAGCTTGCGGAAAAGGCAAAATTGATCTCAGATGAGCTGTTATAAGTTGCTTACATTCTCCAGCATGCAGAGAATCTAGCGATTGATGAGTTACTGAGTAAACAAAAAAATTGACTGTAAAGGGCTGCTGGTGATGCTATCACGGCAGCCCTTTGCTCCGCTAACGAAGAAACCTCCATGAGGGAGGTTCCTAGAAAGTTATTCAGGCTCTTCGCTCTACTAGATGGGTAAAGCCACATAAAATAGGATCATAGTTACCCCAAAAATTAAGAGTTTCTTAAAAATTCGTATAAAAGGGGAAGGGCTAAAGACGGATTTAGAACCTGCGTGCTGATAGCGCTGGAATTTAACCAGATATATTTTGTACACTTGCAACGTAAAGTGGGATAGCGGTGAATTTCTATGAGTCAGACATAGCCATGAGCTATAGCGAGGAAGTCAATATTACAGACAAAAACCAGATTAAAGATGCGATTGAAAATACGAGCCTCTATTTAAATAAAATATTATGCAGCCGGGATAAAATAAGTTTTTCAGAGGCGACGAAGGAGCTGGCCGCGGCCAGCTCCTTCGTCGTTTGCCTATAAACCGTTATGCTGAGCCGCATCACAAATGAGAGAGTTTTCATTGTTATGGATGTCGAGCAGGTGGACCAATAAAGTTACATATAATTCCATTGTCAAATAATATGAGAACATTACACAAATAAAACTTAATAAACTGTTATATTTAGGGGGATTGTTGTATCCTAATTATTAGTTTAGTTATAAATAAAATGAAAATCCGAAAATAAAATCAACTTTTTATAGATTTAGATTTGCTTAGCAAAAAATAGGAGGATTAGAGAAGCATGATAGATTTTATAAAATTAAAAGAAGAACATCTTGAACAAGTATTAGAATGGAGAACTAAAGAAAGTGTCACAAGATTTATGTATACTGACATTGATTATAACTTAGATAACCAAAAAAGATGGTTTGAAAAAGTTTCGAAAATGCCAACCGAGAAGTATTGGATTATTTCCATTAAAGGGAATTTAGCAGGGGTTATCTCTTTGAATGATATAGATTTTACTAATAGGAAAACAAGCTGGGGTTTTTATATAGGAGAGGATAATTATAGAATGTATGGTGGAATAATTCCTCAATATCTATATAACTATGTTTTTAATGAGCTTAACTTGAATAAAATTACTGCAGAAGTTATGGAAGGGAATAATAATATAATAAAAATACATAAACTTCATGGTTATAGAGAGGTTGGATATTATAAAACTCATATATTAAAGAATGGTAAATTTCAAGATGTACATTTGATGGAGTTACTAAAAGAACAATGGAACCATAGTTCAAAAAAGTCCGAAAAATATAATAATAAATTTGAAGACTAAATAATGGAGGCGTCAAAATGAATCAATTATTAGTTATTATAAATGAAATGTTAGAAGAATCAGGAAAAAAAAGCATAGAAACCCTTGAGCACTCTCTAAATCTAAGGGATGACTTGAATATGGATTCACTAATGTTAGCTGAACTGACAGTGAGAATTGAGAATGAATGTGATGTTGATATCTTTGAGGACGGCATTGTTGAGACAATTGGAGAGATAATCACTAAGTTAGAAGGAAAATAACATGGAAAAAATTTTTTTAGTGCATGGTAAGCAAGAGTACACCTACCAAGACCTCATCATAGATTTAAATAATATGGAATTTTCTTCACCATTTTTGTACGTCGTTGGTAACGATCCATATAAAATATTTTTATCAATTATTCATAGCTTAGTCCACGGTTATTCCATTGAAATTTTAGATGGTGACTTCTCGGAGAATGAGCTTGAGGGAATTGGATTTAATTCTGAGTTATTATCTATTTCTAGAAAGTCAGAAGAGAAGTTGAAAATTGTTGATTTTAAACATCTTTTAAAATTAATAAACAAAGAAAAGAATTGGGAGTCAATCTTATATACTTCTGGCACCTCTGGTCGTCCTAAAAAAGTAAGTCATACCCTAAAAACATTGACTAGGAATGTAAAATCACTTGCCAATTTTAAAGAAGATATTTGGGCTTTTGCTTATAACCCGACACATATGGCAGGCATACAGGTATTTTTTCAAGCTCTAATTAATCAAAATACTATGATTTATACTTTTGATGGGCAACAAAGATATCTCCCAAATTTAATTGAAAAATATAAAATAACCAATATTTCTGCGACCTCTACCTATTATAGAAGTGTATTACCTTATTTTAAAAATAGTCAGTTTGAAAGTATTAAGAGAATTACATTTGGTGGGGAAAAGTATGACTCCAATATGGAAAATATAATTAAATCTATATTTCCTAATGCAAGAATAAGAAATATTTATGCATCTACAGAAGCAGGAAGCTTATTTGCTGCTTCTGTAGATATTTTTACAATTCCAGAGAACATAAGAGAACTTGTTAAAATTAGCAGTAATAATGAATTATTACTGCATCAAAGTTTGTTAGGTCATTCAGAATCGTTTTCTTTAGAAGAGGATTGGTTCAAAACAGGGGATTTGGTTGAACAATTAGATAGTTATAGTTTTAAATTTAAATCTCGAACGTCAGATATAATCAATGTAGGTGGATATAAAGTAAATCCACTTGAGGTTGAGAATACGTTAATAAAAGTTCCTGGAGTAATAGATTTACTAGTAAAGTCTAGAGAGAATAGGGTTACAGGGCACATACTTGTTATAGATGTTGTTAAGGATGAAAATGCTGATGATATGGAACTAAAAAAGTCTATCAAGAAGTTTGCGAGTGAACACTTACAAGAGTGGAAAATTCCTAGGATAATTAAGTTTGTAGAAGATATTCCAAGAACAAGAACTGGAAAAAAGGTGAGAATATGAAATGGATAATTGTAACAGGTGATTCCAAAGGACTTGGAAAAGAAATAGTTAATCAGATATTGTCAGAAACGGATTATGGAGTAATTGGTCTTAGTCGTTCTAGTGAAGAATCCGTTCAAGATTTAGTTGAAAAGTATCCAAATAAATTTAAACATATTTCTTACGATTTAGAAGATGTGAGTGATATAAAAATATTATATACTCAACAAATTCGCAAATTAGGACCAATTTATGGATTAGTAAGTAACTCTGCCCTAGCATATGATGATATTGTATCTAATTTAAATATTGATAGTTTAGAGAGTATGTTCAAAGTGAATGTTTTCTCAGCGATGCATCTAACTAAGTATGCAATTAGGGATATGTTATTAAATAAGATTCAAGGTTCAATTATTTATGTATCTTCTGTAAGTGCCCATACTGGTTATAAAGGTTTAAGTATGTATGCTTCAACCAAAGGTGCACTGGAATCGTTTTCAAAAAATGTTGCTAGAGAATGGGGAAGTAAAGGGATTCGTTCAAACTGTGTTGTTCCAGGATTTATGGAAACATCTATGAGTGCGTCATTAACGGATGAGCAAAAAGATCGTATATATAAAAGAACTTCATTGAAAAAAGAAACTGATGTTAAAAGTGTAGCAAGCACTGTATTATATCTGTTATCAGATAAATCAAGGTCAATTACCGGGACTGTTATTCATGTAGATAATGGAACCATATAAAATTCTTTATATAAATCAAATTCTAAATTCCTTTCAATTTTAACTAATGAATGCTCAAGAACATTACTCGACTCGGACAACTCCAGTGTTATCTACCCCAAAAATTGTGAAAGACATTGATTCTTTAAGCCATAATCATGTTGCATCAGGGCCGTAAAATCAACCGTCCGACGGGGCGTACTTCCCCACATCCGGCTCGAATGCCGCTCCATTCGCCAGGTCCAACTCCACGTAAGTGGTTCCGCGATCATCGGTCAGCACGATCATTCGCGACCCGACGATGGGAACGCGGTCGGCGCTGGTGCGCATGTGTGCTGAGACGACACGCGGAGCACCGTCAACGATATAATTTACCTCAACCGTGAAAATCGGCAAATTAAAGAGCCAACTGTTAGTAAAATTCACGGCGGTTAACGTTCCGGTGTATGACGAACCCTCCACGCGGAGCCGCTCGATGTCCGCCTGACGCCGCCGGGCGTGGGCGATAGAGCCGGGTAACCGCAGGAGTGTGATGGCGGCCCAGAGGGCGAAGCTAGCTCCGACGACGGCGCCGAGCTCAAGCGGGATCGTCGGCGATGTCGCTATGGCCTCGAGATCAAAGGGGCGCGATGGGTTGCTTGTCAGCGTCCAGAGCAGGAGGACTCCCGCGACTGCTGCGAGCCCTCCTGTTACCGATAGCGTCGCGAACAGGCCGGCCACCCTGGTCTGTCCGAACTGCTCATTCGATCGCGAGTACACTCCACCGGTCGCACCGATCGCGATGAACAGCAGCAAAACGGCGACGCCCACTGTGACCGGATGACCAAGGAGCATGTTGATCGCCGGTGTTGGCGCCATGCTGAGCAGTGCGCCGAACGGCACGGAGCCTGTCAGTGCCCACAGTGCAGCGGCTGTAAGCAGCCAGGGCATCAGCGGAGCCGCGCGTCCGACGCGACGTCCTGGCGGGAGCATAGTCATCCGTCCGTTCTTATCCGTGGTGGAGAACAGCGGCAGCGTCTCGATATGTTCTTGCTGCCCGTGCTTCTGCTGACCCTCCGCAGCATTCCTCATTGGCATCGCCCTCCCGAGGAAGATACTCGCACCCTGAGCGGCGGAGGGGGTTTCTTCCCTTTTTCTTCCTCATTATTGAACGTTTTTTTGTAGGTGTTATGATATTCCAGGTGCCGTAATAGGAAGTTCAACTTCCTATTATTTTTGTACTCAGTCATACACAACTTCACCCCCAATATTTCATATCTATATTTTACCACTATATGGTTGTCCGCTGTAAATCCCCCCAAGTCGGCATGCATTTCAATATGGCGTGAGCAATTAACAGGTACGATAGTTGAACGGAACAAGCAGATCACCGCGCAGCAGCAGTTCCTTTGGAATTTTTCGCCGATAACCCCATTAAGCTGAACCGTATCACAAGTAACAACAAGTTTTTATTATACAACTCGGGTCAAGTATGCAAAAAATGGAATGAAATGAAACATCCAGGAGCACCCCGACCCATACCGTTGGCTATTCTCCAGGAGGTATTCCCGTCTTATCATTATTTGATCAAGGAGCCAGATAAATTGACCCCATTGAAGTTAGTTGTAAACAGTGTTACTCTAACAACGGTAAACTCAAAATCTATGTTTTGAAATACATCTAACAATAGTCGCTATTCTAGTTATAAAGAAAGGTAACACTATGATAAAAGTTGATAACTTATCCTTCTCATTTCCGCAAAAAGAACTATATACAAACATTTCATTTACGCTTGAAGAGGCACAACATTGCGCTTTTATAGGAACAAGTGGCAGTGGGAAAAGTACGTTGATAGATATACTGATGGATCCAGAAAGATATTTGTTCGAGGGCAAGTTAGAAATAGATCCGACTTGCAATATTAGGCATGTAAGTCAATTCCCACAATTCGACAAAAGCAAAGAAACAACCGTTTTTGAATATATAGGGGAAGAATTTATTAAGATACAAAATGAAATAACAGCTATTTGTACGGAAATGGAAACATCATCGGATATTGAGTCGTTATTAGAAAAGTATCAATTAGCTTTAGACGCATTTGATTCAATCGGTGGGGATGATTTCGAAAGCAAGATTAATAAGAAACTAAATCTAGCAAACCTCATGAAGCTAAAAGACCTTAGGGTATCCGACCTGAGTGGCGGGGAATTCAAACTTATTCAAGTGATGAAGGAAATGCTTAGTAGTCCAGACTTAATGATTATGGACGAACCCGATGTATTTTTAGACTTTGAAAACCTAAATGCGCTTAAAAATCTGATTAATTCTCACAAAGGAATGCTGTTAGTTGTTACGCACAACCGATATCTATTGAATCATTGTTTCAACAAAATTCTACACCTTGAAAATAGGGAGATCCAAGAGTTTGATGGGCGGTATATTGAGTATAATTTCTCATTACTTCAGACAAAAATTGAGTTGCAAGAAATCGCAGTCGCTGAACAAGAAGAAATTGAGAGATACGATAACATTATTGATAATCTTAGAGCTATCGCAACGTATAATTCAGAAGCATCTAGAGGTAGAGCGTTAAAAGCTAGAGTTAGGTTTCAAGAGAGATTGGAAGCGCGCAGAATTAAGGCACCATTTGTTGAAATTAAGCAACCGAATATCAGTTTCGGTATTGAGAATGAAATTGAAGACACCATTGTTGTAAATGTCAATAATTATAGTGTTACGTTTGATGAATTACTTTTAGACAATGTTAACTTTGAGATAAAATCTACAGATAAAGTAGCCATTATAGGTCCAAACGGTACCGGGAAAACAACTTTACTCCGAGATATCTTCAAAAATAATCATGCTTCAATTGAAATAAATGCGGATGTTAAAGTGGCTTATCTATCTCAGAATCAAGGAGAAGTGCTAAAGGATTCTAATACAATACTAGAAGAATTCATCGATGCTGGGTTTAAAACGTATGATGAAGTTAGATCGTATATTTCAAACTATGGCTTTGAAGGAGAAATCGTTAATCAAAAGATAGCATCTTTATCTGGTGGAGAAAAAAATATGCTTCAATTGGCTAAGGTTTCTGCCAGTAAAGCAAACGTTTTGCTTCTTGATGAACCGACAAGCCATTTGGACACGTATACACAAATAGCACTGGAGAAGGCTATTGAAGACTATAAAGGTGCGATTCTCATGATTTCTCATGATTTCTATTCTGTTGTAAATGGGATGGATTATGTTTTGATCATTGATGATAAGACGATTAGAAAAATGAGTATGCGGAAATTTAGACAGATGATTTATGCGAGTCATTTTGATAGAGATTATCTAGAAAATGAACAAAATAAAAAATCTGTTGAAATGAAAATAGAGTTGGCTTTAAAAGATACGAATTTTGAGCTTGCAAAAGTATTGGTTGATGAGCTAGAAGAGCTGATTAAGTTGCTTTAATTGGAGTAATCCATACACAAGAGAGGGCCATCCTAAACGGGATGGCTTAAAATTTGCCGTTTCACCTAGTGCGGCGAACCGTATCTAGATCAACTGGGGGAAAGCAGCGCTCTAGTCTGGCTAGGCGTAGTTTATTCTGGGCTTCGACTGTTCCTTAAAATATCCACTCTCTCCTGCAAACCCTCCAAAACCTCTTTTGGCATCTCCCTAACCTTGATGTCTCCACCTAGGAAAAGCAGCCAACTTGTTATTTCAGCCAATTCCTCCTCATGATGAACATTGATGAATGTTTTTAGAACAGCTGTGGCTTGAAAAGGATTCGTGTATGAAATGGAAATATTTAATGGATAATACTTTTTGTACTGAGCAATCGCTTTTGGGCCGAGTTCGAGGACTAGGTTAATGGCTTCTTCCTGCTTGCTTAGTTGTTCCACAATAGTCTTCTTGCTTATTCTTTTTTTCTTAGGGTATGGTTTGACATCGGTAAGATTGTCGACAGGAATTATCCGCCTCTTTTCCTCCTCTAAGTCAAAGCCTTCAATTTGCCATGAGCTTTTTTCACGATATAGATGCATTAGATAAATGGGATAAGACTTTATTTCCCTTCCTTCTTCGACGGAAACCATTAAATAGCTATCCTTAAGAAGGATTTGGATGAGTTGTTCTAACATAGGGTGGGGCAGATCTGACAGATCAAGCAGGTCGGGATTATGGGGGTTGGTTCCTTCGAACAGCAAAACTTGATTTAACAGAACAAGATCATCCTGCTGGTTTTCCGAGATGAGGCCGAGTAATTTTTCCGCTAAAGATTGGCGACTCTTAAGATAGGGGAGTTGTTGGTTTCTTGTGGCCATGAAGGCAATAAAAAGAGCTTTAATCTCATTATCAGTAAAGCGGACAGTGGGTAGGACAGAGTTGTTCATGACAAAATAACCCCCGTCCCTCCCGACTTCGGCGACAAGTGGCATCCCCATCGCCTCAATTTCTCTGACATCTCTAATCGCCGTCGAACGGGAAATGTTGAATTCTCTCATGATTTCAGAAATGGTAAAGTGAGCGCGGTTGTTGATGTACCGCATGATGATGTTAACCCGTTCAACTTTTTTCATGGGGCTCCTCTAAACAGTATCATTTTTTGACATGGTTTATAGTTATTATAAACGTATCAAGTGGAAAAACAACTCATTTGATCAATTCAAAGAAAGGAGTTTTGATTATGGCAGCGTATGGACCTAATGCAACGGTTGAGATGGGGAAAAGTGAAAAAATCGCGAAAGTAGAATATCCGCTCATTTATGGCTCCGATAAACAGTATCAAGTTTTGACATGATTTATAGTTATAATAGACATATTAAGTGAAGAAATCATCATTTAATCAATTCAAAAAAAGGAGTGTTAATTATGGCAATGTATACCCTTGAGGAAAAAGACAGTTTTATCGTACTAGGTATTGGAACGGAGCTAAAGAGCAATTACACAGATTATGCCGGGATGAACAAGGAGAAGGAAAACTTCTGGCAGGCAGTGGAGCAGGATGGAAGGCTTGACTCTTTAAAGGCTATTGCCACGAATGACTACATTTTTGCTGTGAATGAAGCTGTAAATCACAAGATGATGTATTATGCTGGTGTCATGACAGAAGGATCGGTACCGGAAGAACACAGAATTATTCAATTCCCGAAGGGTCAATACCTCGTCGTTAAAGGTGAAGGGAATACAGCTGAAGAGATGAGCAATAAACTTACCGGCATTGCCTTTGGTCAGGCCTTACCAGAAGCCCAGAATTTCGCCTATGTTGGCGGACCCAATGCAACGGTTGAGATGGGGCAGCGAGACGGCATCGTATATGGGGAAATGTGGATTCCTGTGGTTAGGAAATAAACGAGATCATTGGAGTGATGAGAATGTCTTATATCGTTGATTTTAAAAATGTGTCTACGGTAGGCTTAGAGTCTTCACCTGTGGTAGAAGCGCTTGCTGGTTTACGTGCTAATGAAGCCCGTTACTTTATGAACAAATACAAACATGAATTTACGGTTGTACCTGCTAGCGAAAGTCAGGAAAACCTTGATTATGTAAACCGAATTTTGAAAGAACGTGATATTGCGTTTGCGGCCAAACCTTTAGAAACATCGCGTTTTCAAGTGGAAAACATTCAATTTACCTATGTCTTTTATGAGGATGGTCTCGGGATCAATGTCATGTATACGGTTGATGACCCTAAGAAGCGGGCTGTTGGTTTTAAGCTTTCTGAGGGGATGGAGATTCCAAAGGAGTTGGAAGGGAAGTTTAAGTTTGCTAGGCAGAAGTCTAAACTAGCTGGAACAATTCGAGGTTCGTTCTTTGTCATTAAAGGAGAATGGAACGTGTCACAATAATTTCGCCCTACTTGTGATACGGTGAGCTTTACCACAAATAACGGCAGCGTTTTTCGGGGAGAAACCCGCAGGAGTCTGAGTTTGACTATTGCTAATACTTTGCTCGACGCTTTCAGAAGAGGCAGCGCAATCTCTTGGCAAAGCCTCTTTTGCTAAGCGCCGAGCCTTAGGTCTATGGCATGGGGTTTCTAAGAATTGTTAACTATGCCGTGTTTATTTGCAATTTGCTCGCTTTGGTTGGGTTGGCCCTTACCCTTGGTGATCAAGTCGCGAAGACTGCCGCTTATGTAAATGCCCCAGGAGTCCGTACAGACGACGTAGCATTCATACGCGGGAACGAGGCCTACGTGCGTAAATCGAACTTCTGTTTTGCCGTCTTTCTTATCGATTTCAAAGACAATATTGGTACCCGTCCACTCGCTCTTGTCCTGTACGAAGTTAAAGTAGTTGTCTGTAATGTGCCAAACAACCTTTTTACCTGGAACAAGCTCGGTGATTTGGATGGTACAGCGGTGAATATCTTGGTAGTGGTACTTAAATTCACCGAGTTCGTCGGTATTGCCCTCAATTTCCTCTGACCACCATCCGCGGACGTTATTGATAGCGGCAAAGACTTCTTCGGGGCTCTGGTCTACCTCAAAAAAAGTGCTGTAACTTTGATTCATACAAGTTATCACCCCTCGTTAATTGTTGACTACACACCGAGTATAAATTATGTACTTGCAAAACGCAAGTACGAACTTGCAAAATGCAAGCACGAATTGTATAATCATTTTCATGAAAAAGCGATCTTCCACAGTTTGTCCAATTGTATATGCGCTCGACATATGGGGTGATCCCTGGAGCCTAGTCATACTTCGTGATGTCCTTATCCATAACAAGCGGTATTACCGCGAGTTTCTTGCTTCACGCGAGCACATTTCAACTAATATTTTGAGCGCACGGCTCCAATCACTCGTTGAAGCAGGCCTGCTCGTCAAGACAGAAGGAGCTTCAAACCGCGCACAGACCATGTACCGACCAACACAAAAGGCACTTGACCTGTTTCCGGTCGTTTTTGCCATTATGCACTGGGGCCTGAAATACAACCCAAATACCGATATGACTATTCCGATCATGCAAGAACTAACAACAAACGAGAGAGGGCTGGAGCTGCGCCTTTTGCAGAATTTCGACGATATTACATCATAAATCGGTCAACAAAAACTGAAAACAGTCGGTTTTAGCCTGGGGGCACTCTGAAGAGTGCCCTTGTTTTATTTCAAAAACTTGGTCGTTACAGATAGCGTGGTGAACCGTATCACAAGTAAGGCAAAGTTTTCACAGAATTCCTTGCGGGGCATGAACTGTTGGTGGTTGGGCAGCTTCCTTCTACAGTAGCGGCGGTTTTAAAGAGAACGTCCGGACTACAAACGTCGACTTCTGCTGAGAAAGGGCTGGCCCTTAAAGGTCATGAAATATAAAAAAAGACAGTAGATTTTGCCGACGGATCCAAAAAGTGCAGTTATTTTCTGATACTTAAGAAAAATGAACAGTATATTGCTTCATTTTCCTGTGATATATAAAGTGTGTGGCCATGCAACAAACAACATGATTCATTTAGACAGAAAGGAGTTCAAAACGAGTCAACGAGGTAATCAGACAAGCTATTACTGAACCGCACCGTATAGATTCGAGTATGAGCTTTGCAAGTTGGAAACAATTATCGAATGTAAAATCATGAAGTGTATAGTAACGTGAAATTTAAGTGTTTATTCAAATCCCACCTAAATTGAAAGCGCATCCATTATAAATGGCTTCAATAGGCATGGAAGATTAAGCGATTTCTGGAACAGCCACCTCGGCACAAAAGAAAACGGCAGATAAGATACTAATTTCAAGGGTAACAGAGAGGAGAGGTTTAGATTGTTGAAGATGAAACGAAGGATATCTGGCTTCATGGTTACTTGTTTGACTGCATCTAGCCTTTTTATGAGTGTAGGCGGATGGATACCTCAAGCTTCAGCTGCATCAGCACCAATATCAATAGCTGGAGCAACAGATGAATGGACAGAACTATCTGGCATACTAGATAGCTACAAGGGTGTGTATACGAAGGACACCAAGCTGGGATCGCCATGGGATACTAATCATAGCCCAGATGGGCCGCTGATGGGCAACGGCACCGTATTTGCCTTTATGGCAGGGGATCGCAAGGAGCAGAATATTTACATCTCCAGAAGTGATATGTGGAGAGATCGCGCATCGAACAACGGTCAGCAACATACCACACTCGGAGGCATCACGATTCGTGCCACAGGAGATACCGAGGCAGCAACAGAATTCAGATACGAGCAGGACATGAAGCTTGCAGAGATTATTGCCCAGTCTGAGAAAGGCTTTCAGACGAAGAGCTGGCTGTCTGCCAAAGAAAATATCATGGTTACCGAGATCCTGAATAAGACGGATGCTCCATTAGCGATGGAAGTCGCGGCTTGGACAGCTAATAGCAATACGACGGCAAGTGTCGATGGCAAACTGATGATCGCCACGAAGACAGGTACCAGCGAGGCTAGCAACCGTGCGAGTGGGGCGGGTACATGGCAGGGCTGGACGGCCAATGCTGCGATGGCCTCCACGATTATTGATGATATCGACGTTGCCGTGCAGAATGTCGATTCCAAGCGTAATACAACTTCTTTCACACTGCCAGCAAGTGAGAAAGTGACTTTAGTGTCAGCCGTTGAGGGCAGTATGCAGGATGGAGACACGGATAAGCTCGGTGAAGCCATTCTTCAGGCTAAGTCAAAGGTTGAATCCAGAAGCACAGCGGAGGCAATTGCTGCGTCCAACGAAGTACACCGAAATTATTGGAAGCAATACTGGCTGAAGTCCTATATTAATATTCAAGATGAGAGTATAGAACGCATGTACTATGGCATGCTCTATATGCTCGGCTGTGCAACCTCCGTGTCGAGTGAGAACAATGCGGGATTGCCTGCAGGTCTATTCCCATGGACTGCAGCGGATAATCCGGATTGGCAAGGGGACTATACAACCAATACAGATATGCAACGCCAGATTCATCCACTCGTAACAGCCAATCGACTAGAAGGCATACCGAACTATGTGAATGTCCTGGTAGACTTCTGGCCAGAGGCGATGAGACGGTCGAGTCTTGCCGAGCATCTGAACTGGGTCATTATGGGGACGGGCAGACCGGACCAATTTACAGAAGGAATAGAAGGTGGAGCCCTATTCCCGACTCACATCGGTCCAAGAGGAGCGTCCACAGAACAGTTTAATAATGAAAATGATTATTGGCAGTCACCAACCAATGCAACCTCTGTTCTTATGCCGATCGTGAAAATGTGGCAATTCAATCAAGATGAACAATTTTTGAGAACAACGCTTTATCCGATGATGAAGTCGACTTCGATATTTTGGGAGAAGTATGTCACTAAGGAGAATGGAAAGTATGTTGTGTACGGAGCAACGCATGAAGGAAATCCGGGGAGAAACCCTATTCTGGATGTGGATGCCTGTCTCTATATGTTAAGAAATACGATCGAGGCTGCTAATGCGCTTGGCGTAGATCAGGACAAGGTAGCCATATGGCAGGACATTATAGACCATATGAGCCTTGTTCCTACCTTCATCTGGCATGGCAAGGAAACGATAAAAGAGCATGAGGGACGTACGCCTTCTGATCCCGGATATACGTTCAGCACAGGGAATCCAGTTACGATCCAAAGTGTCTACTACTTCGATTCGATCGGGATGACAGCTTCATCTCAATCGAAAGAGAAGTATTTCAATTATCTAGATGTAAAAAATGCAGAAGGTCATCCGAGACGATTAACCAGTGCAACACGCTTGGGCTATGACATAGGCAGGATCATGGAGCAACTCAAGGCTGGCAATATTGAACTTGAGGCTGGAGATTGGCTTGGGCTGAGAGCGAATAATACGATAGGAGATATCGGTGGAGCCAACACATTAGGTGTAGTGCAAGATTCATTGTTACAAAGCAATGATGGCTTTATTAATATTTTTGCAAACTGGTATCATAATCAGGAAACTACGATTAAGAGAATGCGTGCAAAGGGTGCATTCCTGATTGACGCGAATCAGAATGAGTTTGGACAAACGACTTATGTACAAATTCTAAGTGAACAAGGCAAGCAATGTGCTGTTCTTAATCCGTGGCAGGGTAAAGAAATGGAAGTCTATGAAGATGGGACTCTGATCGAAAGCACGATGTCAACGAACCTGCTAGGAGAAGTATACACATTTGCAACGAAGCCAAATACAAAATATGAACTAAAGCCAAAAGGTGGATTGAGCAGTTCTATAAAGCTGGATATAGACGAAATGAAGCTTTACACGCAAGACTCTCAAAAGCTGACTGCCAGGTCTGCTCGGCCTGACAGCATCATTAAATGGGAGTCTGATAACAAGCAAATTGCAGTTGTAGACAGATCAGGTAAAGTTACAGCAATGAGTGCGGGAAGCGCCAACATTAAAGCGTATATGGAAGGCGATCCGAGTGTTTATGCAATTTGCCATGTTGTAGTTAGGGATATTGCAGGCGAGAACGTAGCGGTTGGTGCGACAGCAAGCGCAAATAGCATGCATGACAGCTATAGTCCTGACAAAGCAATCACAGGTAAATGGGATGAAAACACCGAGGGCTGGGTAAGTGCAAACACCTCATATACGACACCTCGATGGTGGATGGTTGATCTGGGACGAGAGTTCAAGATCAATCGATGGGTTGTAAAGCATGATGGCTTCAGAGGTTATGAGCAGAATACCACCAAGGACTTTGTGCTGCAAAGCAGTCCAGATGGTTTAACTTGGAGTGATATAGACCCCGTAGTTGGCAATACGGATAATGTGACAGATCGTCATCTGGAAGAACCCGTTACTGCTCGCTATTTCAGAATCTATATTACGGTTGCGGATCAGTACAATGGGCAGTGGCCTAACAATATGGCAAGAATTAATCAGGTTGGGCTATATGCGATATCACAATTTGTCGCTCAGACTCAGTTAACAGGACCTGATGAGGTTATCAGTGGTGATGCCTTTGCAGTAGGGGTAGATCTTGCAGGGGTAAAAGAATCCGTGTATGGGCAAGATCTGACGATAAAATATGATGATACCAAGTTGGAGCTAGTCTCTGTAGTCTCAGCTGTTGAAGTGTCAGGAGTGAGGATTGTTCAAACCACTAGAACAGCTCCTGGTGAGGAGAGAGTATCATCCGTTAATTTGAGCGAGGATGAAGCACTAAAGAAGAATCATCCATTAACCTTGAACTTTAAGGTTAAAGATGGATTAGATGCTGGATCGACAGAAATCATAGTGTCTGATGTTATGGTCAGTAATGGCCTGGGAGTAAATTCGGCAGTCAAAGGTACTGCACATAGCTTGAGCATTAAGCCAGACATAGTGAGCGTAAGCACAGATGCAACGCTGACATCCACTATAGGAACGGTAAGCACTGGCAGTACCGCGAATGAAAGCATCACGAATATTCCATACGAAACAACGTTAGCTGCGCTCAAGGCAGCGATCACTCCGGCAGCGAATGCAACGTTTGAAGTCTATGATGCAGATGGAACAACGGTAGCGACTGTTTTGGCAACCGGCAAAAAGGTTATTGTTACCGCGCAGGATGGAACCACGAAGGTAACGTATACGGTAACGGTGATGACCGTAACGGAGATTCCGTCGTATACTATGACGTATAACGGCAACGGCGCTATATCTGGCAATGCGCCGACCGATAGTGGCTCATACGCGCAAGGAGTTACCGTTTCGGTATATGGGAACACCGGAAATTTGGTGAAGACAGGCTATACGTTCGCAGGTTGGAATACGGAAGCGGACGGAAGCGGAACGAGCTACGCCGAAGGGTCTCCTTTCATCATGGGTACGTCCAACACGACCCTGTATGCAAAGTGGACGGCCAACAACACGGGCGGTTCTTCTAGCAATGGCGGCACTCCATCAGTAACGCCCTCAAACAATACAATGATCTCTACCGACGGTACGCTAACGCTTTCCATCGGTAAATCTGGCGAGGTTAGCCTTGGTGATGAAGTCAAAATTATGATTCCTGCTGATGCATCAGGCAAAGAATTGAAAATAACGATAGAAAAAGTGGCAGACTCCCAAAAGCTGCTTACAAGCAAGGATGTTCTGGTCAGCCCGGTATTCGAAATTCTAAAAAACTTTCCGGAAAACTTCAACAAGGAAATCACGATGACCTTCACCTTCGATCCGAAAAGGTTAAAGGGCAATCAAAAACCTTCTGTATTTTTCTACGACGAAATAAAGAAGGTATGGGTGGAAGTCGGCGGTGAAGTAAAAGGAAATACCATCACCATAAAAGTTAACCACTTTACGAAGTATGCGGTACTCGCAACAGGTCAAGGCGAAGATTCAGCGGCAGTCACGAAGCAGCCAGTCAACTTCAGCGATATCTCCGGACACTGGGCTGAGGCGAGCATCAAGCAAGCGGTAAGCTTCGGGATCGTCAGCGGCTATCCGGACGGTACGTTCAATCCGAACCGTACCGTAACGCGTGCGGAATTTGCGGTTATGCTGATGAATACTCTCAAGCCGCAAGGGGATGGAGCTGAACTGACGTTTACGGATAAAGGAAGGATCGGAACATGGGCGCAGAAATCGGTCGCACAAGCGGTACAAGCGGCCATCATTACAGGCTATGAAGACAGCACTTTCCGACCGGAAGCCGAAATTTCACGTTCGGAGATGGTAGTGATGATCGCAAAAGCGCTTGGACAGTCAGTTGAAGCTACAACGGCAACAGGCTTTGCGGACGACAAAGACGTTCCGGACTGGGCGAAAGGTGCAGTTGGGGCCATGAAAAAGCTGAGTATGATCGGAGGTAAAGGCGCGAATGCATTTGCTCCGCACGATAAAACGACAAGAGCAGAGTCAGTAACGGTGCTGCTGAAAATGTTGGAGCAAAAGGGTAAGTAAAGGAAAATCAAGCAAGGCTGCTTTGAAGTGAATTTCAAAGCAGCCTTGTTTTTGTGTTCGGTAATTTTTGCAAGAGAGATGCGAGATCAAAGAGTGGGCCATCCTAAACGGGATGGCTCAAAACTTGCCGTTTTACCGTTTCATCGGCTAGGAATTATAACGGCGTCCGTTCATATAAAAATTGTCCTCACGGCCAACCCGGAATGAAATCTCCAGATCGGGTATACCGAGCGATCGGACATACTTATCAATCGCTTCGGCCATCTTATCGCGCACTTCGTCCCCCCGCTCAAACCACCATACGTCGATAAAAGGATACGAATCGGTATATTTACCGTCGAATATAGCGGTGACGTGCAGGCACTCTAAGGTGAAATTATCCGTTCCGCATTGGCATATTGTGGCCATCTCCTCTACGAGAGGTATGCTAATTGCGCGTATGCCCTCGGCTGGAATTCCTCTAAAAATTAATTGCGGCATCTAATATCCTCCTGTCGATATAGCCTTTATCATTTTCTTATTTTATATGTACAAGTTTGTTTGTGGCAAACGAAAAAAAATTTCCGGATTTAGATACTCCATCTACGCCGATAGCCCCGTCCCGCTGAACCCTATCACAAGTAGGGCGAAATTTTTAGTCTCATTTTTTATCAGCTGTATCAGCACTAATTATGTAGGATTATGTATATTATTGTCGAAATAATAATCATTCGAAAAAAACTGCAGGATTAAGAGGGCGGCACAGCATCTAAATAAAAGCTGTCTTTGAATCGGTCGAGGGAATATAGAATTTATCATGGAGGGTTTCCAGATGATTGTTCAAACGAAGCTATACATCCCCCATGCACATAACGCTTTAGTGCCTCGGCCAAGGTTGATACGCAAACTCGACGAGGGCTGCGGGCCAAGTTGACGCTAATTACCGCTTCGGCTGGTTACGGGAAGACGACGGCGTTGAGCGAATGGGCGAGACAAAGCGACGCCCAAGTGGCTTGGGTATCGCTAGACAAGCAGGACGATGCATGGATTCCGTTTTGGAGCTGTATTTCACGAAGTATGCGGTATTCGCCGTAGGCGGAAACGCGGCCTCTGCGGGGGAAACGCTGCAAATCGTTCATTTCAAGGATATCGCCGGACACTGGGCAGAGGCGAGCATCAATCAAGCATCCAGCGCCGGTATCGTGAGCGGGTTTCAGGACGGTACGTTTAAACCGGACAATACGGTGACGCGCGCGGAATTCGCGGTCATGCTGATGAATGCGCTCAAGCCGCAAGGGGACGGAGCGAATCTGACGTTCAGCGACAACGCGAAAATCGGCGCATGGGCGCAGAAGGCGCTCGCACAAGCGGTATATGCGGGCATTATGAAAGGCTTTGACGATGAAACAATCCGTCCTGACATGGCAATCACGCGCTCGGAGATGGCGGTGATGCTGGCCAGAGGGTTGGGTCAGTCGGTCGAAACGAAGACCTCAACGGGATTCTCGGATGACAAGCTCATCCCGTTCTGGGCCAAAGGCGAAGTGGCGGCGATGGAAGCACAGGGCATTATCAAGGGCAAAGGCGACAATGTTTTTGCTCCCAATGACAAGCTGACAAGAGCAGAAGCAGTTGCAGTTTTGCTGAGAATGCTGGCCGTCAAAGACAAATAAATAAACTTTAAAAGGCTGCCTTGAAGCGATATTCAAGGCAGCCTTTTTGTGTACGGATGCAGTGGGGTTTTGCGGATTTTTGTCTGCGTTAAAATAACGTGATGCCGTACTCCTCGATTTTACGATATAAAGTCGTTCTTCCGATCCTGAGTTGCCCGGCCGCCTTACTGAGGTTCCATTCGGAGGCCTTCAGCGCCTTCTTAATCACGGTGATTTCCGCATCCTTCAAAGTGGATGGCTGATCTTCGCCGGACTTTGGTTGCACGGCTTCTTCGGGTTCTTCTAGCGATAGATGCTCAGCGTCAATCGCCTGTTCTCCAGCTAGGAAGACCGCTTGCATAAGAACGCCGTTAAGCTCTCTTATATTGCCCGGCCATTTGTAAGTTAACAGCTTATGCTGTGCTTTTTCCGTCAGGAATGGACA
The DNA here is from genome assembly GCF_022163125.1 of Paenibacillus sp. HWE-109. NCBI lineage: Bacteria > Bacillati > Bacillota > Bacilli > Caryophanales > Paenibacillaceae > Paenibacillus > Paenibacillus sp. HWE-109. The sequence continues at coordinate 7,262,043 of NZ_CP091881.1, read as the reverse complement.
TGGGAAAGGCTGCTTCTGGAGGAAATGAACGGCTAAGGCTAGAATATCGCTTCTCTCCCGTAATGCCGGCAGCGTAAGGTGTATACCCTTCAGCCGGTAATACAGATCGGCGCGGAATCGGCCAGCCTTCACCTCTGCGGTCAAGTCCTTATTCGTTGCCGCAACGACTCTCGCATCAATCGTCTTGCTCTTCGAGCTTCCAACTGGTGTAATCGTACTTTCCTGGAGCACTCTTAATAAAGCAGCTTGAGCTCGAAGAGGCATGTCTCCTATTTCATCCAAGAAAATAGTGCCCTTGTGCGCGGCTTCGAATTTACCGGCATTGCCATCCTTGTTCGCTCCTGTGAATGCGCCACGAGCGTATCCGAACAATTCGCTCTCGATCAGGCTGTCCGGAATGGCACTGCAATTCAGTGCGATGAACGGCTCTGCCGAACGGGGGCTTGCGGAATGAATGGATTGTGCGAACAGTTCCTTCCCCACGCCGCTTTCACCCAGCAATAAGACAGGGAAGTCGGTCATGGCCGCTTTCTTCGCAAGCTCAATCTTCTGGATGATCGTGGGACATGTCCCGACGATATCCCTTAATGTGTATAAACGCTGCCCGTTTGCAGTCTGCTTGGCAATGGAGACGGACTGCCATAGCTTCGGATGCTCATTATGAATGGTTTCTACCGAGAAGCCGTCCAGCTTCGTAAGCTCCTTGCCGATGGCGTCGCTGCCGACGATGCGGATGGCCGCATGGTTGGCACGAAGGATGCGGTTATCCCGGCTGAGCGAGAGCAGCGGCAAGGGATGATTTAATGCGGTATGCTCAAGTTCTCTTAGGGTAATGAGATGCTCTTTCTTTGACTCTTCCAGCAGAAGTTTGTTTTGCAGGGAAAATGCCGCCATGCACGCAAGCGTAGACGTATACGCGTGGTAATGCTCCTGTTTGCCGCTAATATTGATGACGCCGATCAACTCGCCGGTGGAGTTGAAGATGGGGGCCGAGGCGCAGGTCAAGAAGCGATTGGAGCTGAAATAATGCTCTTCGGCATGCACGCGTACGGGCTTTTTGTCTGCGATGGCGACTCCAATGGCGTTCGTTCCCTTTCTTCTCTCGGCCCAATTGGCACCTACCTGCAGTTGAACCGCTAACGCACGGCGAGAGAAATCAACATCGCCGACTGTGTGAATGATGGTCCCTGCCGAATCGATAAGCAGCGCCATCTGGCCGGATTGCTTGATGCCGGCGTTCATTTGCTCGAATATTTGCTCTGTGTAATGTATGATTTGCTCGTTCTGTCTTAATAACGTGTGTATGTGGCTTCCTGTTAAGATGTCATCATCAACAGGGTCATTTGGCTTTAAACCAAGTTCGTGACAGCGCTTCCAAGATAATGACGCTGCTTCGGATAGAAAGTTATTTTCTATGGGTAGCAAAAGATCACCTCCACTGTAAACGGTATCCTAACCCGATCATACCATAGTCGCTTATATTAGTGGAGAAGTGGAAATAGAATGTTCCGAAATGGAACACTTTTATTGTATCAGAATGGGACAATTTAAATAAAACGCTTTCAATTCAGCCTGCTATAACGGCATTCAATAAGTTGGCACGATTCTTGCTTATTAATTTAATGTAATCCATTTTAAGGAGGCTGAGCTTTATGATTTATGCACAACCTGGACAAAACGGATCAAAGATTACATTCAAAAAACGCTACGAAAACTTTATCGGAGGACAGTGGGTCGCACCTGTTAAGGGTGAATACTTCGAGAATCCGTCTCCTGTTAATAACCGCATTTTCTGCGAGGTTCCACGATCTACATCCGAGGATATCGAGCTTGCCCTAGACGCGGCGCATGCTGCGAAGGACGCATGGGGCCGTACGTCAGTTGCGGAGCGTGCTGTCATTCTGAACAAAATTGCCGATCGCATGGAAGCTAATTTGGAAATGCTGGCGGTGGCCGAAACCTGGGATAACGGCAAGCCCGTTCGGGAAACGCTCGCAGCCGACTTGCCGCTGGCGATTGATCACTTCCGCTATTTTGCAGGAAGCATTCGCGCCCAGGAAGGCTCGCTTAGCCAATTGGATGATCATATGGTAGCGTATCATTTCCATGAGCCGCTAGGTGTAGTCGGTCAGATTATACCATGGAACTTCCCGCTGCTGATGGCGACATGGAAGCTTGCTCCGGCTCTTGCGGCTGGGAATGCAATCGTCCTGAAGCCCGCTGAGCAGACGCCGGCATCCATTCTGGTGCTGATAGAGCTTATTCAAGATTTGCTACCCCCGGGGGTACTCAATATCGTCAACGGCTTCGGACTTGAAGCTGGCAAACCGCTTGCCTCGAGTACCCGGATTTCGAAGATTGCCTTTACCGGCGAGACAACAACAGGCCGTTTAATTATGCAGTATGCTTCGCAGAACCTAATACCGGTCACTTTGGAGCTGGGTGGAAAGTCACCGAATATTTTCTTCGAGGATGTGGTTGCGCGCGATGACGCCTTCTTCAATAAAGCGCTCGAAGGCTTTGCAATGTTCGCCCTCAATCAAGGAGAAGTCTGCACCAGCCCGTCTCGCGCGTTGATTCAGGAGTCGATCTATGATCAATTTATGGAAAGAGCCTTAAAGCGCGTCTCGGCGATCAAACAGGGCAACCCTCTCGATACAGAAACGATGATCGGGGCTCAGGCTTCCACCGAGCAGGTTGAGAAAATTATGAGCTATATCGATATTGGCGGGCAGGAAGGCGCGGAATGCCTAATCGGCGGTAAACGGGCAGCGGTTGAAGGTGATCTATCCGAAGGTTACTATATTCAGCCAACCGTTCTGAAGGGTCACAACAAAATGAGAATCTTCCAGGAGGAGATATTCGGACCGGTCCTCTCCGTCACGACGTTCAAGGATCAGGAGGAGGCGTTGTCGATCGCTAATGACACGCTTTATGGACTTGGATCCGGCGTATGGACGCGCGATATGAACACGGCCTACCGGATGGGTCGCGGCATTCAAGCTGGTCGCGTATGGACCAACTGCTACCATGCTTATCCTGCTCATGCTGCCTTCGGTGGCTATAAGACCTCAGGTATTGGCCGCGAGAATCACAAGATGATGCTCTCGCATTACCAGCAAACGAAAAATCTGCTCGTCAGCTACAGCCCTGACGCCCTTGGCTTCTTCTAAGGGGAGAGCCATACGATGACGACGGAAGTGAGCAAGGTTATTGCTACCGATACCGCGCTAGCGCTAATCGAAAAGGTAAAGACGAAGCATGGCCCCGTCATGTTCCATCAATCCGGGGGCTGCTGCGATGGCAGCTCTCCGATGTGTTACGCGCAAGGGGAGTTTCTGATCGGCGACAGCGACGTATGGCTAGGGGACATAGGCGATGCACCCTTCTACATGAGCAAGGCCCAATACGAATATTGGCGGAATACGCAGCTCATCATCGATGTCGTACCCGGCAGAGGCGGGATGTTCTCGCTTGAAGGGCCGGAAGGCCAGCGTTTTCTGACTCGCTCGAGGATGTTCACGGATGAGGAGCGGCGTGTGCTGGGTCTCTAAGCTTTGTATTTGCAAGATCAAGTTCCCTGTTTCCTTCCATGGCGAAGGAAGCAGGGTTTATTTTCTTATAGCTTCTGTCAGAAACTAGTGAATATAATAATGTTAAGCGTTTGCAATCAAAAACCAAGGAGGAGAATGCATATGGAAATCTTATTATCCGCTGAGCAGGAACAAAAGCTGCTGCTTACGCCACAGATGCGGCAGTCTATGGAAATCCTGCATATGTCCTCCTTGGATTTGAATGAATTTATTAAGCAGCAAGCGATGGACAATCCTTTTGTCGAACTTCAACCCGCTAAGGATATCCCCGCAATGCGTCGTGCAAGCAGCTCTGAACAAGATTGGTGGCTCAATGTTGATCTTGCAAGCGAGGCAACTTTAGAATCGGTATTGCTCGAGCAGCTCACCTATATGAAGCTTGACCGTGCTGTCCTAGCTCTGTGCAAATGGATCATCGGCAATCTGGACGATAAGGGCTATCTCCTCCATTCCATAGAAGAAATCTCTGCGTTTATGGGTGCTTCTTTAAGTCAGGTGCGTGAGGCCGTCGGCGTCGTACAAAGCTTAGAGCCGTATGGTGTGGGGGCTTCGACATTAGCGGAGTGCCTTATTCTTCAATTGCGGCAGGAGCTGGAGAGAGATCCCTTAGTTTGCAGTCTAGTCCAGCATGATTTGCTTAGCATTGCAGAAGGAAGGTTCCGACAGCTAGCAGAGAAGTACGAAACAGACCTTGCGGAAATTAAAGCAGCCATACAGAAAATAAGCTCGCTCAATCCCAAGCCTGGGGCTTTATATAGCAGGGGGAAGACGCCTTATATTATGCCTGATCTTCAGCTTAAGCAGGTTGAAGGGAAGTACGAAGTGTTCATTGAGAGCGGTTATCTGCCAGCCATCACTTTGAGTGGTTCCTACTTTAGTATGATGGAGCAGATAGCCTCAAGGGATGTCCACCGTTATTTGAAGAGAAACTGGCTAGCGGCGAAAGGACTGATTGACAGTATTGAGCGAAGAAAGGTGACACTGCTGAAGGTAGCGGGGGTTATTTTCCAGCTGCAGGCGGGGTTTTGCGAGAAAGGCTCCTCTTCTATTCGGCCGATGTCCATGAAGCAGGTTGCCGAAGCGCTGGGCGTGCATGAATCAACAATTAGCCGCACGGTTAACCATAAGTATATTCGAACGCCGTGGGGGCTTTTTGAGCTGAAGCATTTCTTCTCGTCCTCTATTAAACAGGCTGACGGAACAACGGTTTCGGCGATCTACATCAAGGAGCGAATTCGGGAATGGATCTCATCAGAGAAGCCGGATTCGCCTTTATCCGATCAACAAATCACCTCCCTTCTGACAAGCGACGGGTTACTTATCTCGCGTAGAACGGTGACCAAGTATAGAGAGCAAATGAACTTGCAGCCTTCTATAAGGAGAAGACGAGAACCTTTCAATGCGTAACCGATTCGCACCGCAAGATTACGCATCAAGAGTTGAGGCTGTGGCTGCGTGTAAGGTGAACCGTATCATAAGTAGGGGCAAGGTTTTTTCAGAATTCCTTGCGGGGCATGAACTGCTGAGTCTTGCTGATTCGCATTCTTCATCCCTCCAGAGGGAAAGTAAAAGACCCCTCACGAAAGGGGTCTTTGGTGTATTCGCGGGTCAAAACGGGATACGTTTTGTACTTATTACATAGTCATGTTCGGCTGCCCACTTCACAAGGCCATTCCAGAAATTTTCACAAGCTGAAATGATCTTTGAAGGTTCTGCTAACTCACCAGACATAACCATTCGCACAACAGGATCAAATCCTTCTGGACGATTAGGCAGTTCTAATGCCTCTGGTAGAACCATTGAGCCAGTCGAGAAGAGTTTTTGGTTGTGTAACCCGACTAACATAGCTCCGTATTGGGCAAACTCCACTGCCAAGTAGGGCAAGTAGGTATGTGGCCCATTTATACTGACATTTCTAAGTTTCCCAACAAATTCGTACATTTCCCCTACGAGGACTTCATTGATTGAGCACCGGAAATCTTCCCTTGTTGGTGATTGGGCAGCTTCTTTCAATTTTGGGAAAAATCCTTGAGGATCATACAGGCTAAGTTGAGAAAAGAATGGTCCATGCGTCAATGGCCAACTTCCTTCTACAGTAGTGGCGGTTTTAAAGAGAACGTCCGCACTACAAACCTCGACTTCTGCTTTCCAGGGCCCCGCCGACCATTCATAGCTAAAATCGACGGATTCGCTTGATTCACTTAGTACGCAAAACATCTCAATGTCTGAGAAAGGGCCGTCTGTACCTCTAGAAATAGAACCGTAGACTCCAATGGCAAGGATTTTTTCTCCGTACACCTCGTGTAATCTTGAAGCAATTTCATGGCAGGCTTCAAGTCTTTCGTTTTGAGAAATAGCTATAGGTCCATTCATGTGCATTAGTGTGCATCTCCCTTTGAATTATTTGGGTGAACTTTCACTAACACAGGGATGGAGGACCTCGGGCTTAACGGGGGACCTTTTTTGGATGCATTTGATTTCCTCCCACAATGGTTTCATATGGAAATTGTACCCAAGATTATCTGTTTTCGCAAGATATGGAGTGGCCATTAACGTCCATTCCGCGGCAGATTGTAACTATTTCGGCTGCCTACAAAACGGTTTCTTGCTGCTCCTATACCGACTAAAAAGAGTAAGACCGAAGCGCCCAGCAGCATGAAAAGTGGCAGGTTCCAACTATTTGTCGTATCATGCAGAAATCCAATAAGGGCAGGACCGATTGCAGCAAGAAGATATCCGATCGATTGCGCCATGCCAGACAGTTCCGCTGCTTGATGCGCATTTTCAGTACGTAACCCGAAAAACATCATGGACAAACTAAAGGCGCAGCCTCCACCGATTCCGAGTACTATAATCCACAACAGAATGATCTTGGAGCTTCCGTATAGAAGTCCGAGCGTTCCCGTCAGAAGCAAAATGGTTGTGATGACCACTAGCAAACGTTGGCTAGACATGCGCCCAGCAATAACGGGGACAATAAAGGTAAATGGAAGCAGAGCTAACTGCATGATCGAGAGGTACCATCCTGATTGGTTGGAGTCAATTCCTTGCTGCTTTAAAATTTCAGGCAGCCATGCGATCAACACATAGAAAATCAAGGACTGTATACCCATAAACAAGGTTACTTGCCAGGCAAGAGGGGATCGCCAAACATTCACATCGTTGCTGGCCATCTGCTGACTCGTCGTGATTATTTGCTTCGTTTGATTTCTTAATTGGGGTAACCAGCAGAGGATCGATACAAAGCTTAGAATCCCCCATATTCCCAATGCTCCCTGCCATTTTAGCCCTGCGTTCACGGCTAGCGGTACACTAAGTCCCGATGCGATGGCTCCAAATAAACTCATTGAAATCGAGTAAACACCGATCATGGAGCCAATTTGATTTGGAAAATCCCTTTTGATTAAACTTGGCAATAATACATTGCATACGGCAATTGCGAATCCAAGAATTGCTGTCCCAATATACAGATTAGCAGCGCCAGATAAAGAACGTATTACAATGCCAACAGTCAGGAAGATTAGGGCAATCAAAATGATACGTTCAACCCCATACCTTCGTCCTAATTTTGGTACTAGAGGCGATAATAAAGCAAAGGCAAGCAAAGGTACCGTTGTTATCAGGCCTGCTAATGTATTTGAGATATGAACGTCATCCCTGATGAGACCCACTAAAGGACCAACTGAGGTTAAGGGAGCACGTAAATTAGCTGCAATAACAATAATGCCTAGAATTATTAACCCTATAGAGGAGGGTACGGCTTTTTTATTTTGTTTGTTCGGCATTCTTCATTTCTCCTTCCTGAATGCATACGTATTATTTGTTTCTTGCTGATTGAAAAACGATATAATAACATCCGCGCGAACAGTAAAAGTATATTATAATATATTATTTTTAACAATAAGTATTTTATAATATATATAAATCATCAAAAAAATACAACTCTAAATTCCCGTCATGGAATTCGGAGTTGTATGTAATAAGTGGAATTTTGGACTTTTAGAAACCATACTTTAAGGATATATGGAGCACTGTTTCGTTATTCGTATGATTGGTATAAGAGTGAGGGGAATCTGCACGAAAACTGATCGTATCATATTGATTCAATGTGTAAACCTCTCCATTGACTGCAATTTCAATGGAACCAGTCATTACTGTCGCAATTTCAGTTGTATTCACATGATGGCCTTCAGGGTGATACGAGCTATTTGGCTGTAAGTAAGCCCGACACATTTCGATATCGCTACTTGCGTTTTTAAAGACTGGCTCAATGGTCCAATTTTTTTGATCATTAGAAAACCGCAGTCCTTCGCCTGCTCGATACAAACTAACAGGGTCTTCTGATTTGAATAAAGCCAATAGCGGCAAAGATATGCCTTTTGATATTTTCCATATAATCGCTAAAGTTGGATTTGTCTCGCCACGTTCGATATTCCCCAGAGTAAGTTTGCTTACACCCGTTAATTCCGCTAATTCGTCTAAGCTCATGTTTTTTTCTTTTCTGTACTTCTTCAAGGCACCGCCGATTTGTAGTACAAGTTGTTTTGAATCATCGATTTCATCCATTTGATATTCACCTCAACAGGTCATCTAATTCTGAATGGCGTAACAAAACCAATCCAAGGCCATCCTTCTACCAGAGTGGCCTTTATTCAAAAAAACGATCAAAGCAACAGGTCTCTACCGGAGGCTAAGATCGTTTTTTCGTTCTTTCCGCAAGCTTCGCAATCGACTCAATGTCTTGATCGGTTAATTGATCCAGAAAATGCTTGCGAATTGCCTTTGAGACGACAGGAAGGGCCTGATCCAAAGTTGATTGTCCGACAGAAGTAATGATGACCTGAACGCCGCGATCAGCGTCTAATGGTTTCCTCCGAATAAGACCCCGTTTCTCCATCCGCGTTAAATGATGGGATAATCTACTCTTATCCCAGTCCATCGAGTCGGCTAATTCCTGTTGCCGAAGTTTACCGCCCCCGAATTGGACTAACCGATCTAATACTCCAAAATCCCCCTCTGATAGGCCTGTGTGTTCAGACATCTCTTTCACAACGCGACCGAAGATTCGATTAAAGGAGCCTTTCCACATATTCCATATTTGCATTTCCTCATCGTTCAGTTCGTTTATCTCCATAAAAGTATAATATCATGGTTGACATGTCAACCGCAAGGTGTTAAAGTGCTTACAGGTTGATGTGTCAACCTAAGGGGGATCCTATGAATTTTAGGTTGACATGTCAACCTCAGACAACCTGAAGGTGGGAATACCTTCCAAATATACTTAAGGAGCGTGTTATAAAGTGGAATATGTAAAACTTGGACGTAGCGGATTAGAGGTTTCAAAGTTAAGCCTTGGAACCATGAGCTTTGGAGTACCTGATCGCGGCAATACCCCATGGTCGCTGAATGAAGAGCAAAGCAGACCGATTATTAAAAAGGCACTCGAATTGGGCTTCAACTTTTTTAGCAGTGCTAATATGTATTCCGACGGAACAAGTGAAGAAATTCTCGGGCGTGCTTTAAAGGATTTTTCTCGTCGAGACGAAGTCGTCATCAGTACAAAGGTATTTGTTCCAATGCGCAAAGGCCCGAATACGTTAGGTCTTTCCCGCAAAGCCATCATGAACGAAATTGATAATAGTCTAAGACGGCTTGGGACAGACTACGTTGACTTGTACCAGATCCATCGTTGGGATCCTAATACGCCAATCGAGGAGACAATGGAGTCTCTTCACGATTTAGTTAAGGTAGGCAAGGTCAGATACATCGGGGCATCCTCCATGCTGGCATGGCAGTTTGCGAAAGCTCAGCACGTCGCAGAACGTAATGGTTGGACACGATTCGTTTCCATGGAAAATAGATTGAATTTGCTCTATCGGGAAGAAGAAAGAGAAATGCTCCCCCTTTGCAAAGACGAGGGAGTTGGCGTCACGCCTTACCTACCTTTGGCTGCAGGTCGGTTAACCCGGGATTGGAATGAGCAGACCTCGCGATCCGAGAATGACCAGGTAGCAAAGGCATTGTTTATTAAAACGGAAGAGGCTGATCGCAAAGTAGCGGAAAGAGTTGCGGAAGTTGCCGCAAACCGAGGAATTCCACGCGCACATGTTGCTCTTGCATGGTTGCTGCAAAAAGAAGAAGTCACGGCCCCTATAATCGGGTCGACCAAAATCAGCCATCTCGAAGATTCGGTTTCGGCATTGTCGGTCAAATTAACACCTGAAGAAATCAAGAGTTTAGAAGAACTGTATATACCACATCCATTGGTATAAATTAGACGCGAACGTTTATATTTGAATCATTTTTGGTATAATATTTGGTAGATCAAGAAGATTAATTTCCTATTTTTAGAAAATAGTAAGAGAAAACGAGGGATGGAAATGGCGTATATCGTTGATTTTAAAAATGTGTCTACGATAGGCTTAGAGTCTTCACCTGTGGTAGAAGCGCTTGCTGGTTTACGTGCTAATGAAGCCCGTTACTTTATGAACAAATACAAACATGAATTTACGGTTATACCCGCTAGCGAAAGTCAGGAGAATCTTGATTATGTAAACCAAATTTTGAAAGAACGTGATATTGCGTTTGCGGCCAAACCGTTAGAAACATCGCGTTTTCAAGTGGAAAATATTCAATTTACCTATGTTTTCTATGAGGATGGTCTCGGGATTAATGTCATGTATACGGTTGATGACCCTAAGAAGCGGGCTGTTGGTTTTAAGCTTTCTGAGGGGATGGAGATTCCAAAGGAGTTGGAAGGGAAGTTTAAGTTTGCTAGGCAGAAGTCCAAACTAGCTGGAACAATTCGGGGCTCGTTTTTTGTGATTAAAGGACAATATTAAAGTAAGCCAAAAGCGCAAGTGGACGAATCCAGAGATTGCGGTCCGAGTCGTCTTCGCTAAGATCAGCCTATATGGATGCAAGGATATCCAGGTACGGGGTGGTGGGCACTCGGATGGCCTTCAGGCTGGCAATGTCAAAGCGTTTGGCTGGTGCTCTCTTGAAAGGAGAAGTATTTGGCAATAGTTCAATTTGCAGGGATTGTTGAGTCATCAGTTACTCGCTCCATTTGAATGTGAAAAGATAAGCCTCTATTCCGTGGAATAGGGGCTTATCTTTTTGGTTGCTCCGCAAGCCAAGCATCGAATTCGTTTCAGTTCGTCATGGAGCTCATGTGGGAAAGATGAACTCCTGCAGGCTTAGCCCTACTTGATTGTGGTACACATCGTAGACAACCGCTGAAGATTTTTCATAAACGTAAGCGATGAATCAGCAGAGTAAACCTCATTTCGTACACCGTATTCGTACGGATAATGAGGGTGTAATGCACCCCCTTTCATGGTCATCAAGTTGATGCCCCTTACAAATTCTGTTATTATTTCTGACTAAACTAAACCATGCCATTTGCATCATCCTTTCAACCAACTCTTTTCTTAGTTTACTAGATGTGGATTTTATTTATTATGGTATAGGGACTAATCGTCATATAATTATTAAAGAAAAAATCAGTAATTTTGTTACAGGAATCAAGAGAATAATATAGAATAGACACGGTGTATGCTTTTTCAAAAAATATCTAATTTCTTGCTGAAAGAAAATTTACAAGTAGATACCGCATATTGGGGGAAGAACTATGGAACATACCATTCTGTTTGTGGATGATGATATGGAGGCGTTAGAATATGTTAAATATCATTTGGAAGACTCAGGTTACCGTGTGTTAACTGCACATGACGGTGCGAAAGCAATACAAATTGTTCGCCAGACGCCCGACATATCGTTGATCGTTTCAGATATGCAGATGCCTCCTAGTGAATGGGGAGGTTTGTGGTTAGTAGAACAATTACAAAAGCAAACTCGCCGTGTTCCGATAATCATCCTTTCAGAACGTGGAACCATTTCTAAAGCGGTCGAAGCCATGAAAGCCGGGGCTAGGAATTATGTTGAAAAGGCTTGCTTAGAAGATGATCTTATACCAGTAATTGAAGAGATTCTACTAGAGCAAGCAGACATTCAAGAAAGAACGGCTATTGAGGTAACAACATACTTTGCATCATTGCAACTTGCGATTGGTACTACATGGATGTATTTAGATGACACGACTCATAAGTTTCTGGCAAGCGGAGAACACATATACCACGTTCATTCTCATGATATTCACTTTGATTTTTCTTCAGCTGTTATTCCTTTCGCAAAGGCTTTTGAGCATGAATTTAATCGCCTTTTTGTGATAAGTATGAAACAATGGCTTGTTAGTAGAAGAAGTATGGGGCCGAACATACGGCTCCTAAATTCTCGCATGGTTCCTTTGACAGAGGTTACGGAAAAACTGACTATAGGGCAACTCTCTTACTTATTTAGGCATGTAACTGCTAAAAACTTTTGTCAGGATAAAGGATTATCCAATGCTGATATTCAAAAAATAGGCGAGTTTCTTGAAAATTTGCGTAGCAAATATCAGAGAAATGAAGCGGCACATACCAAGTTTATTAATCGCCGTTCGTTTGAGCAACTACGTTCTGAGGTTTTAGGTATAGGGAGTTCTGTGTCACCATTTTCTTATTTTGAATATTTCCGTTAAAGTGAGGTGATACCCTTGGATAGAGATCTACAGGAATTTGAGGTTCGAAGTGGGTTAACTATAAAGGATAAGAAGTTATTTGAACTAGCCTTTACCCACTCAAGCTACTTAAATGAACACCATCGGGAAGCCATGCACGAAAATGAAAGACTAATCGATTTAGGAAAAGAATTGACCCACTTAATAATTGCAGAGTTTTCTTTCACAAAGATGAGGGGGAACGAAGGGGCTTTGTCGCATCTGATGACAGTCATCAAAGCTCGTAACCTATATGGAAAGATCGTGTCCAATTATGGTATGAGAGACTTTTTTCGCACAGGTAAAGGGCAGCCACTAGAAGACATCAAAGATGATGCTATTTTTTATCCGGTTATTGGCGCAATGTATCTTGAACACTCGTATGAAAAATGTGTGGAATTTGTATTTCCTTTACTTCAACAAATAATTAATGATGTAATTTTAGATCCAATCACAGACTGGAAATCAGCGTTACAAAATTGGTCTCAAAGAACTCCGAATCAAATAAAGTACGAGGTAAATACATCTGGAGTTTCCCATCAACAGGTGTTTCACTGCGTTGTCACCGTAGCTGGACTTACAGAAACCGGTGTTGGTTCTAGTAAGAAAAAGGCTGAGAACGAGGCTGCTAAAGCGTACTTTCAGCATTACATTCCACGCAATATCTGGTTAGAATGTACTTCTTTAAAGGATATTAAAATAGTAAAAGACAACTTACCTGATCTTATTATTCCGAAGAGTCGATTAGAGCAGCTTCAGCCTCTTAGTATGGTGATAAAAGCAGGACCATTGTATTTGCATCAAAGTCTGACACATCGTTCGTATTTAAATGAAAATCGTCACGCGGTGCCTCTTGAGTATGGGACACTGGCATATTTGGGAAGCTATGTACTGTCTTTCTTCTTTACTAAGTGGAGCTATGAAAGATTTTATTTTCTAAATTTCGATAGAAAACTTAGTACTTATATAAAAATTAGAGCATCATTAATGCAGGAAGGTAGCATTGGTAGGCTATATAACACTTGGGGACTTGTCCCTTATACAATTATGGGAAAAGGTCAACATCAAACAGGAATCACTGATGCTATCAGAGCGGACATCGTTCAAGCATTAATAGCCTCCATATTTTTGACTCAAAGAGAGTGTAGGGCGGACGATCCTTATGACACTTTGATAGAATTACTGCAAGACCATATGTCTCAGATTTTTGTTGAGTTCCAATATGATGAATTTGATCCCAAAACCCGTCTACAGGAGATGGTTCAGAGTTTTGGATCTAAGTGGAGTGTATCCTACAATCACAAACAAAGTGGTAAAGCACATGAGCCGAGCTTTCTCGTCACCTGTCATATATCAGGCCCTAATGAGATACAGTATCCTTGGACTGGATCGGGTCCTAATATTAAGGATGCTTCACATAATTCAGCCTATAGTGCATTAAGAGATATTAAACAAGCTGTAACAATTACACAGGGACTTAGCGATTTGCAGAAGCAGTATAAACCGATGCTTCTTAGTTATTTTGATCAAATATTGAATAATATAAATATAACTCCCGCAAAGCTTCGTTGGTTTTTACAACAGTGTGGTTCGCTTGGTATAGAAACTATGCTTTCGGACAAATGGGTTCAAGCCTATAAGGAATTATCAGTGACGGTGTCCTTCCTGTCTGCATTGGCTGGCACAGCTTACGCAGCAAAAATGGAGAGAGTTCTCTCCAGATTTCAATCATTCTATCGATTGAAATACACCAATGCATTCCTATTATCTGAGTATCTTGTGGATCTTCTCTTGTGGTTAAAGCAGGTAACACCTTATACCCCTCAAAAAGATATTAATCCATTTTTGAGCGGAATAGTCGACACACTTCAAGTATTCAGATTGATTGACAAGGAATCATTCAAACCAGTATCACTAAAATTAGTTTTAGAAGAGATATGGCCTTTAATGCCACGACAACTTGTTGCGATGAAGAGAATTGAGGGTGATGTTGGGGAGATATATGGTAATAAAGCATTCTTAGATTGGCTTCTATATAGCCTTTTAGCCAAAATAAAAGAACGTCGGTTGAACAAATTAATGGAGTTGCAATTAAAAGTTCATGCTTCTCGTTTGAGTTCCAGAGTTCACAGAATAGAATTCCAGTTTGATGGGGACTTAATTAATGAATCCTTTTATTCAGACATATCAGGCCTCATACAACTTGCTGCTCTTTCATTTGCAGAAGTAACAAGTGAAAAGGGTAGTATCAGGATTGATTTCCTAAGCGGGCTTTTTGAGGGGCAAGCAATTTCGGACGAGGATATGATAGTAGAGAGCATTTTCTCGTGGGCTCATCGGACACAACTAAATGCTATTCAGGAATTAGGTCCATTAGGTGGGATCATTCATGATCTAAAAAATGCACTGATTCTTCTGAAAAAATTGCTTCCCACCCAACCTAGTGGGAACGAAGATTACAGTATCGAGTTCGTGACAAGACGTGATAATCTTACAAAAACTGCCGAAAGTTTGGCATCGCTCTTTGCAAAGCGTGAACCCAATTTCCATAATATTAATCTATTGGAGTTTATGGGTGAACTTTCACGCAAAATAAAAGGGATTGCTAATCAAAAATGTATAGTTAAATTCGCTGTGAATTTATATAACGACGAGATTGTATCAGATTCAGCGATGATACATTCCATTATCTTGAATCTTACAAAAAATGCAATCGAGAGCGTATCTCCCGAAGAAGGTAGAGTACAAATTAATGTATCTTTAGATGATGATCAATTACTTTTGCGAATTACTGATAATGGAAAAGGAATTCCGAAAGAGAGGATGCCGGACCTTTTCAGTTCGTTTTTCACAACAAAATCAAATGGAAATGGACTTGGATTGCCGACAGTGAAACGAATGGTTGATTTGTTGGATGGCCTAATTGAGGTAGAGAGTAATCACGAAGAAGGCACTAGTTTCAAAATATTTTTACCGACAGAAGGACAGAGGAAATTACAAGTGGAATAGTTACAGCCCTAGTTGGGTGTCTGTAGTATTTTTTGTGAAAGTTAGGATAATTAATTGGTTTATCACGAAAAGAAGCATATGCGATGTGGTGTTTTGCACATCAGGACCAAAGAGACAAAGCAAAGATGGAAAGAGCAAAGATTGCTTTTCAAAATGAAATTTGGAGTTTGTAGATTTAAGCGGCATAAGTAATTTTTCCTAAGGACTGATTATTATGACACTGCAGCAATTAAAATATATTTTAACGATCGTAAATTGCGGTTCTATAAGTGAGGCTGCTAAGCAGCTTTTCATATCGCAGCCAAGCCTATCTAGCGCAGTAAAAGAAATGGAGCAGGAAATTGGCATTGAAATTTTCCTGCGTTCATCTAAGGGGATTGCGCTGTCAAATGAAGGGGCTGAATTTTTATCTTATGCCCGGCAAGTAGTAGAACAAGCAGAACTTCTTGAGCAAAGATATATGAATAAAAAACCGTCTAAAAAGCTATGTTCTATATCCACGCAGCATTATGCTTTTTCGGTGCAAGCTTTTGTCAGTCTATTGAAAGACTTGAATACGAACGAGTATGAGTGTACGCTGCGCGAGACGAGGACACATGAAATTATCGAAGACGTGCGCAATATGCGCAGCGAACTTGGTATTCTTTATCTCAATGACTTCAACCAGAAGGTTATACAGAAAATGCTGAAAGAAAATGACCTTCAATTCCACCCGCTCTTTGTCGCTGAACCGCATGTCTTTATTAGCTCTGAGCATCCACTCGCTGCTAAGTCGATTCTGGACATTGAGGACTTAGATGAATTCCCGTGTCTGGCCTTCGAGCAAGGAGAGTACAATTCTTTCTACTTTTCAGAGGAAATCTTAAGCACAAGAACGTATAAGAAGAAAATATTGGTCAGTGATCGCGCAACATTATTCAATCTCCTCATTGGGTTGAATGGTTATACGATCAGCTCCGGTGTGCTGAATTCGGACTTGAATGGGGAGCAGATTAAATCAGTCCGCTTGCGTACGGATGAGAATATGCAGATTGGATATATTACGAATAAAAAAGTCAATTTGAGCCTGCTTGCTGCCGACTATGTTCGCAAGCTGAAGAGTGTAATTTCAGATTTTGGTTATACGATTATAAGCCAAGAGGAGGAGCTCAAATGAGTTCCTCCTCTTGCTGTTCGTTGTTACAGCGTTTCTCTGACTTCTTTCGTAGCTTGAACCAACTGTTTTAGACTAGCCCAAGTCTCTTTTTCGCCGCGCGTTTTAAGTCCGCAATCGGGATTGACCCACAACTTCGCAATATCGATTTTCTCCAACATGCGATGCAGTCCCAGCTTGATTTCCTCCACACTCGGAATACGCGGGGAATGGATATCGTATACCCCTGGACCGACTTCTGTTTGGAACCCGCATTGATTGATCACATCAATAATGGCAAGGTCGGATCTGGAGGCTTCAAACGTAATGACATCGGCATCCATGGCATCAATATCGCGAATAATATCGCTGAATTGGCTATAGCACATGTGCGTATGAATTTGGGTTTCGGCCTGGACACCGCTATGCACCAATCGGAAAGAAGGTATTGCCCAGCTCAGATATTCGCTCTGCCAATCCGATTTCCTTAGTGGCAGCTTCTCTCTTAATGCAGCTTCATCGATTTGGATGATTTCAATTTGATTCGCTTCTAGATCCAATACTTCGTCCCGAATGGCCAGAGCAATCTGGAAGGCACTATCCTTCAGGCTAATATCTTCACGGGGGAAGGACCAGTTCAGAATCGTTACCGGGCCTGTTAGCATCCCTTTAATGGGTTTGCTGGTCAGGCTTTTGGCATATGCTGAATATTCGACAGTCATAGGTTTGGAACGGGAAATGTCTCCCCATACAATCGGCGGCTTCACGCATCTTGTTCCATAGGATTGTACCCACGCTTTTTCTGTGAACATAAATCCATCCAAGCTCTCACCAAAGTATTCAACCATATCATTGCGTTCAAATTCGCCATGAACGAGAACATCAAGGCCAATCTCTTCTTGGAGCGCGATGCACGCCGCAATTTTCTCAAAGTTAAACTGCTTGTACTGCTCCTCGGTTATGGTGCCATTCTTAAAGGAAAAGCGATTTGCTCGAACTTCGGCTGTCTGTGGGAACGATCCAATGGTTGTAGTCGGCAGCAGCGGCAATTGGAATTTGGATTTCTGAATAGCTTCTCGTTCATTGAAGGCAGGCAATCTTGTAAAGTCAGCCTCTGTTAATGCTGCTACCTTTGCTTGTACTGCCTCATTATTCGTAAACCGGGCGCTGTTGAACAGCTCCTCATTTTGCAAATATAGTGCAGTAGAATAAGGATCTGCTTGAGCTCCAATCGCTTTGAGTTGTGCGAATTCTTGAAGCTTCTCCTCTGCGAATGCCAAGTAGCGTTTAGACTCATTCGCTAATTTCGTTTCATGCTGTAAGGTGTAAGGCACGTGCAGCAGCGAGCAGGAGGAGCTGAGCACAACGTTCTTTACATGCACTTTTAATTCATGAATAAGTCCAAGTGTGCGTTTGTATTGATTTTTCCAAATGTTTTTACCGTTCACTAGGCCAGCAAACAGTACTTTATCGTCCGAAAATCCATATTGCTGTACGAGTGCTAAAGATTGTGTACCTTCAACGAAATCAAGGCCGATCCCGTCGAACGGAAGGGCTTGAAGCGTTGGATAGCAGTCGCGAATATCACCAAAGTACGTTTGAAGGAGAACTTTTACATTCCCTTTAGAGGATAGAATTTGAGTATAAAGTTTAGAGAATAACGCGATATCCTCTTGGGATAAATCCGTTACCAATCCAGGCTCGTCCAGTTGAATCCACTCTGCGCCTAACTCATTCAATTGTTTAAGTATAACCGCGTACGCCTCAGCAGCTTGACCGACGAAGTCAGCGCTTTGTTTGGCACCCTTATATTTGGCAAGCTTGAGTAAAGTAAAGGGCCCAATCAGAACCGGTTTCGTTACAACATTCTGTTGTTTAGCCTCTAAGAACTCATCGAACAGCTTCGTTCCTGCTAATCGAATGGTAGTAGAATCATCAATTTCAGGAACCATATAGTGATAATTCGTGTTAAACCATTTTTTCATCGCTAATGCTTTAACGTCGCCTTGTTCGCCTTGATAGCCTCTAGCCATAGCAAAATACGTTTCTAACGGGTTGAGACCAAGGGCTTGATAACGATCTGGAATGATATTTAACAAACAAGCTGTATCAAGCAAACTGTCATAGAAGGAAAAATCATTAGAAGGAATAAAATCGATACCGTTCTCTTGTTGGATCTTCCAGTGTGCCGCTCGGAGGTTGGCGCCTGTTTGGTGCAGCTCATTAATCGCAATCTCGCCCTTAAAGTATTTCTCGGATGCGAATTTAAGCTCCCGTAATGTTCCGACCCTTGGATAGCCAATAATGGATGTTTTCAATGCTAACAGCTCCCTACGCTTCATTTTGATCTAATTATAGGGTAGAGGGCTTGCCATCGAGAAATACATAAATACTATGTCATGGTATAGTTTTTTTCTATGGGAAAAGGCATTCTCTAGCGATGGCAGGATGCCTTCTTCCGAATGGAAGGTAAGTCTACAACAGCGAAATAACAAGCAAATTGTAAAACAGGGTGGTTCGAGCATTGGCTGCCTACGTCAAACAATTGTTGCTGCGTGCGACTCAGTAATTGTATGAAAGCAGGATCGGCTTGATACATGGTTTGCTGCGAATAAATCGAGTGATTATTCATCTATCAGCCATACACGCTATCCAAATTTCTCCATTGCACTGGCATACATACTTTGATATTATTTAGGCATCAAGTATTTAGATGTCTAATATTTATATATAGAAGTATTGGACGGCATATTTTTCTATTACGAGTATCAAAATAAGAGAGGAGCATATTGTATGGGAAGATTAGACAATAAAGTAGCCATCATTACTGGCGGGGCTTCGGGTATTGGCGAAAGCATGGGTGAGCTGTTTGCACAAGAAGGCGCTATCGTGATTGCCGCAGACATTAATGAAGCAGCGCTTGAGAAAGTAAGTCAGAAACAGAATGTTTATGGAATGAAATTGAATGTTGCCTCGGATGAGGATTGGCAGGCACTGGCCAAGGAAGTGCATGATCGTTTTGGTAAAATAGATATTCTTGTCAACAATGCAGGCATCTCTTCCGAAAAGCCGTATGAGCAGATCAATGTTGAGGATTGGCAGAAAATGCTCGCCATTAATGGCTTCGGCCCATTCGCCGGGATGAAGCATGTCGCTCCTTATATGGCAGCCCAAAAGAAAGGCTCGATCATCAATATTTCTTCGTACACGGCCTTGATCGGCCAAGGCTTTAATCACTACTCGGCATCTAAGGGCGCGGTGCGCGCATTATCTAAAGCCGCTGCCACAACCTTTGGCCGTCAAGGCATTCGGGTAAACGCTCTATTCCCTGGGATCATTGAAACGCCAATGACGCAAGCTTTGAATACCTCCAAGGACCTGGTGGACCGCTTAATCCAAGCAACACCTCTACAGCGTCTAGGCCAAGCTATCGATATTGCCCAAGCCGCGCTATTCCTGGCATCTGATGATTCTTCGTATATTACGGGGTCAGAATTAGTCATCGATGGTGGATACTCAGCCCAATAACGTGTAAGATGATGGTAGCCCTTAATTTAAAATTAAGGGCTATCGTTTATTTTACCCAGGAGGAATTTATGGAAGAGCAAACCCTTTTTGAACTCATACACAACATGGATAAATTCACCAACCAAATGATTATCCAGTGGAACAAAACATTCAGTGAGGACCTCGGTATTTCTCATATTCTCGTGCTCAGCCATCTGAATCATAATGGAAAGAGCCGACCTTCGGACATTGCCAAAACATTAGGACTTACCCCTCCAACGCTCAGTTATTTATCGGAAAAACTTGTCGCGAAGAACTTAGCCGTCAGAATGGCGGAGGAGTCTGATCGCCGAATTATTTATTTGGGCATTACCGACAAAGGTGTCGAGGTCCTTAAAAGCGCATCACTTGAGGGGCAAAGGCTGCGTACAAATCTATTCCAAAAGTTAACCGAACAGGAGCGGGCACAGCTGGCAAATCTTTATAAGAAGCTAAATAGTGAGAATTAGGTTAGCGAATTTTATTGCCGAGGCGGCTGCATCTTGCTGCGCGGCTTTTTCTTGTAGAATGCAGGGCGCGACTATGGATATCTATTGTTATAATCTGGTACTTTAGTAGTTATTATGATAGTATAAATTTGTTGCTTTTTGTTAAATTTTGCTGATTATTGGGGTGGTTAGCTTGGCATTAATTGATAGAATTAAATATGATGGGGCTGCAGACGGGAATTGGTTGGTTTACAAATATCCTAGTGAAGATTTAACCCTGGGTGCGCAGCTTGTCGTCGGTGAAGGCCAGCTTGCTATATTCGTCAAAGAGGGAAGAGCGCTGGATTTATTTGGACCCGGTACTCATACCCTATCAACGGGGAACATCCCCTTGCTAAACCGACTGATAAATTTGCCATTTGGTAATGAAACTCCTTTTACGGCGGAAATCTATTATGTAAATACAACATTGAATATGAATTTAAAGTGGGGAACGGAGTCACCAATTCAGATCATAGATCCGGTTTACCAAGTAAGAATTAATGCAAGAGCTAATGGACAGTACACCATGAGAGTGAATGACTATAGTATATTTCTAACCCAAATTATAGGCACGCAAAAGGGTGGGACGACCATCACAGTTCAAAACTTGCTGCCTAATTTCAAGGGGATTGTCCTTAATAGCGTTGATACGATTCTAGCGCAATATATCATTGATAAAAAAGTATCAGTCCTAGATATCCGTACCAAACAAAGAGAAATCGCGCAGCTTTGTATGGATGATATGAAGGATAGTTTCTTAACGTTCGGGATAGAATTAGTTAACTTTTTTGTCAATTCTATTAATTTCCCAGATGAAGATATGGAAGTTATTAATGGCATTCTCCAGCGTAAAGCCGAGTTTGATATTCTAGGTGATGCTAGATATGCCACGCAAAAACAATTTGAAATTATGGGTAATTTCTCGAAAAATGAGGGTACCTCAGGAATGGCTAATGCGGGTATCGGACTGGGTTTAGGATTTGGAATGATGGGCCAACTTGGAGGCGCAATTTCCAATATATCGAATAATACGATAAGGCAGCCTGTGCCAACACCAGAGGCGAATGTTCCTTGCAAACATTGCAGTTCGGCTAACTCACCTGACGCCAAATTTTGTGGGGAATGCGGACAAAAAATGCAATCGACCAAACCCTGCTACAAATGTAACGCGGAGAACAAGGAAAATGCTAAATTTTGTTCAGAATGCGGAACCGCTATCGGGATCATTTCCTGCCCAAGTTGTAACCATGAACTGACGGCCGGTTCGAGGTTTTGCCCTGAATGCGGCACATCTTTAGTATAAGGAGTGGTTGGAGTTGAGTAAGGATAGGTATTTTAAGATACTGGCAAGCGTTATTGCGGCCTGTGTATTATTACTCGTGTTTTTCCTTATTATTGTCGTAGGGTTGGCATTAAATTCGTTTGCTTCCTACCTCATTATGCTTGTTGTTATTGTCATTGGCGCCGCCGAAGTATTCAGTTTCTATCAAGCCTTTATAGCGAGAAGCACCTCATCCATGAGGTTGCCATATAAACTAGCGCTTGTAACAACAACGCAGTTGTTTGCTGTCATTGAATTGATCTTAATAGGGATATATGCAAGATTCGCTTTAAGTAATGTTCTGGATCACTTCGTGCGCAAATTACCCGTAAATATAGAAACGACTCATTTAAAAATAAGTGCGACGTATAGTGTATTAGCGTTGTTGGGTGTTGCCCTGTATGTTATAGCTTACGCTTCAATTCTATACATAGGTGATCATTCTAAAAATGAATTGGATAATGAACAGTTACAAAAGGCGAATACCCGAGATGTTGCGACAACGTTATCCCATATCATTGTATCTTACAACCAATTGGCTGAGCAGTATCAGAGCCTTGATTTCAGCAAAACTAAGGTTTTATATGATAAATTAACGATTAAATCAAGGGCGCTGGGTGTATTTGGGCGCAGTAGTAAGCCTGAGGCAGAATGGGATGTTGTTTTCTCCTGCGACGAATTGAGAGATCGGCTTAAAGTTTTACAAGGTCAAGATCACCTCGAACAAGAGAACGTCAATGAAATCTATCAGAAAACGTCTCGCATTTTAAACGAAATTTTGGCATTGGATAAAGTTAGTATTCAGTAGGAGGTTACCTATGGCGAAGATTATTGTACATACATGTCCTAATTGTGGGGCAAACCTGCCGATAGACATCAATCAGGTTTGTGAATTTTGTGGTACGGCATATATCCCCAAGAATTTGGCTGCTTTGGCGAAGATGGATAGCCAAACAAAGTATAATTACATCACCTCCTATAAAGAAAAATTAGAGGATAACAAAGGCAATATTCCCATTGCAGTCTCCCTGGCCATGTGTCATATCGATGCGCAGAATTATGAGTTTTCATTCGATATTCTGAAGAAGCTGGCTGAAAATAATTGTACAGATCCAAATGTCTTTTATTATATGGCTCTTGCCATGTTGGAAGGGAAAAAACCGCGTGTGCTCCACATGGACAAAGTTCGTAAGGTAGAGTCCTATTTAAACAGCGCGCAAGTCTTATCCAGTGGAACAGGCTTGTATTATATTATGCAAGCTGTAATTAAGCGAGACTATTATGAGTACTACCTTTTCAATATGCATCAGGGAGGCAGCAGCAAGCTGTTGCTTGAGAAAGCGAATAATTTTCAACTTGACGTGGAAGAGATCCATCAAATTTTAAAAATTGTAAAGTTAGATGAAAGTGATAGAAGTTACTTTGATTCTGTGCTAGCCATTTAGACGAAAGGAGATTCTATGAGTACATTAAAACATTTAGCCGATGTTTCATTCGACGATCTGTCTATAACGGACAAGCTTTCCTATCTTAGGAATAGTTTGACAACCAATGTTCCTGTCTTCAACCAGATGGAACCTGTGGTTAAGAAAAACCGCTTCTTTGATCATTTAGCGAAGAAACCGGTGAGATGTTGGATGAGCCTGGCTCTTGTCATGGGTGTCATCATCTGGGGATTCAAGATCACTAGCAGCATTTCTGATGTAATTGCTATTCTTCTTTGGAGCGCCGTCATTCTTATGCTGGTTGCCTACTTCGTATGGAAGAAAAAAGTGGATGCTTTTTTTACCCGTTTGAATGGGAAGATGACAGAGAAATTCATACAAGAGCACGAACGGAAGCTGGCAGCCTATCACTCCGATCTTGCGAAGCATGAAGGGGAATTGGGTGAATACAATGCGATAGAACTTTCTTATGAGCAGGCTTCCAGTATAGTGGAGCAGGCCATGCACTACCATGGCGTGAAATTTTGCAGGACACAGCTAGGGGTTGACGAGTCGGAACTTGTTGCACTGCATTTCATTTCTGCACCCAATCGAAATAACACTTCGAAGAAATTCGGTGATCATGAAGTGTTCGCTTCCTTTCGAATTCAGTATATTTACATGACCGATAATGAGCTGTATGAAATGAATGGGGACTTGGATCTGCTGAGTGATGAAATCAGCAACTACTCGACGTCGAGAATTCTTTATTCGAAGATTAAGAGTTCAGAGGAGAGGCATAATAACTATAATTGTCTGAACTTTTATACGATTACAACGAGTAATAATGATGGAAGTGAAAGTGATGTCATGCATATTCCATCTAGCAACCTTAGACCTCAAGCTAGCTATTTGATTCAATCGATTACTTGGAACACAATCAATAAGAGCAGCTTGCAATATAAGCAACTTCTAGAGGCGCGCCGTTATACCAGTTATTATATCAATAATCCTTTAACCTATGATGAGTTTGAAGAAGCCGTACGGTATATTAAAAATCTAAGCTGCATCGACTACGAGTTTAAAAAAGAAATGACGGAAACCGAAAAAGACGTCGAGAATTTCAAAAAAGTTAAGCTCATTATAGAAAGAGCTGTTAATCGTAAGATTCGAGAGAGCAGCATGTGATAACATATATCTATAAGAATGAAGAATAAAATACCCTTCCTGTTCTCAGGAAGGGTATTTTGTATGTAGAGAAGCGGTTTTCACTCTTTTGTCCCTGTACCATAGAGCTCTCAATCTATTCGCCAGCTTTATTTCAATATAAGTATAGGATAGATGGGAAACGATGATAGATAAGGTGATAGTTATAAAAGCATAAATCAGCAATAGTATAGAGGGGTTGGAAATATACAGGCTAATTTTACCCATTAGCTTTTTCAACGGGAACATGACCATCGTGTGCCACATGTACAAGCTGTAACTGATTCTTCCTAAATAGCGAATGAGACGGAGTCGTAAAATGGTAGAAAGTAGACCATATTCGGCAATTATCGTTATGAACAACAGAAGAGCTAACACTAGACTTGCCGCTGTAGAGAATATTTGCAAATCGTATGATAGATATAAGAGACAAAAGGCAATGATTCCACTTAAATAGAAAATTTTATGAGGTTTGAACCATCGCTTCATTGTTGATTCATATAAAAAAACAATAACGCCTACAAGAAAGAACAGTGCAGATGGACGGAAATAGAAAATAAGAATACAAATAACAGTTGTTAATATCAAAAAAGTATACTTCAAATAGCTATTTATGATTGATTTATGCCATACAAAGAACAGGCTTCCTGCTATTAGATAGAATATGGCCTCATAGCTCAATGACCAAGCGACAATCTGGGCAATTGGGAAATTGAACATGCCTGGAAGCAATAATAAATTCGTGAGAAAATGGACTATGTACGGAGTGATAGCAATTTTATCCATCCATTTATATCCAATAACTGGGCCAATGGAGAATACAAGGATATGAATGGTTAAGAAGACGGGATAAATACGTAAGATTCGATCAACAAAGAACTGCCATATCGAGCTTTTTGTGGTTAAGCTTTTCAAAATTAAGTAACCACTGATAACAAAAAAAAGATTTACGGATATTGGTCCCGCATAATTGATCGCGTACAAGATATTGTCCTCGGAAAAACCCGTAATATACTTTTCTAAAACAGCAGAACCGTATATATGGTAGATAACGACAGAAAGGGCCAAAAAGCCTCTCAAACCTGCCAAGGTATTATTTAGTTGTTTCACTCTGTGTATTACTCCCTTGTATAGGTAAAGATTTAGATTGCGATAATTCATCATAGCAATGAATTTGATAAATTTAAAGTCATAATGATGTTTTGTATTAAGGATTGAGAACATAGCACCACTTGTAAACGACTCGTGAATCCTGTATACTTCAAAAGTGAAAGGATGTTCACTTATGGTTCAGGTTTTGAAAGAGGAATTGCGACAAGCGATTCTCCGAGCTGCAGAGGATGAATTTATGCAGCATGGATATGCTGCCGCTTCCGTACTCCACATTGCCAAGAAGGTTGGCGTTTCGGTTGGCAACTTGTATCGGTATTACGCGGGGAAGGAAGCCTTGTTCGACTCGGTTGTTAATCCGGTATTCCAGGAGTTAGAGAAGGTGATTAGCACTCACGGCAGCCAGCCGCCTAGCGAAGCGCATATTTTCGAACTCATCGTTGGCGCGATGACGGACATTACGGAGAAGTTACGCATACCGCTCTTGATTCTAATCGACAGCAGTAAAGGAACGAAGCATGAAGACGCGGTTCTGAAGCTGCATAAGTTGATGGCGGATAATGTTGCCCATCATTTGGAGCGCTACAACGGCAGACAAGGACAGGAAGCGTTCACCGAGCAGGCAGCCTGGCCGATTTCGGTGTCATTTATGCAAGGATACTTCGAAATTATCCGGCGCCATCCAGAAACAGAAGATTGTAAGCGCATGGTTAGCCAGTATGTTTCATTTTGGTATCAAGGACTGCAGGCCTTTCTTTAACCCGATGTTATCGGGGCTTTTTTTAGCTTTAATAATGAACTTAATTTCATTTTTGGGGGAGAGAAAATGGATAGAAAAACTCATCGATACACAACCAAAGACGGATTTACTGTGGAGTATTCGAGCGTCGGACAGGGAGAACCGGTCCTGATCATGCATGGGGGGCATTCCAGCTGCAATGAGGAGCTTGGATACCGGGAACTTCTAGAGAACGGCTATGCTATTATTACCCCATCTAGGCCGGGTTATGGCAATACGTCTAAGGAGCTGGGAGAAGATGTTATCACTGCATGCGAAGCGTATGTGGAATTACTGGATAATTTGCGCCTCCCCCAGATTCATATCATTGCCATATCGGCCGGCGGTCCTAGCGGCATTCATTTTGCCTCCCGTTATCCGCAACGAGTCAAAAGCCTTACTCTACAATCGGCTGTGTCCCATAGATGGTTGACCCCCGAGGACAAATTGTACAAATCCGCTCAAACTATGTTCCGGCCCTCTAATGAGAAATATCTTTGGGCGCTCATGAGGCTCATGAATAAACTAGTACCAAGCTTGCTGTTCAAAAGCATGATCGCTTCTTTCAGCCAATTGCAACCGGAGCAGGTCTTGCCGCAAATCAGTGGCGAAGATCGAAGGCAGTTCAAGAATATGTTGAACCGCCAGCGATCCGGGCATGGCTTTCTTATCGATTTAGCTTTGACCGGACATGATTTGACTTCCGTCTTGTCTGCCATTCAGTGCCCTACTCTGATTATGCATAGCATTCACGATGCGACTGTATCTGTGGAGCATGCCCGCCACGCTCATCGGCATATTCCAAACGCGGAGCTTTGCGAGCTGGATTCATGGGGACATCTGATTTGGCTTGGGAAAGGAGCGCCTGCCATGTTTCATAAGTTGTTCACATTTCTCGATAGCATTAAGTAGATAGGATTTTTTAAGTTCGCTCCCAATCCTTTACGTTGAGAATAATTATCAATATAATAATAGAAGAAGAACGACCGCAGTTATGCGGCTGGAGGGAATGAAACGCTGCGATGAATTTAAATGAGCATATTACGCTATGGAACCATGCTTCATTCAAAATGATGGATGTACGCTATAAGCTTCTGGAGCAAGGGGAAGTATTGCGAGAATACTATCTTCCGGCCAGTACATTCCTATGTGCCGTTCGCGGGCGTGCGGAGATTTGGCTGGATGAAGCTAAGCATACGGTGAACGGGGTTCAAGTGCTGCACGGCGGTAAGGGCGCACGTCTTGATATTTCCGTTGAAGAGCGGTTTGAATATTATTTGATCATTTACAAAGCTGAGCTGTCTTTGCCAGCCCCGCAGGAATGGGTGAGGTTCATAGCGGCGAACAGGCCATTTCAGATTCAGTATGGTTTCATACCGTTGTATTCGCTCTCTTTGCTGGATAAGGTCGAACGTATGTTTGAAATGTGGATGAAGTCAGAGCCGTTGAATAAATTTCAGGCGAGAACGTTGTTCTACCAATTTGTTCATGAACTGTTCTGGCAGATGCAGCGCCAGGGAATCCAACCTGTCCAGCCTGATCTGGTTTCACAGGTGCTTCGGTTCATGAATGAGCGTTATATGGAACCTATTAGCCTGGATAGGATGGCGGATTTACTTGATTGCAGCACGAGGTATTTAACCAAATTGTTCAAGAACGAAATGAATGAAAGCCCTATGCGTTTTCTCACGCAAGTTCGTATGGGTAAGGCCGCGCAGCTTTTAACGGATACAGAGGCCCAGTTGCAAGAAATTGCCTTGCTGGTGGGCTATCCGGATGCGCATACGTTAAGCCGCAGCTTCAAGAAGTACTATGGGATACCGCCTGCGCTATTTAGATCGAAGCAAAGGCGTAGCGATTCAGTTCTGAAATTGCCCCGTGTCCGTTCCCGATCTGCTATTGTATCGCGGTTGCCTCTTCGTTATAGTGATAATGGATATGAGAATCGTTATCACTTAATTAAAAAGGGAGATTTACGTATGTATAAGGAAAGAAGACCTGCCGCTATGGCAGCAGTAACGTTGCTATTTTGCATGACACTATTTCTCAGTGCTTGTGCAGGCGGAACGAATACGGGAAATATCAGCGCTGGCACAGAAGGGAAAGCCGTGTCAGGACAGAATTCAACGAAAGCAAATTCAACGCAGTCTTCACCCACTGCAGCGACTAAAAATTATACGGACAGTCAAGGGACCGTGGTTATACCGGCGAATCCCCAACGGATTGTAGATCTGACGGGTAGTTTTACGGGTAATTTACTGGCGCTTGGCGTCAAACCGGTAGGTGTTCAAGTTGATTTACTTAAGAATCCTTTCCTAAAGGGTATGATGGACGGGGTTGAAACGGTTGGCGACTCCTTTGCCCCGGAGAAAGTTTTGAGCATGCAGCCTGATCTTATCATTGTTGTTGCTGCTCCAACCATGGAGCAGACCTACAAAGAGCTCGACAAGATTGCTCCGGTTATTCGGTTAGAATATGGCAAATATTCTTACAAAGAGCAGATGCTCGAATACGGAAAGCTTGCAGGAAAGGAGCAAGAGGCAGCCAATTGGTTGAAAGAGTGGGACAAGAAAATCAATGAATACAAACCGCAAATTGTAAAAGTTGTAGGCGACAGGACGGTTTCAATCCTTCAGCCTTATGCCAAAGGGATCTATGCATTTGGTGACTTTTACGCCAGAGGCGGGGAAATTCTCTATGGGGAGTTTGGCTTGAAAGCCCCCAAGATAATTAAGGAAAAAGTCCTTGATAAACATGAAGGCTACGCCGATTTATCCCTTGAGCAACTGCCCGAATTTGCTGGCGATTATATCTTTACGAGCAATTGGGGATGGGACAACGGTGATCCGAATGTTGTTTATGGCAGCAACTTATGGAAGGGCCTCCCTGCCGTGAAAGAGAATCACATTTTCCATATCAATGCCGAAGGTTCATATTACAATGATGCTGTATCAATGGACGCTCATTTGGCGTTTATTGCGAAAAGCTTCCTTGGGAAATGATGAGCTACAAAATAAAGAGCACACCACCTACGTCAGTAGGAGGTATGCTCTTTATTTCCGTTTAATAGGCGCAAATGCATGCATGGCGGCTAGAAAGCCTTATTCTGTGTAAGCTGCTGTGGTGTCGATGCCGATCGAACCGGCTTCCGCATTCCAGGTAACGCCGATGTTCATCAACTGAGCGATATCTCTCAGCTTAAAGTAGTTGCTACCACCGATGTTATAGGCAGTAAATTTGACATCCTTGCCGTCAAGCGTAACATTCGCCTTGGTTTCTGTTACAGGCTTGCTAGTTTGCTGTCCTGAAACAACTAACTCAGTACCCTCAGGTGTATAGGCTTTTTTCGAAATGAGAGCAATTGTAATATGACAATATTTTTGGGTCAAGAAAGGTGACTACCTGAGGGTGCAGGGGAGTGCGTCACCTTCTAGTAAGCTAAACCCAAACGATGTAGCAGCTTGGACATCCCTCTTCAAATAGTCACATCAACTTATGACCTTTGTAACTAGTAAGCATGTTAAGGGTTACCTTATAATAGCAGGTAAGTCAGCAGAGTTATTAGGGGGAAAAGTAGTGTTTAACCTGGTCAAACATTGGTTTTGGTACGATTGGATGGTTTTTCTGATTCGCATAGCCTTCTTTTTTTCAATATTAGTTACTGTGGGATATGTATCTGAGTTTCTAACAATTCCGTTCTGGATTACGCTGTTATGGGGAATCATCGCATTCTCCGCTCCGTGGTTCTGTTTGCAACTGCATTACAAGTATTATCTGATTGCTGAGTTGGTTCTTACCGGGGGATATTGTTTGTATTTGGCATCGTTATTCCCTGATTCATATTTGGTTTTCTTGGCGCCCGCATTCATGATCGCCAGCAACAGTGCGCAAAAGTCATATTGGTGGTCAGGTCCTATTACGATCATTTTGATTCCATATTTGTTAGCCAACCTTACACATCAAGAATCAACGTTAAGTATGATCCTGAATTTCGGACTGATTTACACGGTGGGGTTTGCCTTTCATTTGCTAGTGGTGAACCATCGGCAGAATGGCATTATTAAAGACCAATATGCGGTGTTGGAGCAGTATATCTCGCAAATGGAGCAGATGACGCTCGTCGAGGAACGAAATCGGCTGTCCAAAGATTTGCACGATACGATGGGCCATGCGTTCACCTCCATCATCATGGGGTTGGAGACGCTGCACTCTGAAGTGACTGTCACGGATGGGGAGCAAAAAGTGGAAGCCTTGTTGCAGGTTACACGCAATAGCTTGGAAGAGGTTCGTCAATACTTGCATCAAGTTGACTCTCCAGAAGATAGATCGACCCTTATTCAGTCGCTGCAGAAACTAGTCGATGACTTTCAGAAGTTCTCCAAGGTGAAGGTTCGCATCCGAACGTTCGGGGAGGCGTATGCGGTATCCAAGCAGGCCAAGATGACCTTATACAGGTGCTTGCAGGAGTCTTTAACCAATGCGGTACGTCATGGGCAGGCTAGTGATATCGAGATCAAGCTGCAGTATGAGGAGAAACAGATCAGGTTGGAAGTGCAGGATAATGGGTTAGGTACGGAGAACTTGCAAGCAGGTTTTGGAGTGAATGCTATGAAAGAGCGTGCTGCTAATTTGCAAGGACAGGTTAATTTGTATGCCAAACCTGGAGAAGGGACGTTGGTAACGTGCCATTTGCCAAGAATCGTCGAATTTCAAGCGGGAACTGTTCAATTATTGCTGGTTGATGACCAGCCTTACATCCGAGATAGTCTTCAAATTATTTTGGAGAGAGAACAAGATTTTGAAATTGTAGGCCAGGCACAGGATGGCGATGCTGCCATAACTTTGTGTGAGCAAATGAGACCTCATGTGGTGCTGATGGACTTGAATATGCCTGGTATGAATGGCGCGGAGGCAACCAAACAGATTAAGATGAAGTGGCCGGAAATACGTGTGTTAATCTTGACTACGTTCCAAGAAACAGACAGGGCGGTTGAGGCGCTGCGCAACGGAGCGGATGGCTATTTGCTGAAATCGACCGAACCGCAGGAGTTGTTTGAGACGATACGTCTCGTTCACCGCGGGGTCAAAATGATTACACCTGATATTACAAATGTATTGATTGATAACTATGATTTGCCTCCATATGCCGTGGCGCCGGCTGAGAAGCCCAACGAGTATGGGTTAACTCCGCGGGAAATCGAAATTTTGGAATGCCTTTCGAAGGGGCTGCGCTATAAATCAATCGCGGCCAAGCTGTATTTGTCCGACGGTACAGTGCGGAATTACGCTTCTACGATTTATGCCAAGCTGGGTGTCAGCAACCGTGAAGAAGCACTGCAGAAAGCATACGGATCTCGGCAATAACCGAATAGTGAACATGGAACACCTTCTATACATTCCTTCAGGAAGTAGACGAAAGGTGTTTTTATTTGGCTTTTTGGGGGGATTACCGCGTGGATTTCGTCATATGACATTATGGCACTGGTCGATTATACATCCTAAGCGCTAGCATAAGCGGTATACCGAGTACAGAGGGAGAGATAACATGAACCAAATCATCCGGAAACATATGAGAAACTTCTGTTTTTTACTGCTTACTTTTGCGACAGGGCTGTTTTACTTGTGCTTTTATTTAGTAGGCATAACCTTGGGTATCGCAATGGCATTCACCTTGGTGGGGCTTCCTATTCTCTCTTATGTGTTAAGCACGACTAGCAGGTTTGTACAATACGAGCGGATTCAGACCAAAATCTACACCGATATTTCCACCTGCGATATGCCAAGTCGATCAAGAACACAAGGGAGTTTATGGGAACAGGTTAAAATGGAGTTCTTGGATGCTCGGAATTGGAAAGCGATTTTCTGGCTGATGCTGAAATTCGTTATTGGGCTTGTCTGTCTCATTTGTATTGTGCTTTTCTACGTAGCACCCTTTATCTTCTTGTTGGCCCCTGTTATGTATTTGTGGATTGATCTTACCTTTGTCGGAATGGAAATTAGAACATTTGGTGCCTCACTCCTCGTCATGCTTGCAGGTGTCTTATATCTATGGATCGGTCCTTACTTAGGCAGCATTCTGGTAAAGTGGGTTGGCGGCTACACGCGCCGCATAGTTGGATCCTTTGTTCGAAACCAAAAAAGAGAGTAGGAAAAGAGTATGTCAACGTCATCACTTATGAAGATATCTTTACAATCCCTGTGGATTGTCTGGGAACATATATTTGATATCCTGACCCGATTTCGCAGTAAGTCCGTGCAAAAATACGGTATATGTAAATTGTTGGTCAGGCAGCATCAAGGAAAGAGCATGATCTGTCAAGATGGGCATAGGATAGTTGTCGGGGATTGGGTAGGCGAGCTTCATCTGGATAACCGGCAGGTGCTGCGGCTTTCACGTGCGTTCGGTGCAGATCGAGCTGGATTGAGGATAGCACGCATGTTTCGGGATGCCATGAAGCAAATTAACTTAGAACTGGATAGTCATCCAGAGCTATTGAAGGTTCAAGCTCTAACAGGAATAACCCTGCTTCACCGCGGGATCATTCATGGCATAGGGTTTGAACAACATCCTATAGAATCCAAGTGGCAACAACGATTTTATACGAGATATCTGCGCCTTCTGCTTCGTGTCCTCCACCCGGAGGGCAACCAACAGATGCAAAACAGCAGCGAGAAGCTGTTTCCGATGAGGCTCTTGATCAGCAAGCAAGCTCTGAAGGAGCGTTTCATATCACGTGAAAATGGTCATCAGGAACGGCAGAATCGAAGGAAGGAAGAGGCGATTTCATGATACGAATGCTAATGATTGTTTCCCTGGATGCCATGATTCTTTATACGATGGTTCCCTTTATTCTTACCCGCATATGCGGTTGGGGCGTCCTCTCCAAAGGAAAAGCAGGGAAGGGCGTTGCCTTTACTTTCGATGACGGGCCAGATCCTTCCTATACGCCTGATTTGCTGGATTTGCTACAGGAGCATGACGTGAAAGCTACTTTCTTCGTACTCGGCAAAAAGGCGGAAGAACACCCTGAATTGATTCGGCGGATGCATCAGGAGGGGCACCAAATCGGTATTCATAACTACATTCATCGATCCAATTGGATCTTGTCCCCCTGGGCGAATAGACGCGAGCAAGCAGACCGCACAGCGGATATCGTGGAACGAATCACAGGAGAGAGACCCATTGTCTATCGACCGCCATGGGGGCTCCTTAATATAGGTGATCTTATCTTGATGAGAAAAAATTACCGAATTGTCCTCTGGTCCGTCATGGTTGGAGATTGGAAACCAGCGGTCAGCGTAGAACAATTAAAGATGAACTTATTGAGAAGGATTAAGCCTGGCTCCATTATCGTACTTCACGATAGCGGCGATACACTTGGGGCGAATGAAGATGCGCCGCGGCAGATGATCGCAGGGTTGAAGGAAGTTCTAATCGAGGTCCGCAGGAAGGGTATGGAATGCCTGCGAACGGATGAGCTATTGAACAGGGAAGCTAGGAGTGTTGGCAAAGTTGGACACGACACTAAGCTTCCCGGTCAAGCTCATTTGTAGGAGTTCGTAGTAGAAAGATCAAAATCAACATCCTTAATAAACTCAATAACCTCTCCATTGGGACTATGCACAAGGGCATTCTTTACTTCAAGCGGTGGCACGCCGAGAGAAAGCCGACTTGGTTCAATAAAAGCTTTTGCTCCATGAGCAAGAGCTTTTTGGTATATGTCATCGACATTATCCACATAGAAGGCGAGATGCAGCAGCGCTCCATGAGCGATTTCATCTTCGGATGACGCTTTCTTGCCTTGCGCGGGGATGACCGCTTCATTGTCAAAAACCTCGATGCATGTTCTTCGGTCAGGGGAAACCAGCATGGAAGCTTCTTTGATATGAAAAGCAGGCAGACTCCAAGAATGGCCTATTTTGAATCCTAAAACTTCAGTATAGAAAGCAATAGTTGCGTTATAATCTTTGGCTTGAATGGCTACATGGGCAAGGCCTTTGATACTCATCTATCATCACTCCTTAACTAAGATGTATTCATTATAAACAGTCGAAAATGTAAAATATATGTGAAAAATAAGCATTTTAATATGATATAGTCATTAAATATAAGGCATTTTAGATAAGATATCTTATTTTGTGGATTATCATAGGAGGCGTTAGGTTTGGATCATCATCTAGATGACATTGATAGAAAGATTATGCAGCTGCTTCAGCACAACGCGCGAATGACGGTTTCGCAAATTAGCAAAGAAATAGCGATGTCTCAGCCCTCTGTGAAGGAACGGATGATCAAACTGGAGGAGAAGAGCGTTATTTCCGGGTATAGTGCGGTCTTTCAATTAAGGGAATTGAACCGGGGGACAACTACGTTTATTCTCATAAAAACGGAACACTGCCAGGAGCTTGTGGATTTCTGTGAAGGAGCTAAGGAAGTAACGGATTTATATCGCATAAGTGGAGAATATAATTATCTCATTAAAGTGCAGACCGCTTCCATAGAGGAACTCGCCGAGTTCCAGGATTCTCTGAGCAAACTAGGACCCTCCAAGTCTCATATCAGTATGAAAAACATATTGGAGAACAGGATTTTGCTGTAGAAGTCAGAGGTTGGCAACTCGCAACGATTAAGATATGATTCTGTAAGAAGGGATGTGGCGGAATGAACTTAACAGAAGCGCTAATCCCAATTTTCACCTACCTGCTGCCAATCCTTTTCTTCTTATATATGGGGTTGGATGTGCTGCTGCGCAATACGAAGAGCTCTGAGCATCGATTGGTAAGCGTCATGATCGGCCTTTATTTCCTCCTGTTTCTGGAAGAATTCATTCGGTATCAGCTTCCTATCGCATATAGTGGTGTGCTTGCAGCGAAGTGGTTTGGGAGTGTAGGCATCCTTATACCGGGTATCGGTGTTCATGTTTTATCTAAGTTTGCCAGACTCGATAGACGGATGCCGAAATATATTTATCCGTATGTTTTCTATATACCGGTTATTGTCGTATTAATTAACTTGTTCAGTAAGGAACGAATTATTTCTACAGCACTTTTCAATCAAGTAGGTGTTTGGAAAATGCCTATCTTGGATAAGCCGTATTTTATTACTATAACCGTCAGTCTGGTCGTCAGTGCTTTGTTCCTGCTTATGATCGCCAGGGGCAAATCGAATGCAAGTACAGTGGAGCGCAAAGCTATCTATAATGTGCTAAGCAGGGGCGCAAGTCTTGTTCTTATCTGGACGGCTCTAACCGGTTACTTGGATTTTGGTGACGCCCTTCCACCTTATCCCTATATTTATGCAGGCCTGATCTGGTGCTTTGCGCTGAGACTTGCTATGATCAAATTCGATTTTCTTAACTTTATCGATAAGAAGTATGAGAAACTATTCAATTTGAACCCCGCGGCTATTCTGCTGCTTGATCAGCATGGGCGGATGAAGGAAGTCAATCCTAGCGCGAAGCAGTTATTTCAACTTATGAAGTTGAAGCATGTTACTTTTTACGATTTAGTCGGAGAAGCAGCGAAAGATCATATACAAAGCAGGAAAGCTATTAGTGATTTCGAGACGACCATCTGCACGGAGGAGAAGCGAATCGATGTGCTTATAGATGGAGATTATGTGTGGGTGGATAACGAGCCCCATGTTATTTTAATTATTCGCGACATTACAGCACAGAAGGAAAACCAGCAAGTGATTACGTTCATGGCCTACCATGATCCTCTCACTCTTTTGCCAAACCGCAGATTCTTCTACGAAAAATTGGAGGAAGCGATTCAAGATGCAAGAGTGCGTCAGCAGCAACTGGCTCTGATCATTGTCGATCTGGATCTTTTTAAAGAGACGAACGATACATATGGTCATAAGGTCGGCGATGAGATCTTGCAGCACGCGGCCCGATTAATCAATGAATCTGCTGCCCAGCAAGGGGTTGCGGCTAGATTTGGCGGGGACGAGTTTGTCTTCTTTCTAAACGAAATTTCCTCGGTTGAGTTTGTAAGAGATAAGCTGAACCAACTGCAGCAAACGTTTATTCAGGATGTCTTCATGCACGAGGGAGCAGCGATTCCGATCGGCCTGAGTCTAGGGGTTAGCTTTTTTCCAAGTGATGGCGATGACGTGGATACGTTGCTGAATAGTGCGGACAAGGCGATGTATGAGGTGAAACGGAAGGGTAGGACCACAGGGAGAACCTAATGATAGCTGTTTAAAATGCTGCGAAGCCCTGAGAAGGGGCTTTTTTTGAATTTATTGGTGTCCAACCGCAGATTTCTTTGCTTTGGAAGGTCTGCGGTTCCAAAGGGCATCTAATGAACTGTAGGATGCTTATAGAGCGGAAAATGGCTACTTTGGAGATTTAATGAACTGGATTAACGCTATCGAGCAAATTTTTAGGCGGAAAGGTGATCATTTGGTTGTAATAGAGCTTCTGGGATTCGTTAGAATTTCAGAATGAGCGATTTTGGCCGAATAAAGGGTATTGAGTTCGCTAGAGGGCTTGGGCTTGCCTCAAGGTGTATGGACTGGATGACCTAGCCGCAGGCTGGGTTTTTCTTATGGAGGGAACATGGAGTTGCTCCAGCTGCCTCGTGCGAAGGTAAGGGAACTACAATACGCTATTCTAGCAAAAAGTGTCTATATCGCTGGGTTGAGGGAACTACAGAGTGCTATTCTGCTGTTTGAAGGGAAATTCAGCGCTTTTCGTGAAAATAAGACCCTGTAGTTCCGCTGTGCCCCTCGCATCCTTGCTATTTGCCCGAATAGCGTACCAGAGTTCCCCTCAACAGGATTTGTCGTGTTTGATTGGCTCATCTTTCAGGGTGGGGAAGCCGGTTTTCTCACTACTAGGACTGCGGGTTTGGGAGTTGGCTTTTGCTCATAATCAGGAGGCCAAAGAAGACGTCGCGCAAAAGAACGGGTATAATAAAATATAATGACTTACACATAGGAGTTACTGATATGTATCAAAACTTAGAAGAATGCCTGATTGATTTGGAGAAACATGGCCATTTGGTTCGTATTGGGGAAGAGGTAGACCCTTATCTCGAGATGGCTGCCATCCATATGAAAGTGTATGAAGCGGGCGGACCTGCCCTATTATTTGAAAAGGTGAAAGGGTCGAAATTCAGGGCTGTTTCTAACTTGTTCGGGACTTTGGAGCGAAGTAAGTTTATTTTCCGCAAAAACTGGGAGGATGTCCAGAACGTTATTGCCCTTAGGCAAGATCCGATCAAGGCGCTAAAAAACCCTTTTACTCATGTTCGTAACGGGTTAACGGCTGTCAAAGCGCTGCCTTTGAAGAAATCTTCGAGTTTACCTGTAAGTGCGCAGGAAATTAACATTTCGGATTTGCCGCTCATCCAGCATTGGCTGAAGGACGGAGGCGCATTTGTCACGCTGCCCCAGGTCTATAGTGAAGATCCGGACAACGCGGGAATTATGAACGCTAATCTGGGCATGTATCGGATACAGTTGAATGGGAATGACTATGAGTTGAATAAGGAAATTGGCGTTCACTACCAAATTCATCGCGGGATTGGGGTTCATCAAGACAAAGCGACGAAGAAAGGCGAGCCTTTGAAAGTTAGTATTTTCATTGGAGGGCCTCCTGCTCACACGCTATCTGCGGTAATGCCGCTGCCGGAGGGATTAAGCGAAGTCACATTTGCAGGTATGCTGGCGGGGCGACGCTTTCGCTATAGCTATATAGACGGGTATTGTATTAGCAACGATGCTGATTTCGTAATCACAGGCGACATTTATCCGGGTGAGACCAAGCCAGAAGGGCCTTTCGGCGACCATTTGGGTTACTATAGCTTGACACATGAGTTTCCGTTAATGCGGGTGCACAAGGTTTATGCAAGGGAAAACGCCATTTGGCCATTTACAGTGGTCGGACGTCCACCTCAAGAAGACACATCATTCGGTGCGTTGATTCACGAGTTAACTGGAGATGCCATCAAGCAGGAGATTCCTGGTGTCAAAGAAGTGCATGCTGTAGATGCGGCTGGCGTGCATCCGCTGCTTTTTGCGATTGGCAGTGAGAGATATACGCCCTACCAACAAGTCAAGCAACCAGCGGAATTGTTGACCATCGCGAATCGTATTCTAGGAACCGGACAGCTTAGTTTGGCCAAGTATTTATTTATTACGGCTGAGGACAAGCAACCTTTGGATAGCCATAAGGAGTCTCAGTTTTTAGCTTATATATTAGAGAGAATCGATCTGCACAGGGATATTCATTTTCAAACCCATACAACCATCGATACGCTGGATTATTCGGGCACTGGCTTGAACCAGGGGAGCAAAGTGGTTTTTGCTGCGAGCGGTGAGAAGATCAGAGACTTGTGTGCAGAAGTTCCGGAACCGTTGAAAGGATTGCCGACGTTCACGAACCCACGTTTCATTATGCCAGGGATCGTAGCGCTGCAAGGCCCGCAATTTGCTACGTATGAGGATGCGCAAAAGGAATGGCAGGAACTGAGCGCAAACCTGCAGCTGCAAGGTTCAATGCCATCCTGTCCGATGATTATCCTGTGTGACGATAGTGATTTCCTAAGTGAAACCATTAATAATTTCCTGTGGGTGACTTTCACACGAAGCAATCCTTCCCATGATATTCACGGGGTAAACAGTTATTACGACAATAAACATTGGGGCTGTGACAATCTGATCATCGATGCCCGTATTAAACCGCATCATGCGCCGCCGCTGATTGCTGATCCTACAGTTGAAGCCAACATTCAACGTTTGTTTGTACAAGGGGGAAGCTTGGCAGGAGTAAAGATCAAATAAAACGAGAAGAGGCTGCCTCAACAGGTTAAAACCTGGCGAGCGGCCTCTTGTTTCTTTTAAGGGAGCTGAACATAGAGCGAGGTGCTCTCATTCAGCACGCTCTTCGCATAAATTTTACCCTTACGCTGCTCGACAATGGACTTGGCGATAGCGAGTCCCAGACCGTAGTCGCGATGCTCGCGGGAGCGGGATTGATTCGCGCTGTAGAAGCGATCAAAAATTTTATCAAGAAGAATCCAGCCTCGCGCGGAGAGGGAACTACAGGGCGCTATTCTAGCCAAAAGTGTCAATATAGCGAGGTTGAGGGAACTACAGTTCGCTATTTTGCTATTGTGAGGGAAATTCAGCACTTTTCGTGGAAATAAGACCCTGTAGTTCCGCTAGGACCCTTGCAACCCCGCTTTTTGCCCAAATAGCGTCCCAGAGTTCCCTTAATAGGAATTGTTGCTGGCAAGAAGCTCATCTCTCAGGGTAGTGAAGCTGATTTCATAAAGTGGGTATTCGATTCACACGGCAAAGTTTCTGTCATTTAGCCATCATTGGCATGCAGTATACTAAATCCAGCAGAATAGCGAATATTCGAACAGCGCGGGGAGAGGGAGTTTTTTACTTGAAGGTTGTTATTATCGATGACGAGAAAGCCATGCATCTCATTCTGAGACGAATGCTTGCCAAGGTGAATGAGGTTGAAATCGTGGGTACCTTTCAGGAGACTTCAACCGCATTTTCATATGTAAACAATCATGAAGTCGATTTGATATGTATAGATATTAGCATGCCGCGCGAGAGTGGACTTGATTTTGCCAAACGATTAAGAGCCAACGGTCACCTGATGCGGCTTATATTTGTTACATCGTACACCGAGTTCGCTTCATCCGCCTTTGATGTTAATGCCTATGATTATATATTAAAACCTATCAGGTCGGAGAGGCTGGTCAGGACGGTGCAAAGAGCAATCGCCAATGGCGACGCGTATCCTAAGTTGATTTAGGAGTCGTCCAACATTTATAGTGAGGGCAGGAGGTGTTCACTTTGAAAATTATGATTTCTGCTTCAGAAGCAATGGAAAAAGGTGTTTGGAAGGAAATTCTCCGCCTGTTCGGCAGAGATAAGGATGAGGAATTCTGGCCTAAGGAAGAATTCATTCTAACAGAGGAGCAAGCTCTCGCATTGAAGCTTATCCAAAAATAATTATTGCCGCCATTAAGCGATAAAAGCCAAGGCCCCCTCAATTCCATCACGGAACTGAGGGGGTCTTTATGTCTGAAATAGATTGGAATCGGAGTCATATCATTCAAGGAGTTGGGCTATGTCAAAAGAATTTCCTAGGTATTTGGTAGCAAAAATAGGTGCTAAATAGTTAATCTTTGTGAAAAATTTATCAAATTTAATCAAACGTTGATATTATATGTAGATTTTACGTTGTATAATTTAACCATTATTGAGAGAAGAGGTCGAAACATGTCGTCACTTTTGCAAAAGCAAAACTTAACAACGGAGCAGCTTCAGTTGCTAGCATCCGAAATGAGCAAAAAACAAAAATCGGGTGGTATTGCTTGGTTGCTTTGGTTCTTTACAGGTGGTATCGGGGGTCACCGTTTCTATCTGGGCAAAGTTGGAACAGGGGTTGCGATGTTGCTGACACTGGGTGGTTTGGGGATTTGGACATTAATTGATCTATTCCTGATATCCGGCATGATCAGAGATACGAACGAACGAATCGAGAATGACATTGTTTCCGAAATTCGACTACTCAGTCATGCAAGAGCTAATTCAGAAGTAGCTGCAGGATAGGTTGAACGAATAATCAATGGATAACCTAAACCTATTACGCACCTTAACTCTGGAAGAGCTTGGCGTTTTGGAAACGGAATTACTCAAGAAGAGGAAATCCAAGGAAATCGTTTGGGGTCTATGGGCAGGATTGCATTTTTTTGGAGCACACAGGTTCTATACAGAGAACTATTTGTACGCAAGCATCATGTTTGCGACTACGATTGTTCCAACCCTAGGCATCATACTGTTAGCCGTATACACAGATATTGAAGCGTTTAGCTACTTTCTGTTATGGCTTTCAATATGTCTATTAAGCGGATCTCTACTGTGGAGTTGGATCGATGCCTTTTTTCTCAACAAGCGCATCGAAACCATGAACCATGAACAGGAACGGAATGTGATTTACCGGATCAAAGGGATGAGTGGGAATGAATAGAGTTGAGGCAGTACAAAACCGTCACTGGTTTTAGATTGCCTCTCTTTTTGTTGGTGTGCGAAGCGGAAATTAGATCATATATTTTCTTACATGTTATTTGAAAACTCTGATAAGATAGAGGTGCAGAACGATCGTTTACTATCTGCACGGGGGCTGTCATCTATGAGCTACAATTTATATTTATCTGTATTATTAATGGCGGCAACCTGCTGCTCCTTGGTTATTACTTACCTTTCTTGGAAGAGAAGAGAGCTTCCGATCGCGATCAGCTATGGTCTCGGCTTGCTGACGGGCGCGTTTTATACATTCGGTTATGCTTTTGAAATTGTCAGTACGACATTAGATCAGATCCGGTTCTGGCTAAGGATTGAATATATCGGTATACCTTTCGGTACCATCCTTTGGTTTATTCTCGTTCTGCAATATACAGGTCGACAAAAATATATCAACAAATGGGTTATTGGCCTTCTCATGATAGTCCCAATGATTACCTTCATCTCCCATAACACGAATAAGTGGCATCATTTATTTTATAAAAGCATGACCTTAGATTATTCAGAAGGGTTCCCGCTGGCTGTCTTGGAGAAGGGGCCACTATACATGCTTCATGTCGTGTACTCTTACTCTTTTTTCGTAGTAGGTATGGTATTTCTGATCCAAATGTTTCTCAAAGCTACCCCTCGTATGAAAAAGCAAATCGCCTTTATGATCATCGGATCATGGGGACCATACGGCTTTACGCTCGTCTATTTAAGCGGCATTATCTACATGCCAATCGATATATCGCCATTCGGATTTATTTTCTCCGGGGTATTCTTTCTATGGGGGATTTATCAATTTAATATGCTGAGATTAGCCCCGTTGGCGCTCCAAAAAGTGTTCGCCTCCATGCAGGACGCAGTTATGGTGTTTGATCTGGATAACACACTAACGAGCTTCAACCAATCTGCTGTTGGTGTCATTCGAGGTCTCAGCCATCAATGGATTGGACAGCCTGCCGTTCAGTTATTCAACTCCTACCCTGTGCTGCTTGAGAAGATCGTACAAGGCCCCTCTATGGCTAGTAAAATTCAACTTACGGATTCAACGGACGAGCAGTTTTATAATGTTCATATGTCTTTCATTACAGATATTCAACACAAACCGGCAGGTAAAATGATTTTAATCAGCAATGTAACGGAAGTGGTACGATCCGAAGAGAGGCTGCGTGATAACGCTAGGCAGTTAAGTGAGCTTAATACTTTTAAAGATAAAATGTTTAATGTAGTAGCCCATGATATTCGCGATCCGCTAGCCGTACTTATCAATCTGATGGAGTTAATGGAAGATGACATGCAGGATTGTAACGGGGATCATGAGGAGATCGTTCGTGAAATGGGTCAGCAAATTCAGAATACTTTCATTTTGGTAGAAAGTTTGCTGGATTGGTTTCGTAGTCAAAGGGGGGGAATAATTTTTAATCCAGTGGAAAGGGACCTTGCTTTAGCGGTCCAGACTAGTTTGCGATTATTGCACGTTCGCAGTGAGAGTAAGCAGATACAGATTATTTCTGAAATTCCGAAAGATACGTATGTGTATGCCGATAAAGAAATGCTGGATTTAATTATTCGCAACCTGCTCTCTAATGCCATCAAATTTACAGTACTTGGTGGTACGATTCGTTTGCGAACCGAGCATGCAGAGGATAAAATTATTGTTTCTGTCAGTGACACAGGAGAGGGAATCCCGACTGACCAAGCCAGTACGCTGCTTCAGGAGTTCTATCCTATCTCTTCAATGGGTACGGCGGGGGAGCGAGGCGTTGGTCTAGGACTTACGTTATGCAGAGAATTCGTCCGCTTAAATGGGGGGGAAATCTGGTTTGACAGTGCGCCTGCGCAAGGAAGCACCTTCTATTTCTCCATCCCGACCCCTCCTGAGGTCCCAACCCAACTACCAGCCAGAGGAGGACAGCGATGAAGGTTATTCTTATTGATGATGAGAAGGCGATGCATTTAATTATGAAAAGAATGCTAGCCAGATATCCGGACATTGAAATTGTCGGGAGTTTCTTGGAGACGGCTGGAGCCTTTTCCTTCTTGATGAACCAAGAGGTGGATCTCGTTTTCGTAGATATCAGTATGCCAAGAGAAAATGGTCTCGAGTTCGCTGAACGCTTACGGGCAAGCGGCAGAGAAACGAATATTGTCTTTATCACTTCTCACAAAGAATACGCCCTATTTGCCTTCGATGTCTTTGCTTTTGATTATATTGTGAAGCCCGTTGAGCAGGAGAGGCTTTTCAAGACGGTTCAAAGAGCTTTGGATGACAAATATTCAAAACGTTCACTCCACGAAAAGCGGGAGCCTACTTTGAATGAAGTGCAGTTCAACTGCTTTGGTGGTATCGACATTCAAAGTACATTGGGTGTGAGGGCCAAATGGAAATCAAGTAAAAGCGCGGAGCTTTTTGGCTATCTAGTTGTGCACAAAGGACGATTAGTATCTAGAGCGAGGCTAATTGAAGATATGTTTGGCGAAATGCCGCAAAAAAATGCCGAAACTTACCTGAATACCACCGCCTATCAGCTCCGCAAGGTATTAGAAGCATTTGGACTGAAGGAGAGTTTGTATTCGGATAGCAATCATTACGCACTTAGTTTAAACCATGTGAAAGTGGATCTCTCGACCTTCGAAGAAGGTTGCAGACAAATTGCTGTCGTAGATGAGACGAATCTTGAACAAGCACTTGAGCTTGAGCAGCTCTATGTGGGTGATCTGTTCGGTGACCGTGCTTTCGGATGGGCCT
The DNA here is from genome assembly GCF_022163125.1 of Paenibacillus sp. HWE-109. Classification (NCBI taxonomy): domain Bacteria; kingdom Bacillati; phylum Bacillota; class Bacilli; order Caryophanales; family Paenibacillaceae; genus Paenibacillus; species Paenibacillus sp. HWE-109. The sequence goes on along the minus strand of NZ_CP091881.1, from coordinate 7,218,042 downwards.
GGAATGAGATCGAACGACTATCGTTAATGTACACTTCCTTGACCCAGCGTCTAAGTGTCGCTTTGTTGCACAAGGGAGAGGCGCAGGCGGCCATCCGCTTGTTGTCCAAGCTTATGACGAACAACGAACTAGACGAGGAATCGTTCCTTCTGCTGATGAGGGCCTTGGCTTTGCAAGAAAACAAAGAGGCGCTGATCAAGCAGTATGCGCAGTATGCTGAGACACTTGAGCGAGAAATCGGTATTAAGCCGTCTCACGAAGCTGCCGATTTGTATACACAGTTGCTTTCGGGGTTGTAATATATGAGTTTGAGGAAGAGGAGTCCATCTTAGATGGGCTCTTTTTGTTGTCGAAGTTTGTCATTTTGCCGTCATTGGGGTTTGGTATAGTGATTGTATTATAAATAGAGGGAGAGAAAATAACGATGAAACGATTTTCATTACGGAGTTTATTTGTACTTTCGGCTTTCATTTTGGTTGTACTAAGTGGCTGTGTGAGTACCATAAATGCAATAATATTTAACTTTCCGAGTGATAAACTTAGTAACTCCGAGCAGTTATTTGTCAGATTTTCTGATGGAAGCATAGCTCAAGCACCTTACACGGCAGGAGCGTCTGCAGTAACAGTAAATAATACGGGGGGCAAAACATTTGTAGGTGGATATGTAAGTGATGGCATAGTGAGCTGGGTTCCGGATTACTCCTATCCTCAAAATACATGGGGAACTGTAATCGTGAGCGGGATTGATGCACGAAAACCTGTAAATGGGGCAAATCATGTCAAGTTAGCTAAACCACCAGAAACCTCTGGTGAATACGTAAATGTAACCTTTGCGGTTTATGATGTGGATGGCCAGCCTAGCGGTGATCGCACGGAAATATTTGCTCATTCAGCAGATTCAAGTTTAACTTTCTTCAATACAGATCCCGATGATAAGAATAATGGAGGCTTTTATACACGGAGGGACACCGTAGACCAAGGATATTCCTGGTATACAGTCGACGGAGTAGTGACTTTCATGATTAAATCCAATATTAGTGATATTCACTCCAAACCTATTTCTTTGTATTCTGGTTCTAAGTTAATTTCCAATGATCCCTTTTATACAGGGACTAATCTTGTGACTGCTATTGATATAGGCACCAGCGGCAATGCTTCTTCTTTAAGAGTAGGAGACACGCTAGCTATGAGTGCAGGAATACTACCTGTAGAGGCAACTAACAAGGTTGTCACTTGGTCGGTAGAAAATGGCACTGGTGCGGCTACCATTAATGCAAATGGTGTATTGACAGGAACTTCTGCGGGTACTGTGACCGTAAAGGCAGCTGCAAACGACAGAACAGCAACTTCTGGATCTAAGATAATGACGATTCAACCGCCTCCAGTAGCCTTTGCTGGTGGATCAGGTACGCTCGAAGATCCTTTTCAAATTGCAAATGCTGAGCAGCTTGATGAGGTTAGAAATCATTTGGATACCTATCTTTATTATAAATTAATAGCTAACATTACATCATTCCCAAATGTTGATGGCGGTTGGATGCCAATTGGTGATAATGAAGTAGGATTTCAAGGAAACATGGATGGCAATGGATTTGCCATTAGGAATTTAGTAATTAGTCGTTCTGGAAATAGCTACATAGGGCTTTTCGGAGTGACGCTTTCAAATAGTGAACTAAACAATATCATTTTAGAAAATATAGAAGTACATGGTGGATTTAATGTAGGTGGCTTGGTTGGCTACAATGGTGGAACCATTAGTAAAAGCTCCGTCACAGGGAGTGTAAAGGGCAGCTCTACAGTAGGTGGCTTGGTTGGTGAAAACCAGGGGATCGTAAGTACCAGTTTTTCAAGCGCAAATGCAAGTGGTGATTATACGGCGGGTGGCCTAGTAGGAAGCAACAGTAGTGATGGAGTCATCAATAATTCCTATGCCACAGGAACTGCGTATGGATATTATGGGATTGGTGGCTTAACTGGATTTAATAATGGAACTATTAGCAATTCTTATGCCATTGGTAGTGTGCAAGGACATCCTAATAGTAGTCCTAACAATCTAGGTGGCTTGACGCCTTACTCTGGCACTGAAATCTTGGATAGCTTCTATAACATCGAGACAACAGGTCGATCGGATACCGGGAAAGGAACCGGAGCAACAACGGAAGCAATGAAGTCACAACAAACCTATGTGCAATGGGACTTTGCAAGCATATGGGGGATACATGCGTCGCGAAATAACGGATATCCTTATTTGCGAAATGTACAGCTGTTTGTGGAATACAATGGAAACGGTAGTACGGGTGGAACTACACCGACTGATAACAGCTCCTATTATAAAGGAAAAACGGTTAATGTTTATAGCCAAGCCTTAGATTTAGTGAAAGAGGGCTATACCTTCGCAGGATGGAACACAAGTGCAGATGGCAGCGGTACTAGCTATGCAGCAGGGGCGCCATTTACAATAACAGGCGATACTATTTTATATGCCAAATGGCGGGAGAACGGTCCAGTGGTTGTGCCTGTAACAGGCATCACGGTTAGCGGTGTTACTTACACTGTGTATGTAAACAATACACTGCAATTGAATGCAGTTATAACGCCAAATAATGCAACAAACGCTGGTATTACTTGGACGCTTCGTCAGGGAACCGGGAACGCTAGCATTACTAGCACAGGCTTGCTGACGGGGATGTCGGCGGGTACTGTCACAGTGACGGCAACATCTGTTGAGGATGCAGCTATACAGGCTAGTGCGGTTGTTACAGTGTTGAATCGGGAGGAGACTTCTACGCCACCAAGTGGCGGCCCTTCCACATCTCCACCTGTTACGGAAATTAAACCAGATCCTAAACCAGAAACTAAACCAGAGACTAAACCAGAAGTTAAGTTCAACGATACCGTCGTTAAACTTACTGAAGTTTTAGCGAATCTCAACAAAAAAATAGAAGAAACGAAGACAACACCAAATGTTAAATTTAGAGACACTGCTTCCCATTGGGCAGATTCAACGGTTTCTATTTTCGTTAAGCTTGGAGTCGTTAATGGGTACGCGGATGGCAGTTTCCGTCCTAATGCAAGTATTACACGCGCCGAATTCGCGACTATTCTTGCCAAAGTATTCAATTTAACGACTTCGGGATCTGGCAATAAACTCAGCGATGCTTCGGGTCATTGGGCAGAATCGTCCATTAATGCTTTAACCGCGAACGGAATCATTTCTGGGTACGAAGACGGTACATTTAAGCCCAATAGAGAAATTACGAGGGCAGAAATTATTTCTATGATCAGTAAAATTCTAACGATCAAAGCAGCAGGCGGCGTGCCAACAACATCTGCATTTACGGACATTAATGGCGTATGGAACAAAGAACAAATCGAAGCGGCAGCTTCCGTGGGTCTTATCAGCGGAATGGGCAATGGGTTGTTCTCGCCGAACAAACAGTCTACAAGAGCTGAAGCTTTAACTATTTTGCTTCACGTATTGCAAGCTAATCCAGAATTAAATACTCTTTTAGGATCAATTAAGTAACGATAATGAAAAAGAAGCTAAGCAGCTTGTATATGCTTAGCTTCTTTTTTTGCGTCCACCGCAACTGCCTTTGAAGCTGAGCACGCCTAGCCGATCTGTCCATTCTAATGAACTGGATGATGCTTATAGACGAAAAAATGGCTGTTTTGGCGATCTATTGAACTCAATAGGCGTTATCGAGTGGCTTTTAGGCGGAAAGGTGATCATTTGCATGGAATAATGATTTGGGGAGGGGGCTTGCCTAAGGTCTTTGTCTTGCGGGAGGGCCCCTTCAGTAGTAACCCTTAAATCAAATCGCTCAAAGTTTTAGCCTGGGCATCCAAACTCTCAGCTGCTTCACCAATGTCGGTAAAAGCGTCCACCGCTTGTTGGATTTGATTTTGGCTAATGATAATTGCCTTTTGGGAGTTTGTTGTGCCAAGACTGACCTGACTAACCTGTTCAGAAATAGCGTTCACCGTAATTTGAATTTCTTTAATAGCTACTTGAACATTCTGAGCAAGCTTCCGGACTTCCGTTGCCACAACGTTAAAACCACGTCCGTGCTCACCGGCATGGGCCGCCTCAATTGTCGCATTCAAAGCGAGTAGATTTGTTTGTGAGGCAAAATCCCGGATCGTCTGGACAATGCCGCGAATGACTTTGGTCTGACGTTCAAGGTCCATCAGAGAGTTCAGGTTGTTCTCATTGTCCTTAACTACATGTTCAATGGTGGATGCTACTTGCTGACTGCGTTGGATCCCCGCCTCGGTACGGGCAAGCAGATTCTCTGCCATTTGCTGCAGTTCGTTCCTTACTTGGGTAGCCGCTGCTTCCCGCGATGTTATATCCGTAGCTACTTTCAAGACAGCAACAACCTGCCCCTCATCATTGTAAACAGGCATATAGGTTGCTTCCAGCCATAGAGCTCTGCTGTCTTTCCCCACACGAATAATTTTCTCCTGAAATTTAACCCCATTTCTTAAGTTATGCCACAGATCCCTATACTTCGAACTCTGGGCATATTCAGGCAAGCAAAACTCTCGATGGTGCATCTTGGGAAGCTCGGCTACTTGGTAGCCCATCGCTTGCGCGAAGTTTTCATTCGCCCAAAGCACTTCTCCCTCTATATTAAACTCAATCATAGCCAACGATTGCTCCAGTGCAGCTAGTACGAAATTTTCTTTAAGGACCTGGGTACTTTCGTGGGAATTTAAATTGTCTAGTATCACTTTATCTCACTCCTTTAACCTATTTATTGACAAACCTTCTCAAATAAGTATAGGTGAAATGAGAACAAGTAGATAGTGGGATTTCTACAAATTTCGACAGTAATTGTACATTTTATTCGGATGTGAACCATATTTATGCCAAATAGATGAAATGTGCCTTAATGCTGTCGGAGTTTGTCATTTTGCCGTCATTGGACTCTGATAGACTTAGATTTAGCAGAAATAGGAAGAGAGGAAATAACATGGAGTAAAAATAATGGGGCAAAGAATAGGAAAGCAAGAAACGTAAACGATTATAAAAATTGATAGGAGTGAAGAAGTTCTATGTTTAAGAAAAACGAAGGATTCAAGAAAACAATATCAGGAAGAATTGTTGCTTTCCTGTTAGCCTTAACGATAGCTATTGTGCCATTTAGCGCAAGTTTTTCCACTACGGCGCATGCGATACAAGCAGTGACAACACCAATTACTTTGCAAAGTACGGTTGTTAGTAACCAAAATCGGGATGTTACATTAACATTTAATAAACCAGTTGAATTATTGAGTGGTTATTTATCTTTAATTGATATTAAAAGGACAAATGAAGGTGCATTTACTAGTTTGGTAAATTCGAATCAAGCTTATGTGCGCATATCTAATACAGGCGCCCTAGTCCTTTGTTTTTCTAACCCACTTGTAGGTGATAATAACCTAATTCGAATTAAAGCAGGTGCCGTAGCAGAGCAGGATAATAGCAACACATTAGCAATTGATCAAGTCACTAGTCCGATTATTGCTAATGATTTGAGTGCACCAGAAATAGAAAGTAAATCTATTAGCAACGATTTTAAAGTTGTGACTCTAACTTTTAATACGACGGTGCAAACAGCTACATACGTTGAGAACACCCAAACCTATCCAGTTGATCTGCATAAGTTTGTAAATATTCAGCCTATTTACGATGACTCGGAGTTTATTCCATTAAGTGCTAATGACCAAATTTCTATAAGTGGCAATCAAATGGTGATTACATTTGCTTCCGCACGGAGCGGGTATCAAGCCATTCAAGTACAAAGTGGCGCGATAAAAGGTGTGAACGGGAATGTAAATGAGGAACTGTATGCGGACTTAAACCTAAACGCCCTGGCTTATACTTATAATAGATTGTACGATAACTCGGATTTAACTTTATATTTTAATCAAGATTTTGGAACTACGTTAAGTGAAGATGCATTAAAAGCAGCAGTCACTATCTCTAAGGATAATGGAGCTTTTCAAGCGCTTGGTGCCAACGATAAGGTCGCGGTGGGAAGCAATGAGCCTGTATTTAGATCACAAGATAGAGGATTAGGAATACACTTCTTTCCAGCCCTGACACCGGGGACTTATACGATTAAAATAGCAGCCAATGCCTTAAAAACTAGTATTGGTATTCCGTCTGGCGAAATATTGACAGTTGATGATGAGAGAAGTTCCATTGTGGTAAGCGACATTACTGCACCTAATTTTCAAAAAGCAGAAGTCAGCGCGGATGGCAAAATTATTACGTTAACTTATGATAAAAAGCTTTATGATAACAGCATGAATTCATGTGTTTGGTATCGTGCATGCAACTCTTTAGCTAATTTTGTTTTCATAGAGAGAAGCGATAATGGTGAATTTGAGAACCTAGATGGGCAGGATAGCGTTCAATTATCCGATAAGCAACTAATGGTGACCTTGCACACAGCTTTAAATGGAGCAAAAAATAAAATTGCTATTGACCCCAATGTTTTAAAAGATGTTCATGGTAATATTCAGCGCTCAGGCTTAGTCACCCAATTTCTTACTGCATCAGTGGTTTCAGCCCAATATTTGAATTCGACAATCGATAACGGAAATAAGGATTGGACCCTATTTTTTGATAAAAATATTACAAGCAACCTAACATCATTGGAAGATCTTCAATCAGCCGTTAAATTGTCCATTGGTGGAGTTGAAAAATCCATTGACGCCTCTACCACGATTACTTTTATTGACAAGAAAATGGTGATTCATTTCTCCACCCCACTTGTGGATAGAAATACAAAAGTTCATATCTCAGCGAATACACTTAAAGACAGCGCTCAGCATGTTTTGGCGGAGTCTATTCTTACAGAGGCATTAGTACCTAATGATTTTTATCCTCCTACATTTTCAAGTGCCAATTTAATAACAAGTCATACTGCTGCCTTATATTTCAATATTCAAAACTCCAGTAACTACAGCAGCCTAGTAGATAATACGAAAGATGCTGCAGGATCTCATCTCAAAGAGGCAGTCATGTATTCAACTGATAATGGCGCAACGTTCTCGGCTCTTCAAGCTAAGGATTCCGTCGCAATCAATGGCAGGTATGTTCACGTCTATTTTTATAATCTTATTCAAGGGAAGTTGCAAATTAAAATAGCAGCGAATGCGCTCAAGGATACATCGGGAAATATTTTAACGACAACCGTATTATCGGGCAATATTCGTACAGATTTGTATGCTCCGTATTTATTAGGATCGTTTTTTAGCGATGCCCCTAGTGTTCTTACCTTTGAAGACAATGAATCTTGGAGAAGCAAAATTGAGAAGGTTGTTGTAAAGGAGAGAACGTATATCTGGCCATACGATTGGAACGAAAGAACTTTATCGTCGGCTGAATACACGGTAGGGAAAGGTAAAGTTACGATCAATCAAGGTGTATTTGAGGAAGATCTGTATTACAAGGTTGAAATTTATGCAAATGGTTTTAATTCAAGTTCTACAAATGATATTAGAGCTGTTCAAAGCAAGGATTCCTACTATATCACCCCAGTGACTATCGATACAGAGGACGGTATTACGGCGAAAGTTAAAATTGCCAGCAATCGATCTTATGGTCATTTAAATGTGATTTTCCAGCTCATGAATGGTCAAACTCCAGTAAGTATTGTTGCTGCAGAATCGGAGCAATTCGCCAGAGGGACATTTACAGCAAACTTTAATATGGCGGATGCGAAGACAAATTCAGCCTATACGGTTAAGGCCTTTGTTGTAAGTGAATATAGCAATAGCCCATTATCGGTTGGGGTTAACCTTGCTACTCAGATTACAGAAGCAGAGTATGATTATATCCAGAATATAGATTAGCAAATAATTTCCTGTTTGAATTGCCCCTTGCGGGCAGTTCAAACAAAGCAGAAAGTGAGGATGAAACGTGAAACCACTAAAGCTTATTTTAACTTTTACAATCGCTTTATCTGTAGCGTTAACGAGTTTAACCATAGCTCCTATTGGGGCATTCGCAGAACAATCATCAATCGTGCTGTCGGATATCCCAACTATTAGTCCAGGTGGAACCGTAACGATTACGGGGACTTCCACAAACTCCGAGGTTATTATCAAGGTTATTAGACCAACGGGCGGCATCCTATTTTTTGATATTGTAAAAGTTACCAATGGGAAGTTCTCGGATACGTTTGTTTTGGGAAGCAGTGAGTTACCCGGAACGTATCAAGTAGTCACTGGACAAGCCGATACAGTAGCGTCTAAGGATCTTGTTGTTAAAGCACCAGCCGGAGCCGGAGGCGGCAGTATTGGTGGTGGCGGAGGCGGCGGTCAAGCCGCCAACACCGTGACCCCAGCCAACGTCCAAATCCATGCTAGCGCCATCACTTCCAACAAAGTGACAGGCCCAGATGGCAAAGTGACAACGGCTGTCTCCATTGACAATAAATTTCTGAGCGATGCTTTCGTTCAGCTCAAAGAGCAAGGCAAGCCAGAACAAACACCTATTATTGGGATTAAAATAGGCAATATCGATGCTAATGGCACTACCAATGTTTCCCTTCCCGCCTCAGTTTTGATCGAAGGCATGAAGAATTCAAATGCTGTAATTCGCATCTATTCCGATAAGGAGTCGTACTTCTTACCCCTTAATGTGCTGAATTTTGATGAAATTGCACGTTCGCTAGGGACAGACAGCTCCAAAGTAACGTTTCATGTGAATATTAGCGTTGCTGGCAATGATCTTGAGAAGCAAATTCAAGAGAGTGCCGGTAAAAAAGGAGCGTCCAGCCTGGGCCACTCTGTTGATTTCAGCATCGTTGCCGAAGGAAATGGCCAAACCAAAGAGTTGAAGGATTTCGGAACGAATTATGTGAATCGCAGCATCAGCTATACAGGTACTGTAGATCCTAAGACGTCCACAGGTGTCCTCTATGATCCAACCGAACAAGAAATTTCCTTCGTACCAAGTGTGTTCGGGGAAAATGCGGAAGGCAAACAACAAGTAACGATTAAAAGGAATGGTAACAGCATCTATGGTGTTGTTACATCCAGCAAAACGTTCAATGATGTTAAAAGCCATTGGGCCAAATCCGACATTGAACTGCTAGCTTCCAAGTTGGTCGTTAGCGGTGCAACCGATTCGGACTTTGCTCCAGACCATGCGATTACGCGTGCTGAGTTTGCAACACTGCTGGTGCGTGCGTTGGCTTTGACCGCTGATGCCTCTGCGGCTTCGTTCAAGGACGTCCAAGCAACAGATTGGTATGCCGGTTCCATTGGTGCGGCTGTGAAGAGTAAGCTGGTAAGCGGCTATGAAGATGGCACGTTCCAACCGAATGCACAGATTACCCGTGAGCAAATGGCTGTCATGGTAGCCAAAGCGCTAAGCGCTGCTGGCCTAACCGTGGATAGCCAACCGGAGCTGTTAAACAAGTTTACCGACAACTCGCAAATCAGCGATTGGGCGAAAGCCTCGGTTTCGCAGTCTGTGAAAGCCGGGATTATCTCGGGGATGACGGACACGACGTTCGTAGCTTCGGCTAATGCTAGTCGTGCTCAAGCTGCTGTTATGCTCAAAAGATTGCTGCAATATGCGAAGTTTATCAACTAGCATACGGGGCAGCCAACTGAAAAAGAGGCTGTCCCAGTGACAAAATGGATTTTTGGGACAGTTTGGTTGAAATGAATAAGGAGCTAAGCGGCTTGTACACGCTTAGCTCCTTTACTTATAGCGTCCGAGCTGCTGAGCCCCGTTGCCGCCCTTGCACAATCAATCTGCCACCTCTAATGAACTGGATGATGCTTATAGACGAGAAAATGGCTACTTTGGCGATCTTATGAACTGAGTTAGCGTTATCGAGCAGTTTGTAGGCGTCATGGTGACCGTTTGCTTGAGATAACGCGTCGGGGATTCATTAGATTTTTCAGATGCCCCATTTTGATCAAATAAAGGTTGTTGGGTTCGTTAGGACCCTCCTCTACGCTTTAGGCGGATAAAATACATTCGCGGAAAGCACATCCAGCGCATGCTCAATGGCTGCCAGATCCTCCGCGGACGCATGTTGAACCCGCTGCAAGAAGCGGGCTTCCAATCCTTTGAAGGCTGCATCCATCGTAGCTTGCCCGTTGTCTGAAAGACGAATGAACTGCTTGCGCTGATCACCCGGATCCGCCGTCTTTTCGCACAGGTGTTTCTCGGTTAGTTTCTTGAGTTCACGGCTCGTATTCGGCATGGACATATGCATACAGTCGCTGATTTGGCTTAAAGTAACAGGCTGGCTTACCGCCAGATATTCAAGAATGGCATATTGAACAGGTGTAATTTCATCCAGCTTAACGTCTTTGGTGAATTCATGCTTAACTTCATGGACAGCTGCGATAAAGGAAACAAATTTATAGAAAATTGTCTTTTGGTCCAACGAGATCACCTCACCTCCACGATATCAAATTTATTATCAAAAAACAATTATCATTTGACAACTAAAAAGGAACGTGTTAGGATTTTGTTATCAAATGATAAGTAAAGAGGTGCGCATCGTCCCATGAAAACGTTAATTATTTATACACATCCGAATCATCAAAGTTTAAGCTATGCTTTTTTGCAGAAAGTCATTCAGGGAAGCAGTGAGAATCCTCATATAGAAGAAGTAAAAGTGCTGGATTTATATGAGGAGCAGTTTGATCCGATCCTGGTTTTTAACAAAGAGAAACGCAGAAGGGATATGCATGCCGATCCGAGACTCGCCGAATATCGTACTCAACTTCTGTGGGCTGATAAAATAGTGCTGGTCTACCCGATCTGGTGGGGACGTCCCCCGGCTATGCTTTTGGGCTACATCGACCAAATGTTTGCTTCGGGCTTCGCATACCGGGATAAGGGCGGACTCCTGCCGGAAGGGCTCCTCAAGGGGAGATCCGTCGTCTGCATTTCCACCATGAAGGGACCTGCCTTATACCCGCTGTACTGGCTGAATAATGCGCATAAAGTACTGATGAGGAAAGCCTTATTTAATTATGTCGGGATCAAAAAAGTAAAGTTTTTCGAGTTTGGCAACATGGAAAGTCCCAAGGGGAAACAGGCAGCGAAGTTGGATCGGATTTATCGCTATTTTAGAGCGCTGCAAAGCTGATTTCTCCCGTCTGTCCAAGTTGTCATCCGCAAGGACACATGCTATGGTTAAGCTACATGTGACGGAGGTGGATGATGAAAGCGCTATTTATTGGAGGAACAGGGACCATTAGCTCGGCCATTACCAGACAATTAGTAGAACAAGGATGCGAGTTGTATCTCCTGAACCGAGGTACGAGGAATGTGGATTTACCGGCAGGTGCTAAGATTCTTCAAGCGGATATTAATGATGAAGCAAAGGTAGCTAGTTTAATCCTTGATTTGAAGTTTGATGTTGTGGCTGACTTCATCGCTTATGAACCTGCGCAGTTGGAGCGGGATTATCGGTTATTTAAAGATAAAACGAAACAATTTCTATTCATAAGCTCCGCTTCCGCCTATCAAACGCCTTTGTCTGATTATCGGATTACGGAGGGAACGCCATTATCCAACCCGTATTGGGCCTATTCCAGAAATAAAATCGCCTGTGAAGACTATTTAATCAAGCAATATCGCGAACACGGCTTCCCGATTACGATCGTAAGGCCGAGTCATACCTATGATGATCGATCGATTCCACTTGGCGTGCACGGCAGTAACGGAAGCTGGCAGGTCGCGAAGCGGATGCTGGCTAATAAGCCGGTGATCATTCATGGAGACGGAACCTCGCTGTGGACCATGACGCATAATACCGACTTTGCCAAAGGTTTTATTGGACTCATGGGCAATCTTCATGCAATTGGAGAGTCGGTTCATATTACTTCCGATGAGACGTTGACCTGGAATCAAATTTATGAGGCCATCGCGGATGCTCTCGGTGTCGAGCTGAAGGCTGTACATGTGTCATCGGACTTCCTGGCGGCATGCAGCCCACAGGATTATAGAGGTGGATTGCTGGGCGACAAGGCTAATTCCGTCGTTTTTGATAATGCGAAGCTGAAAAGGCTTGTGCCTGACTTCACGGCTACAACGCGCTTCGACCAAGGCATTCAGATGGCGATTGCCAACATCCTCGCTCATCCTGAATTGCAGAAAGAGGACCCTGAATTCAACAGTTGGTGCGATAAAGTAATTCGGGTTATGGACGCAGCCTTGCTGCAGATGAAGGAATAAATGAAAATCGATCGCTTGCTCGCGATGACGGTTCTGCTGCTGAATCGCGGACGCGTTAGCGCGAAGGAACTGGCCGATCGCTTCGAGGTTTCCACGAAGACGATTTATCGCGATATGGAGACTTTAAATCAATCAGGCATTCCGATTGTGGCGCATCAAGGAATCTCCGGCGGGTTTGAGATCATGGAGCCTTACGCAATGGCTAGGCAATTCCTGACCTTGAGCGAAATAGATGCGATGGTCGCTGCGGTGAAAGGGATCCACACAGCCGTGGATGATCGAATGCTAGGTACGCTGCTGGATAAGGTACAAGCGCTGCTCAGCAAAGCGGATCATGCGCAAATGGAGCAGAAGGGACCTGGGATTGTTTTCGATTTCAACCCTTGGGGGCAAGGGCCTGCGGCAAGAGAGAAAGTAAATCAACTCAGGCTCGCCATCGCCAAGACAACAAGGGTCAGCATCACCTATTTAAATATGAATGGCACTGAGAGTGAAAGGGTCCTTGAACCCGCGGCTCTCATTCTCAAAGGCCATCTCTGGTACCTACAGGCCTATTGCACACTGAGAAGTGAATTTCGAGTGTTCCGCTTATCGCGTATTCAGAATTTGCTGATGCTCGATCAGCCGTTCGTGCCTCGGCAAGTACCATCGCTAGACAGCTATACCTGGGATACGGAGTGGTCAAAGCATAAGCAGCTGGATGCAGTGCTTACATTCGAGCATCAAGTGCGGCACCGTGTCGGCGATTCCTTTCATCCGGACCAAATCACGGTACGCGAGGATGGCACTATACAAGTGAAAGGCCAATTCGTGGAGGACGAGTGGTTTTATGGCATGCTTCTCAGTTACGGCGAACAAGTCACGGTTGAAGAGCCTGCTCATGTTGCCGAGGAATTAGTAAGCCGTGCTTATAAAATAATTGGACGCTACGCCAAACTGGACAGATAGCTGTCCAGTTTACCCCTGTATACTGAGTCTAACTACAAGGAGATGAGGCCGATTTATGACAACATACACGATCAATAAACCAGCGATACAACTTACAGGTGTTAGTGTTCGCACGACCAATGCAGAAGAAATGGGACCGAACGGGCGGCTCCCGCAGCTGTGGGAATCCTATTTCGGAAGTCAGATTGCTGCTCAACTATCAACAAATAATAGCAACCTAATTTATGCGCTCTACACGGATTATGAAAGTGATGCCACAGGCGCGTATACAGTTATTATCGGACACGAAACTGCCGAAGGCACGATGCAGGGAGAACCTACTTTCACAAGTGCGCTTGTGCCGGAGAGCAAATTTCTCGTATTTACATCGGAAAAAGGACCCGTTTATGAGGTTGTTGGGCAAGCATGGGCCGGTATTTGGGCCTATTTTCAGGAATCAGAGGAAGTAAGGACATTTACGGGTGATTACGAGCTGTATGATTCCCGCAATTTTGACCCAACGAATACGCAAGTGCAGATTTATATTGCTATCAAATAGGTAAAGGGCAGAATTCCCGTAGATGTATCTACTCGAATTCCGCCTTTTTTTTCATAAATTGCGGCATATTTTCATTACCATATATTTGTAAAAAGGAGCTATTCGGCACTAGCGAGTTCGTGTGATCATCATTCAGGTAGTGATCGGCGAAGTAGGCGAGGGTTGCTTTATCCAGAAAGTACCCTGAATCGTACAATTCTTTGAATGCATACGGATGTGTTCTGTAATCGGTCAATGGGCAGATCGATTCATAAAGTTGGTATTAAGTTTTTTATTTGTAGAAGAGGAACTTCAACTTAAATCCCACTGGCTTTTCACCTTGTCAAATATTTTTTGAATGCTCACTTTATTTTTTTGAATAATTTCTACTGTTTTTTCAAACTCTTCATTGCTTTGGCTATCCAGTCGAATGGGATTCCCATTGGAATCCACCATTATATCATAACCACCGCTATTGTCTTGAATACGCAGCCCATATTTATATCCCCCGAACACTTTTGGCCAAATTATTAAAGAGCAAATGTCATCTGGAGCCACAGACCCCAAGTTGCCAGTTAAACTTAAATAATCCGGTTTTTTAACATTAAAATTATAGCCTTCAGAACCTACTATATGATAAGTACCGTATTTATCCTTTGGTACCGTTTCGGTATAAGGCTTGTACTTGAAATTCACAAAAACTAACCATGATAAATTCCAAATAATAAAAATCAAAATAGCAATTCCTATGGCAAACATAATTTTTCTTTTTCTCCACATTGTTTTCATAAGTTGATGATCCGTTCCCCTTTCTTTTTCATATCTTCGTCATGGGTGACCATGATAATTGTTTTCCCTTGGTTGTGCAGCTGCTTAATAATGTCAAGCACGGCCTCTGCATTCTTTTTGTCAAGTGATCCTGTTGGTTCATCTGCTAGTATAATATTACACTTTTTTACCATTAATCTTGCCAGTGCAACTCGCTGTTGTTCGCCTCCAGACAATGTATACACTTTACTATTCAACTTGTCCGATATGCCAACCATTTCCAAAGCCTGTTCAATGGAAACTCCAGATTGACTTTCTTTACGAACAAGTTTTAAATTTTCTTTCACTGTCTTATGCTCGACGAGTGCAAAGTTCTGAAAAAGAAGACCGATTTTATATTTAAAATACTGTAGTTGGTATTTTCTTTTATGGATATTGAGACCATCAACGAGAATTTCTCCGCTGTCAATTGGTTCAATAGCTCCAATCATATTAAGAAGAGTAGTTTTCCCGCATCCACTAGCGCCAGAGAAAATAACGAACTCACCATTATCAATTTTCAGCTCCAAGTTAGAAAATATAACGTTACCCTCAAAAGACTTCGATACTGTATTTATCTCTATCATAAATTTCCTCCCTTTAAAATTATACTTATTTTTGCTCTTTCAAGCTTCCGTATGTAAGTTAAGATAATAAAGGGTTCTATTAGAAAAATAAATATGCTGCCATAAACAAGATAGTTAAATATATTTCCGTTTATAAAAATCCATACAATCATTGCCCCGATCATACCTAGAATCGTAGGAATAAGTGTAACAAGTAAAATTTTTTTATTTTTTTGCCAAATATTATATCCTAATATTTTTTTTAAACATAATTCTATCGCATTAACTTCATATTCCAAACGGAGTATAGCCTTAATGATCACAATTTCTAAAAATAATATTAAAATACTTAAAATCAAATTCAAGTACAACGTTCGTTTCATAATACTCCATTTATATTTATATTTCTCAAGGGCATTTGTTAATTTGTAATAAAGCTTACTATTTTCTGTACTATGATTAGCTGCATAACTGGCTACATCACCGGGAGAGAGTTTGTACAAGATATCATGGGCATAATCCAAACGAAAGGCACTTGCATCTGCCGATTCAACTCTTTTACTTTGATCCACGTTATTGTAAATAATTATCGGACTTTGTATATAAAAGCTTCCGTTTAATGAAAATTCATCTATACAAATTAACTTTGGATCGCCATCATAATAAATAATATCATAGTCATATTGGAATTCACTTTGTTCAATTAGTTCCAAACTTCTTTTTAACTCACCAATTTTTTCCGTATCGTTTTTCATGTGACTCGGTAAAATAAAATATAATTCCTTTTCCAGATTAGCTTTGCTGAGTTCATCAATGTGTTCTTGCAAATATGTTAAGCTATTTAAGTTTGCTAGCATCACATCTTTTTCCAAAACACCTGATGTAACTAGTTGCATTGCATTAAAATTTTTGAAAAACTTGCGATAAAACGTTTCAGTTTCTAAAAATCCTTTATGAAGCGTTTCAATGGACTGTTGTTCATCCTGATCTGGTCTTCGGCCATATGCCATTTCTACATAATAATAATCAGCTCGTTCATTGAAAAAAGAACGTTGTTGATAAAATTGTATGGCCTCGGAAATAACAGCAATGTTGCTGGAAATTATAGTAAAGGCAATAGTAACCGTTATTATTTTTAATCCATAATTCATAACAAGTAATTTTTTCGAACTTTTAATATTTGCCAATGCCTCTTTTATATTGTAGAAGTAAAGATTGCTATATAACATGGCATTGAAAAACAACATGGCTAAGAATATTCCGGCAGAAATCCGAAAGTGAAAAAAAGTGTTTGTATAGTTTTGCAGTGCAAACAATATAACCAAAAAAATAATTGAATACACAATAATATCCAAACTTATATTGCGCAGAATAATGGAACTCGTTCTTTCTCCTAAAGATATACGGATGAAATTCTCCTTTTTTTGTAAAATAACATCATAATAGGATAGGAACAACATTACAATTGAAATAAGAAGCCAGATAAACAAGATATTTAGCTTTCCAGAACTATCATAGCCCTTTTGAGGGAAATTCCCCGCATATATACCATTCAAGCTATCTTTAAAACCAAAAATATCATCTACATCCCCAATGATATAATATTGAGAAATGCTTCCGATATCTTCATTATGTACAATGTCTTCAAATTCATAGAAAAGAATATTCTTTGTACCTGATATTAAACTAGGATAACTTTTCTCGGAAATTTGAAAATTCTTCTTGATATACTCCGCTGTATCCTTGGTCCCATAAATACGACGTTCACTTAATAGCATACTTTTCACATCTGATACGACGGTAAAGACTTTCACTTGATTGTCTTCGGCAGCTCTTGTTATGTCATTGACCATACTTTGCTTTGTATTGTTAGGAGATCCGTTCAGAAATAGCGTAGTGCTATAATTTGCTGTTTCAAAATTATCTAAATACAATTGATAGCTTTCACCGGTAATAATAAAACCAATTAACATCATGATGAAACTAATAACAAACTTTATTTTTTTCAATCATCTTCCTCTCCCTAATTTGAAATTACTTAAAATACAAATGTATACAGAAGCAGCATAAGTTGCTCTGTATACATTTGGACAATATAGATTAGTTGGAATTAATACAGTGCTTAATAACTTTATTGAATATTAATAGATCATTGAATATTGAACAGAAACATTATTATGCGTAACTTCGATTTTAGCCCATTTCCCTGCATTTCCAGCTGCAGAGCTAGAGTTGCTTGCCCCTCTAGTAACTATGGCAGTATGGCCGTTAGCGTCATGAATTGTATGAGTAAAATCTTCATCAATCGCGAATTTGTTAAATCCGTAATACATTTTCCCGGGTGTAGTACCAGGAACTTGTTTTTCAAGTGCCCATGCACTAGTGAAATATGATGCGCCATTTTTAGAATCTGATAATGTTGCAGCAGATGCTGATACAGATGCTAATGCCGTTCCCAATACCAATGCGGATGTAATAAGAGCTGTTGCTTTAATCTTTTTCATTTTCAATTCCACCTTTCAAAATATAGTGTTGTAAAAATATTCCAACTAATCACGTGGTATAACATATCATATATAGAAAAAATATACAAATATTATAATTTATGTAATTTATAACTTTCAAAAATATTAAATAAACTTCATTCAATCTGTAAATCTCTAAATAATGATTATTTACCTTCCAGATAATAGTAAGTAAATACATATACAACAAGTTACAGGAAAAAGTTTCAATATAATAGAAATAAAAGGTATAATTACCTAATATAATGTATCTTTAGACCTATGCATGTAGAAACACTAGGGTGTTGAAGTAATTGGGGTTAGATGTACTGATTGCTGATTTGCTTTAAGCTCTGCCAATACCGCTCGACGCTCCAGTAATCAGGACTGTTTGCATATTAAGTAACCTCAAGTAACCTCCATCACTATTGTTTGTAACCAATAAATTAAATAATTAGTTATATGGTTATTATAGAGGGGGAACGAGGCTTACTCAGCCTCAAGAGTCTTCATGTTGATGATTTTTTCGGTCGTTTCTATAAAAGCTTTCAGCTGCAGCACAGGTCCTTCAATATCCAAGCTATAGTAAATCTCTGTGGCTACTTTGTTGGAGGTAATTAAATGGGCTTGCCGCAAAATTTTGAGATGGTGAGAGATGGCTGATCTGGACATCGGTGAGCGTTCTACGATCTGTGCAACATTCAGTGTTTCATGTTTGGTCAGCAGCATGATGATGTCCTGCCGGACCGGATCGGCCAAAGCGAGAAAAATTTGGCTGCAATCTCTTAATTGTTGGTGAACTTGGTTCTCTAGCTGAGTAGTACTGGCAGATTCCATATCAAATGTCTCCATATTGTTTATGTAACCAAATAATTAGTTGTTTAATTACAATATAGAGCAGCCTCGATCTAAAATCAATCTCTAATAGCCGTCTGTCCGCTGCCCGGATTGTTCCGCAAGGGCTTCACCCTCAGCAGCTGCAGCCGAACTGATAGGCGCCATCTGGCTTTTGGCCTGTGCGAGGCCTTCGGAAACCCGGCGACCATACTCCGCATCAGCGTTCGTGAAATGCTCAATCATTTTTGCCTGAATGACAGGAGCACATATGTTCAGCGCATCGACCAAATTGTGAATCAATTCGTCGCGTTCGTGATCTGCGAATTTCCGATATGTATCGCCTGCTTGCTTGAAGTCATTGGTACGGCTGATTTGTTCGCGAACCAGCTTGGCCTTATAGGCGGGCTGATGCTCTTGACCGGAGGGTGCAGCTTCCTTCAAACCGCCGAGCGAAGAGGGCTCGTAATTGACGTGCGGATTCTGCTCAGGTGCGCGGTCTACGATAAATGCCATCTGCCCATCGCGCTGGTTTGTAGCTACACGCTTCTTAGGCGCATTGATTGGCAGTTGGAGGTAGTTCGTTCCTACACGATGACGCTGGGTATCGGAGTAAGAGAAGGTTCGCCCTTGCAGCAGCTTGTCGTCAGAGAAATCCAGACCATCCACTAACACACCTGTGCCAAAAGCGGCCTGCTCTACCTCAGCGAAGTAGTTCTGGTATTTTTGGCCTGAATAGCTTCAGCTTCTTGCTGTGTCAGGTTCTTAATCGCGTGCTTGATCGGCTCCCAGTGATATTTGACGAGAACGGCGTTGCCTGCCTGATTCAGCCACTTGTAGGTATTGACACCGGAACCTTGCATTTGCCGATAATTGGCGGGAATGCCCCAAGGGGAGAAGAGGAAAGTAATCATATGCGTAGCTTCCGGTGTATTGGAGACAAAATCGAACATTCGCTCCGGGTTCTGCAGGTTCGTGACAGGATCGGGCTTAAATGCATGGACCATGTCAGGGAATTTCAGCGGGTCGCGGATGAAGAAGATTTTCAGATTATTGCCAACTAAGTCCCAATTGCCATCTTCGGTATAGAATTTGGTGGCGAAGCCGCGCGGGTCCCGCAGCGTTTCGGGCGAGTGACCACCGTGAACGACCGTGGAGAAGCGGACAAAGACGGGCGTGCGCTTGCCTGGCTCTTGAAACAGCTTAGCACGCGTATAAGTGGAGACAGCTTCCGTGCCGACTTTGCCATAAGCCTCGAAGTAACCATGAGCCCCGGCACCACGCGCATGCACGACCCGTTCGGGAATCCGTTCCCGGTCAAAATGCGATATTTTCTCAATATAATGATAATTCTCAAGCGTCGAAGGACCGCTGTTTCCTACGGTGCGAATGTTTTGATTATCCGTAATGGGATGTCCCTGTCGATTCGTTAAAGTCATATCTTGGTTTTCTGTGTCCATAGTCGTTCCCTTCATCCTTCCATAATTAGCTAACAGTACTTTGTACCAATTGCGACTAAAATATTCCGCCAAAAAAGACGCTATTTCTCTCGCATGCGAAAGGAATAGCGTCTTATTTCAACCTTTTAGAAGTCAAAGTTGTCCGGGTCGGGGCCTACACGTTGATCCAGATTCAACCCATTAATCAGGGCCATATCCGCATCGGTCAGAGTGAAGTCGAATACGTTGGCATTCTCAATAATGCGATGTTCTTTGGTTGATTTGGGAATCGTGACGACACCGTTCTGTAGGTCCCAGCGCAGAATGATTTGGGCGACAGATTTCCCATGCTGATCAGCAATGGCTTTCAACACATCATTATCCAGCAACTGACCCTGCATCAAAGGGGACCATGCTTCAAGCTGAATGCCGGATCTTTGACAGAACTCGCGAACCGCTTTTTGATTCAGCAGCGGATGATATTCGACTTGATTCACCATCGGTTTGATTTCGGCATCAGCGAGCACATCTTCCAGATGATGAACTTGGAAATTACTTACGCCAATCGCCTTCACACGGCCCTCTTTGTACAGAGTTTCCAGGGCGCGCCACGCTTCTTTATATTTCCCTTTTACAGGCCAATGAATGAGATATAAGTCAAGATAATCCAGTCCTAGCTTCTTGAGACTGGTCTCGTAGGCAGCTATTGTGGCCTCATATCCGAGGTCGGCATTCCATACTTTTGAAGTAACAAAAAGATCTTCTCTAGTCAATTTGGTCTCCAACAGGGCTTCACGTATGCCTTGGCCTACGCTCGTTTCATTGTTATAAATGGCCGCTGTATCAAGACTGCGATAGCCATTCCTGACAGCCGCTTTGACCGCTTCGATGAGCTCAGCGCCTTCTTCTACTTTGAATACGCCCAGGCCGAACCAAGGCATTTGAATCCCGTTAGCAAGGGTTGTTGTTGCTTGTAAATGTGTTGTCATAGTAACTCCTCCAAATTGTATGATTTAATGCGCAACTGTTTCTTTTTTGTCTAAATGCTTAGCCCAACCGGATAAAATGACAGCCAGAAGCACCATCGCTCCGCCTACCCAAGCGGTATGAATAAGCCCAAGCGTATCAGTCACGATACCGCCTAGGTAAGCTCCAATAGCAATACCTGCATTGAATGCCGCGATATTAAAAGCAGAAGCGACATCCTTGGCTTTGGGCGCGTAGCGTTCAGCCAGCATTACAACATAAACCTGCAAGCCGGGAACGTTCATGAAAGCCAGTAAACCCATGAGCAGTATGGTAATTAATCCTGCAATTTTGAAAGGCGCCGTAAAGGTAAGCACGAAAAGCACAATAGCTTGCAGAGCGAACATGTAGAACAGGGCATGAATCGGTTTGCGATTTGCTGCTTTTCCACCTATGATATTGCCAATCGCGATGGCGATTCCGTATACCAGAAGAATGATGGCTACGGTTTTCTCCTTGAATCCGGTTATGTCGTGCAGCAGCGGGGATAAATAAGTAAAGACAACAAAAGTACCCCCGTACCCAATTGCAGTAATGGAAAAGGCGAGCAGGAGCCGCCCGTTCGTAATCAGTTTCACCTGATCGCGAAATGGAGTGCGAATCCCTTTATTTAAACCGGATGACGGGACCAGAATCAGGTTGGAGATCAGAGCCACGATACCGATGGCAACGATCAGCATGAAAGCAACCCGCCAACCAAACTGTTGGCCTATCAATGTGCCCAGCGGAACGCCTGTAACCGTGGCTACTGTCAGCCCGGAGAACATGATCGCGATCGCGCTGGCTCTGCGGTTCTCAGGGACGAGATCGGCGGCGATGGTTGATCCAATCGACATGAACACCCCATGCGCGAGGGAAGAAATGATGCGGGCAATCAGCAGCACGACAACCCCATGTGATGCAGCGGCTAAGCTGTTTCCTGCAATGAACACGAGCATAATGATGAGCAGCAAGGTTTTGCGGGAGATCCGTGAGGTCAGGGACGTGAGAATCGGCGCGCCAATCGTTACGCCCAAAGCATATAAAGTGACAGTTAGTCCTGCAGTTGTTACGGATATTTGTAAGTCATCAGCAATGAGGGGCAGCAGCCCGACGCTGATGAACTCTGTTGTTCCAATGGCAAAGGCGCTTATCGCTAACGCAAGGAGTGCCAAGGTACTACGTCTTTGATCGATTAACATTCGCATTACCCCATTTGTGTGGAATTACCGGCCGGCAAATGTTATTATGGACTACTCATACCTTCGTGACCAGTACGCACTTTTTAGTTCTATAGGTACTAAAAAGTAACGTACATCCAATTCATTTATTGATGGGGAGGAAAACCATGACCAAGAAGAAATATAATATTTCCGTTGAAGCAACGCTTGAAGTCATCGGAGGCAAATGGAAGTGCGTCATTCTGTGTCATCTCACACATGGGAAACGACGGACAAGTGATTTGAAACGTATTATGCCCGGGATCACGCAAAAAATGTTGACGCAGCAGCTGAGAGAACTAGAACAAGATGGCATCGTGAATCGGATTGTTTATAATCAAGTTCCCCCTAAAGTCGAGTACGAGCTCAGTGAGTATGGATGGAGTCTAAAATCGATCCTTGATTCTCTGTGCTCATGGGGAGAACGGCATATCATTAAAGAATACGGGGATAAATTCATTGTCTTAGAGGAGAATGTGTTGAATCCGAGGGAAGAAATGCCCGTTGGTGCTGAATAGCGGGAAACGGGCAGGACGAGAATTCCTACAAGGTCTGACCACTGTCAACGGTAATCAATTGTCCTGTCATAGCTTCTTGCTCCAAGGCTGCACATATCATTGTGGCGATATCCTCGGGCGTAGAAATACGCTGCAAGAGGAGATTAGGGGCTAAGCGCTGCATCTGTGCTTCCCGCCCCGTCCACCACCTTGTGGAGACCGCTCCCGGCACGATGCAGTTGACTCGGATATTCGGTGCTAAAGCGCGGGCCAGTGATTTGGTTAGCCCGTGAACCGCGGCTTTGGATACCGCATAAGGAAGCGATGAGCCGAGACCGGTCTGTCCGGCAATACTGCCGAGATTGACGATTGCTCCTTGCTTGATGTGAGGCGCCACAGCTCGCGCGCAGAAATACATGCCTTTGACGTTCACAGCAAAAAGGTCATCCCAGACTTCCTCCGTTGCCGCTTCCAAGTCGTCGAATGGAATATGCCGCGTGATGCTGGCATTGTTCACAAGCAGATCGATAGATCCGAAATGCTTTACCACATAAGCAACCATTTCTCTTACTTGCAGATCTTGCGATACATCGGCTTGAACAGCAAGCGCGCGACCGCCGTTACTGTTGATCAACGCTGCCGTTGCTTCCGCTTCCTCCTTAGAGCGCGAATAATTCACCGCAACCGCGACCCCTCGCTCCGCTAATGCTAGACAGGCAGCTCTCCCAATCCCAGTACCTCCACCAGTTACAATAGCCACTTTACCTTTTAAATTCATCATCCATCAGCTCCTCTTCCTCTTTATACATAATTGTAAAGGGGAGAGGGTTATTTGTATAATTGAACGAATTGAATGACGTGTTCAAAATTATCGAACGCTGGAGCGTGCTAGCATGGACTTCAAAACACTAAAAACATTTCAGAGCATCGTCAAATACGGCAGTTTTATCCGCGCGGCAGAGGAAATGAATTATGTGCAATCGACTGTTACGATGCAGATTCAGAAGCTTGAAGCAGAATTGGGGATGCAGCTCATTGAGCGTGGCAAAAAATTTCACTTAACCGCAGCAGGAAGGCTATTCTATGTGCAGAGCTTGCAGATCGTTAAGCAGATGGAACAACTGCAAATGAATTTAGCAGACTTGGCAATCGGCGATGCTGGCGATGTGCGGCTGGGCGTCACGGAACCGACCGCGAGCTATCGGCTGCCCGCTGTTTTGGCGAGTTTTTTCGAGCAATATCCTAAGATTCGGATTTCCGTAGAATTTGCCAGCACACCTATCTTGAGCGAAAGTCTGCAGAAGGGGAATATTGATCTGGCGCTGTGTTCTGCACCGGATTGGAGCTCCGAACTTGATTTTGAACCTTTGTTCAAAGAGGAGTTCGTCGTTTTAATGCAGCAGGATCACCCGCTTGCTGCGCAAATGCTCATCCAGCCCGATGATCTCCGAGGTTATCGACTGCTCATCACGTCTTCAACCTGCCCCTATCGCAGAAAGTTGGAAATGGTGCAGCAGGAAGCAGGGAGTTATCCGCTGGACACGATGGAGATTGGCAGCATGACAGCTCTGCCACATTTCGTGGCAAATGGCCACGGCATTGCACTCGTTCCACGAATTATCGTGCAGTCTCCCCCGCAGGGGACGACAGTGCGGAGTTTGAGCGGTAGCCTGATTGATATGACATTCGGCATCCTCTCGGGGCCTGCGGAGCACCCCCTTACACAGGCTGCTTCTAGGCTGTATGAGTATCTGAAGCAGGAGCTTCAGAGAAGTCTTCCACGTAGGGGCGTTCGACGAGTGTGACTGAGTGAGCTTGGCTGTGCGGCGATGGAGTCCGGCTTGCAGTGCCAGACGGAGTATGGCTTGTGCGGCAGACGGAGTCAGGTTTTGCCGCCGCGGATCGTAGATTCGCTATCTGGTTGATTCTTGAACGATTCCGCCCTTTCGCGGAACGTGGTTCCCTTATTTCATTGCTTTGCCCCCGAATCGCGCGTTTTCCTAACAGATAGCGTACTGACGTTCCGTACTACCCCCTATTTAGCACTTGTTGGGCGAAATAGCTAATCGTAGATTCTCGAATGCGACTTTGGAGCGCGATAAGTGCCTTTATCAGTAGCCGCTATTCGCCCGAACATCGGGCAGAAATCGGTGCCCGTCGGCGCAAATAGAAGTCCCCAAAGACTCCTAACAGCACTCAAATTGACATTTTGAGCGCGATAAGAGCCTTTAGAGGCCGTTATTCGCCCGAACATCAGGCAAATCAGTGCCGACGGCGCAAATAGAAGTCCCCAAAGACTCCTAACAGCACCCAAATTGACATTTTGAGCGCGATAAGAGCCTTTAGGGGCCGTTATTCGCCCGAACATCGGGCAAATCGGTGCCGTCGGCGCAAATAGAAGTCCCCAAAGACTCCTAACAGCGCCAAAATTGACATTTTGAGCGCGATAAGAGTCTTTAGGGGCCGTTATTTGCCCGCGAACAGCGGGCTCAAGGGGCGCTTGGTTATTTTTTCAGCAGCAAATACATGAAGTAAGGCGCGCCAATCAAGGCAACCATGATCCCCGCAGGAATCCCATCGGTTCCAATGATATTGCGGCCGATGGTGTCCGCTAGCAGCAAGAGCCACCCGCCAAGCAAGATAGCAATCGGGATGAATAATTGATTCCTAGGCCCAACCAGAGCCTTGGCAATGTGTGGAGCCATTAGGCCAATGAAGGTAATGCCGCCTGTCACCGATACGGCAGATGCGGCCAGGGCAACGGCGGTTAAGAGCAGGATGATGCGCTCTTTTTCGACAGATACGCCTACACCGACGGCCACAGGGTCGCCTAGTCCGAGCAGGTTTAAACGATTCGCTTTATATAAGGTGAAAGGAATCAAGACCACGAGCCACGGAAGAATGGCCCAGACGAACGGCCAGTCCGTCCCCCAGATGTTCCCCGCCAACCATTTGGCAATGAAATCCACTTTGGACCGTTCCGCCGATGAGATG